>JAQCGH010000040.1 GCA_027620015.1 Cyanobacteriota bacterium
CTCGACCGCGTCACCGAAGTGACCGACGAGCTCAAGAAGCTGATGGCCGAGTTCGAGAAGGAACTCGCCGTCCTCAAGGGCCGCGTTGATGGCCTCGATGCCAAAGTTGGCGCTCTGGAAGCTCAGCAGTTCTCCACCACCACCAAGCTTAGTGGCCAAGCCATCATGGCCATTGGCGGCACTGATGCAGCCGGCGCAGATGAGATCTCTTTTAACTACGACCTGATCCTTAACTTCGACACTAGTTTTACTGGTAATGACCTGCTGAAGACGACCTTGCGTTCAGGCAACTTCGGCGATACCTATGAAGCTGCTGGTGGACTTGAGTATGGCTTCGACAGCGCCGGAAATGTACAGATCGACCGCCTCTTTTATCAGTTCCCTGTAGGAGATTTCACATTCACCGCTGGTCCTATAGTTGAGCAGGGAGACATGCTGGCTATGTTCCCAAGCTTGTATCCTTCCGATTCAATGCTTGATATCACTCGTTTCGCTGGCGCTAAAGCTGCATACAACATGACAAGTGGCGCAGGTGCTGGTGTTTCTTATGCAAAAGATGGCTTTAATGCAAGCCTCCTTTTCGTAACACCTAATAGTGACGCTGCTAGCCAGACAGTTAATAAAGGCCTGTTCGATGATTCTGCTGTCTACACCGCCCAGGTCGGCTATACAACTGACAACTGGGGTGTAGCTGCTATCTACACAGGCAAAAAAGCTACAGACTATAATGCATATGGCCTAAGCGGCTATTGGGCACCTGCAGAATCGGGAATATTTCCTTCAATTAGCGCAGGCTTCGGCTTTAGCGAAGAAAGCAACGCAGACTTCACTTCATGGACCGTTGGTCTTGTCTGGGGTAATGTATTCGTTAAAGGTAACGATCTAGGCATGGCAATCGGTGCAGCCGGCGCTGGGGCCAATGGACTAGAGCCTAATGGTGGTAATGATGACCTCGTTTATGAGGGATACTACAAAATCCAAGCCACTGACAACATCTCCATCACCCCTGGTTTCTTCTGGGTTGAGAATGCCTCGTCCGGCAAGGATGTAACTGGCGCCGTTGTTAAGACCACATTTACATTCTGATCTATAGAGCCCTAAAGGACTGGATTCCTCACACATTTCCAGTCCTTTGGTCCTCCACTTCTCATTACACACCTCGATCAACCCCGACGTCAGCTGGTTTTTTTAAGGATTAAGACGAAGTCTTTCTAGTGTTATCACACCAAAGCCATTCCTCATTCCATGACCTCGAGTGCCGCGCCCACGGGCCTCCCCGTGACAATTCTCACTGGCTTTCTCGGGGCTGGTAAGACCACGCTGCTCAACCACATTCTCAGCAACCAGCAGGGCGTCAAAACCGCCGTGCTGGTTAATGAGTTTGGTGAGATCGGCATCGATAACGAACTGATCGTTGCCACCAGCGCAGACATGGTGGAGCTGAGCAACGGCTGCATCTGCTGCTCAATTAACGGCGAACTGCTCGAGGCGGTGTATCGCATCCTGGACCGTCCTGATCCGGTGGACTATCTCGTGGTGGAGACCACCGGCCTGGCCGATCCCCTGCCAGTGGCCATGACCTTCCTCGGCAGCGACCTAAGAAATTCCACCAGGCTCGATTCGATCATCACCTTGGTGGACGCAGAGAACTTCAGCGACGAACTGCTGCAGGGTGAAGTAGCTCGGGCCCAGATCGTTTACAGCGACATGCTGTTGCTTAACAAGTGCGATCTTGTTGCTGAGGAGCGACTGGCTGCCCTGGAGGCCCAGTTGCGCGAGATCAAAACCGATGCCCGCATCCTGCGCTCGGTAAATGGTGATGTGCCTCTGCCGCTACTGCTCAGCGTTGGGCTGTTCGAAAGCGACAAAATTGTTGCCCAGCAGCAGCTCAGCGTTAAGCACGAACACGAGCACGAGCACGAGCACAAGCACCACGATCATCACGACCACGATCACGCCGATCACCCAGACCACGCAGCCATCGAGGGATTTACATCGTTGTCGTTTGCGTCGGAAGGGCCTCTTGCTCTACGCAAATTTCAGAACTTTCTTGACAACCAACTTCCTGCTGAGGTGTTCCGCGCCAAGGGGATCCTCTGGTTCAACGAAAGTGAGCGCCGCCATGTGTTCCACCTGGCTGGCAAACGCTTCTCGATCGATGATTCCGACTGGCCAGAGGGCTCAGTGCGCAAAAACCAGATCGTGCTGATCGGTAAAAATCTCAACCACGACCAGTTGCGCAAGCAATTACAGGTATGCGTTGCCAAAGATGCAGGCAATGGATTCGCACAATGAACATGACCATGCGCCTGCTTGGGCTTGATCATCTGCTCTTGCTGATTGGAAGGTTGGAGCCGGCGCATTGGCCCGCCCATCCCTAATTCCGGAAGCCCTAGCCGCAGGCTTTCAGGAGGCTTTGGAGCTTTTGGAGGGAACCTGCAATGCGCCGAGCTGTTGACAGTCTTTATGGATACTTCTCCCAGGCTGCAAGTCAGGGCCGGAAGCTAGCCGCAGTGCTGAGAGGAGGAGTGGCTGTCCACGCTTTGAATCATGACAAAGAAGCCGCAGTACAGATTTACTTGGCTGGTGGTTGGTTGCGAGCCTCTGAGGCTGCCATGGGAAGAGCTGGTTGCGCCCTCGGCGGGTGTGATGCCATGGGCAGGCGCTTTCTACACAAAAACTTGCCAACCAGGCTATGCTTTACAAAGCGAAATCAAATGTCATGACTGAGTTGATCTTGTTCTCCGGCGTCTTGGCATTGTTTGGTGTGGCCTTTTGGCTGGCAACTGATTCCGATGATGACAATGGCGGCGGTGGCTTGATGCAGCCCGTATTAGTCCCAATAAGAGCCAAAAAAACCGATAATATTTAGTTCATTTTTTCATTAATTAACCAAGCCATCCATACTAAGTAACAAAAAATAAGTTTTATTGATTGCCATTCAATAATATATTGCGAAAACCAGACATTGTTGATTGCCATATCCAAGGCTCTACATTAAAACCTTAACTAGCGCCATCCAAGCACCTTAAAACTAGCATCAACAAAATTTAATCGATTATGATTTTTTTGGGCCTAATCACATTCAAATAAATTTGATAAAATGTAGCCTCAAAGGCTAATCTATTAAAACTTTGATTTGGGTAAATAAATTAACTGAGGAGATCAATGTATTAATTTAGTAACTAATAGTTGGTCTGTAGTGCTGATTCGACAAATTCGATTCTCACACTTCAGGGGAAACCAACGCACACTGCAACCGCACGGAAACAGCAACTTGAGCTCCGATCAAAGATCCAAAAGCCTGTTTTTTACTGGCTACTGGCACCACCTCCTACAGCGCCATCAGTACCATTTGAGCATGTGCACAGAACCCCAGGATTCTTAAACATCATCAAAATTTCTAAACAGCTGAATTACAAAGATCTCTGAGCTGGAGTGCTTCAAACCCGGTTCCGCTCCTAATTTGAAGCAAATCCACCCTAGGCGTAGCAATAGTTACTTCAAAGGCTTGCATTGATCACAAGGGGCAGGCGTAAGCGTTCTTAGCCTGATTTGATTCTCAATGCCAAATCTATTTCCAACATGAGCAACCCACCCAGCACCAGCTGCGAGCATTCCCGCCCTTGGCTAAAACCCCTTGGCTTTTGTGCCCTAGCCGCTACCACCCTTGCTGGTGTCATCGGGGTAGCAGGCATGGCCCAGAGCCGACCCAAGGAAGTAAATGTCTATTCCGGAAGGCACTACAACACTGATAAATTGATTTACCGCGAGTTCACCAGAAACACCGGCATCAAGGTGAACCTGCTGGAGGGTAAAGACGACGAGCTTATCCAGCGCCTCAAGAGCGAGGGTAATAACAGCAAAGCTGACCTGCTGGTATTGGTGGATGCGGCCCGGATTTATAGAGCCCAGGAGGCCAATCTGTTTAGGTCGATTCGCTCGACTCAACTCAACAAGGACGTGCCGGCCAACCTGCGGGACACCAAAGGCCAATGGTTTGCCCTGACCCGCCGGGCCCGCCCTGTCATGGTGAACCCAGCAATCGTGAAGCCCGGCCTTATCCGAAGCTACGCCGACCTCAGCCGTGCGGAGCTCAAAGGCAAGCTCTGCCTACGCAACCGCGCAAGCGTCTACAACCAGTCCCTCACGGCTGATGAGCTGGTGCGGCGCGGCATACCTGCCACCCAACAATGGCTACGCGGCATGCTGGCCAACACCAAAAGGCCCTTCTTTACTTCCGATACCCCAATGCTGCGTGCCGTGGGTCAAGGACAGTGCGGCGCTGCTGTAGCCAATCAGTACTACCTAGCGCGCATGCTGCAAGACAAGAACAGCACTGAGCGAAGCAATGCTTCGAAGCTGAAAGTTGTGTGGCCCAACCCCACCCACATCAACATTTCGGCCGGTGGCATCACCCGCAGCTCCCGAAATCCCGAGGGTGCACAACGCTTGCTGGAATTCCTAGTTTCAAGCAAATCAGGGGAGGGCTACGCCGCCGCCAACAATGAATACCCAGTCACAGGTTGGGGGAACAACCCGACCCTTAAAGCATTCGGCTCGTTCCGGACATCACCAGTCTCCATGGAGCAGCTGGGCCGCCGCAACCGTGAAGCAGTGCAACTGATGACTCAGGCTGGCTGGGAGTAAAGACTTGGCATCGCGTTGACGCGCTCCACAATCCAAGGCACCCCAGCGCAGGGGCCGGGCAGCTCGAGCAGCCGGACCTGGTTTGTGCTGGTTGTGATTTTGGCAAGTGGGCTCGCCATATTGCCCCTGCTCTCCCTGTTTAAGGACGTGTTGATCAACAGGGGCGATAGCAAACTGGAGCTGGGATTAGATGGGCTCAGGCAGGTGCAGGGCACCTTGCTGCTGGTATCAGGGGAAGGGCTCTTAGGTGCCGTAGTGGGAACTGCCATCGGCTGGCTCACCGCGGTTTGCCGCTTCCCAGGCCGCCGCTGGCTACGCATCGCCCAACTGGTGCCAATGGCCTTCCCTGCCTACCTTCTGGCCGCAAGCCTGATCGACTGGGGCAGCTACCGGGGCCTGCGCATCCATGGCCTGGGCTGGGCAATTGTGCTGCTAACCCTGGCTAACTACAGCTATGTATTTCTGCTCAGCACCGAAAGTTTCTCAGTTAGTGGCAGGCGACTACTGGAGGCCAGCCGCAGCCTTGGCGTAGGCCCTTGGAGAAGTTTTTTTCGCGTCGCCTTACCAATTGCCCTGCCCTCGATCGGCGCCGGCATTGCCCTAAGTGCCATGGAGGTGGTTAACGATCTCGGCGCAGTGCGACTGCTCGGCGTGCCCAGCCTCTCTGCCGGCATCCTTGACCGATGGCAAGTCGATGGCGATCCCCAGGGTGCGGCGCTGCTGTCCATTGCCGCTCTGGCGATCGTGGCGATGTTGATCACCAGCGAACGTCAATTGCGTAAACGCAGTCGACGCTGGAACCTAGAGGGCGGAACGGGTAGCGCTCACGTTTGGCATCTGGAGGGTTGGCGCGCCGCTATAGCCCAGTTGACCTGTGTGCTGCCACCCCTTATCGCTGTGGGCATTCCCGCCCTCTGGATTCAGCAAGGCTGGCAAGGGCTGCAGAGCGAATCGTTCGCAGAACTAGGCCAGCTGGCGAGCCGAAGCTTCGGTCTGGCCCTTATTGCAACTGCGGCTACCTGCTTGGGTTCGCTGCTGCTGGCTATCTGCCGACGCTGGAGCCCCCAGCCGTTGGTGCAACAGCTCAGCTTTATCGCCGGCTTGGGATACGCCATTCCCGGCAGTGTGCTTGCCCTTGGGCTAATCGTGCTGGGCGGCTCCCTCGGCTTCAGCCCAGTGCTGCTGCTGCTCTGGGGCTACGGCGACCGCTTCATCGCCGTGTCCAAGCAGGGGCTGGATGCCGCTCTAGAGCGCATCCCCCCGAGCATCGACGAAACGGCGACCAGCCTCGGCTGCGACTGGCTTGCGATCTTGCGCCGGATTCACCTACCCCTGCTCAAAGGGCCCCTGCTGGTCGGCTCGCTGTTGGTGTTTGTGGATGTGGTGAAGGAGCTACCGATCACACTGGCTCTGCGGCCCTTCGATTTCGACACCCTGGCGGTGCGCGTATTCCAATACGCCAGCGATGAACGAGTGGGTGCCGCAATGGCACCCGCCGTAATCATCATGGGATTTGGCTTGCTAGCGGCATTTGCTCTAGTGCCCACACTGGAGCAACGCGACTAAGCCACCGCCAAAGGGGCAGATTCGACTAATCCCGGCGCCAAGCGCATACCAGCCTCCCCGACGGGGGTCTCGAGCAGCTGGGCCTGGCGAATCCTTGAAATCAGGCGAGTGGTCGTGACCCGGGTAGTACCGATCAATTCACCGATGCGCTCATGGGTAAGACGAAACGGCAGATCACACCAGCTACCGCAGCGACGACCGAGTCGGCGTACCAACAGCCCAAACAAAGCGTGCAACCGCTGATCAGCGCTGCCTAGGTGACGGATGCGCAGCAACTGCAGAGTCCATTCATTGACGACATCAAAGCCATCCCCCTGCCGAGGTGTCCCATCGCTACGGAGACTCAAGGGGGTTAACGCTTCAACGCAGACGCCCTCACTGCAGAGACGATCTGTGCAGAGCTGATCCCCCGCCTGCAGAAAAGCCAGGGTTATCCACTCGTTTTCCTCACAGGGGCAGTAGACGCGGGCTACACCATCAAGCACCTCGATGCAGCTGCCACTCGGCCGGCTAGCCGGATCCAGCAGCACGGTCTGACCTGCCGGCATGCGCACGGCGGTAGCGGGATCGGTGGGAAGGAAGCGAAAACTCATGGCCGCAGCTCGAGGCTTATTGCGAATGAGTCGCAACCTAAACAACAACGCCGCCTTTTTGCAAGCGATTCTCAATAACAACAAGCAGTTGCGATCTTGACGATCACAAGCTGAGCCTGAGCAGCAGGCCACTGAGGTGTTTACCTTCAAGTGGCTAAAAGGATTGGAAGCTATTTGACCGCCGCACAGCTCGGGCAGAGGGCCCGGACGTTGAGAACACACTCAAGCAAGCGGAAGCCATAACCAACCGCGGCTTTCTCGCCTGCCTGGAGCACCGCAGCATTTTCGAATTCCTCAGTGCGGCCGCAACGCACACAAACCAGATGGTGATGGTCGCGGTGGGCGTCACTTGCCAACTCAAAGCGGCGACCACCCTCGGGTAGCTCTAGCTCTTGCAGCAGCCCCATTGAGCTCAGCAACCGCAGGGTCCGATACACGGTGGCCAACGAAACCCTTTCCTCGCTGCGCAGCAGGCGCAAGTGCACCTCTTCAGCGCCAAGGTGGCTGCCTTCACCAATGCGTTCAAACAGGGCCAACACCCGCTGTCGCTGAGGCGTGAGCCTTTGGCCGCGATCGTGCAGGCTGGAGCGCAGTCCATCCCCACCAACGGGAAGGGTTGCAGCGGGGGGCTGGGCTCCAGGACTAAGTAGGGCGATCAAAACAAGATCCCAGTCTTCTCAACAATAGATGCAGTTGCGAAGAGGTGCCATGAGCAAGCCCCCCTGGAGCGTCATACCGAGCTGATCTGCTGGCCCAGCACCCCGCCAGAGCTACGCCTGGGGCGGCTGCTGAGGGCCGATATCGCGATCACCAACAAAATCAAGCTGGATGGAGAGCTGTTGCGAAAACTGCACAAGCTGCGACTGATTTGCGCAGCGACTGGCATCGTCGTACGCAATGCCAGTCGCTACAGCACGGCCTCGGTGGTGCAGGTGACCTGGGCGTTGATCCTTGAACTGATCTGCGATCTGCAAGCCCGGCGGCTCCAGGTGCTGCAGGGCGACTGGCAACGCAGCCGAGGCTTTTCGCTGGTGGAGCCGGAATTTAATGAATTAGCCGGCCGCACCCTCACGGTGGTGGGGGAGTAGCCGCCGTGGCGGAAGCCTTCGGGATGGAGGTGCTGCTGATCACGAGTCGAAGTAGTGCCGGTGAACTCGAAGCGTGCCTGCGCCAAGATCGCCAGCGGCTGGTGATGGCCCTGACTGGACATCTGACAGAGGCAGACTGAACCCATCCCCCCAGGCCGCGCGCAACCATGCCCACCCAAGCCGCCGTTCAGGCCTATTACGGCCAGGAGCTCACCGGCACGGCCGACCTCAAGACCAGCGCCTGCTGCGATGCCGATGCGGTGCCGACCTGGCTGCGTCCGTTGCTGGCCCGCATCCACCCGGATGTGCTGGCGCGCTACTACGGATGCGGCCTGGTGTGCCCGCCCCTATTGGAGGGCTGCCGCATCCTCGATCTGGGCTGCGGCACAGGTCGCGACGTCTACGCCCTAGCTCAACTAGTGGGGGCGAGCGGCTCGGTGGTGGGCGTCGACATGACGGAGGAGCAGCTTGCGGTGGCCCGCGAGCACCTGGCCTTCCATGCCGAGCAGTTCGGCTACGCCAACGTGTCGTTTTTAGAGGGCACGATCGAAGCCCTTGAGGCGCTGCACCTTGAGCTGGGCAGTTTCGATGTGATCGTGAGCAATTGCGTGCTCAACCTCTCCACCGACAAGGCGGCGGTGCTGCAAGGGGTGAAACGGATGCTCAAGCCTGGCGGGGAGCTGTATTTCTCCGACGTCTATGTAGATCGACGCCTACCGGAAGCAGTGCGGCGCGATCCAGTGCTTTACGGCGAGTGCCTGGGCGGAGCCCTCTACTGGAACGATTTCCTGCGCCTGGCGAAAGGCGCAGGTTTCCCTGACCCGCGGCTGGTGAGCGACCGCGAGCTGCGAATCACTGAACCGGCCTTGGGACCACTGGTTGGCGAGGCCCGCTTCTATGCAGCCACCTATCGGTTGTTCAACATCGCCGAACTCGAGGATGCCTGCGAAGACCACGGCCAGGCAGTGATCTACCGCGGCACGATCCCCCACCACCCCCACCGCTTTGAGCTCGATGGCCATCACGCCATCGAAACCGGCAGGGTTTTTCCTGTGTGCGGCAACAGCTTCCGCATGCTTCAAGCCACACGGTTTGAGCCCCATTTCGAGTTCCTCGGCGACTTCAGCCGCCACTACGGCCTGTTTCCGGGCTGCGGCAGCAGCCTGCCCTTCACGGGCGGCAGCTCCGTTGAGGGCGAAGGTTCAGGTGAGGATTTAAGGAGTTGTTGCTGAATTCCTCAACAAAGGCGGTCCATCCAGCCTGGCCGTGAGCGCCGCCAGCAGATCGGCGATGGTCACCACCAGCCTATAGCTGATGGTGATCGCTAACAGCGATACCTCGGGAACGGCAAAGCCGAGACGAAGTAGCAGCACCGCCTCGAACACACCCAAGCCGCTGGGCGCTCCAGGCACCACCAATCCAGCGGTCCAGGCCAGAGCAAAGCCAGCCAGCCAGACGCCCCAGCTGAGGCTGTAGGAAAGGTCGAAAGCCTGCACGCAGCAGGCAAAGCCGCCGAAGCGCAGCAACACAAATCCAAACTGAACCAGCAGCGGTGGCCAGGGATAGGAACGAATCGGCGCAGTAGCGGCCACCTCGATGTCCATACCCAGCGCCGAGACCTTTCGGCGCTCCAGACGATTGAGCAGAGGGTTAAGCCATCGCGGCAGGAGCAAGGCCAAGGGCAACAACCCCAACAAAGCCAGGCCCCTTTGCCATCCGCCAGCTGACATCAGCGCAAGTGCCGCCACCGCCGCCACTAATGGATCTAGCAGCACCGCCACCAAGGCCAGAGATCCTGGGGCCCGGGCGGCCAAGGGCGCCTCAGCGCTGCGCAACAGCTGCACGCGACTGCTGAGGTGCCAGATGCCACCGGGCAAATATTTTCGAAGGTTGGTATGGAGATAGACCCGCACCAGTTCGCCCCAGCGGGGGCGCAACCCGAGCCAACGCAACACCACCCCAAAGGCCAGACCGTTGGCTACCAAGCTCAGCAGACTTACACCCACCGCAAGCAGCAGCCACAGCCAACCCTGGCGATCAAGGCTGAGCTGCAACAACTGGCGCCCGTGGCCCAATAGGGCCGCAAGCAGAAAGCCGAAACTCAGCAAGCTGATCCACAGCTTCAAGCCGCCAGGCAGTGGCGGCAGACCCTCCCACCAGGCGGCCAAACAAATCAGCCCGCAGCGGCATCGCTGAAATAGGGAGTAGGCAAGAGGCGGCATGCTTAAGGTTCGCTGGGCAAGTTGGCATCAGGCAGGGAATCGAGGGCCTGCTGCACAACCAATCGCACCTGATCGATTCCGAGTGTGTGCTGGCGGGCGAGAGCTGCCAGGTCGTCGTGTTCAGGCTTACTGCGCCAACGACCATCGGGCAGCTGGGCCTGCTTGAGCCGTACCGATCCCAGGGGCGTAGCCAGCTCCCAGCTACGGCGCGGCAGCACCCAGCGGGTTTGGGGGTGTTCGCGCAGCCCCAGGGTGCTGCTATGGCGCCACCACACCAGGCGCAGCCTCTCAGCATGCTCCGGTGCAACCAGGGCCGTGAGTAGCTGGGCGGTGCGACCTTTCTTCATGGCGATTGCCTGGCTGAACACCTCCAGGGCCCCGGCCTGGCGCAGTTCCTCTCCAAGAAAAGCCAAATCCTCTGCCGTGGCGTCATCGATCTGGGCCTGCTGCACCAGCACTGTTTCGAGCTGCAGTTCGGCTGGGGTGGACTCCGCCAGGGTTAGCCGCAACAGGTTGGGGCGATCCAGGCGCCGTGAACCCAGCCCCACGCCCACCCGCTGGGGCACGTGGGTAGGTGAATAGCCAAAGCGAGTTACCCAGCAGGCCGCCAATGCCAGACCGGTGGGAGTGGTGAGTTCGCCAGGGGGGAAGCCCTCGGCTGAAGCCAAGGGAATCCCTCGTAAACGAGCCAGCTCCAATACAGCCGGCACCGGCAGGGGCAGGGTGCCGTGGGCCGTAGCCACCAGGCCATGACCCGCCGGCGGCGGGCTGCACACAAGCTGATCCACCCCGAAGTGCAGCAGCCCGGCGCACACTCCCACCACATCCACTAGGGAATCAAGGGCGCCCACCTCGTGGAAGTGCACCTGGTCGGGGCTGTGGCCGTGCACCGCCGCCTCAGCCGCCGCCAGCAGGCCAAACACTTCAAGCACCCGCTGTCGCAATTGCTCGGGCCAAGGGGCCGCCTGCAGCTGGCCGCGCAGATCTCCCCAGAGCCGATGGGCTGGCTGGGGTTCCAGGCTCAGCACCTCCAAATGCAGACCGCGCAGGCCGCCGCTGCGGCGCTCCTCAATCTCCAAGCGGTAGGCCCCTGCCAAGCCAAGGGATGCCAGGGGGTCATGGATCGCCGCCTGTGGCAGACCCAGATCCAGCAGGGCTGCCAAAATCATGTTGCCAGCTAGACCGGTGGGCGCATCCAGCAGCGCCAGCACGCCTCAGGCCTCCCCAGCCAGGGGGCGCCCAAGCCTCGGCGCCAGGGCCAGCAGGGCATCAGCCTCAGCCTGCAATTGCTGTTGACTCGCACGCAATTGGGCCTCCACCTCTCGGCGGGCTCGGCGCTGTTCCCGCTGGGCAGTGTCAACGTCTTGGCCGGATAGGCCCCAGAGCCGCCCCAACAGAGCCCGGTCGTCGTTGCCGCCCACGCTCTGGCCATAAATCAGCTGTTCGGCCACCATGCCTGCCTGCAGCACCCGGCTCCAGCGCCGCAGCTCCTCAGCAGGCAACTTGGCATGGGCCGGCGGCTCCAGTTCGGTGCTGCCACTGGTGTTGAGGCCGGCTCGCAGGCAGGCCAGGGAACCCACCAGCACCTGGCGCACCGCCATCTCCTCCTGACGCGCCACCAACAGATGGCCCGCCTCATGAATCGCAATCCGCCGCAGGCGGGCGCGGCCCCCGGGGAGGGCTTCGGCCAACACATGGCCACCCCGGCCACCAAAGCGGGCCGCGTCCAAGGTGAGGCCACCCAAGCCCAATCCCGCTATCAGGGTCACAATCCAGGGCGATAGGCCCAGGGCGGGGCCAAGAATCGCCGCAAGGCTGATCAAGCCCACGGCCAGACCAGCCGCCAGAGGTTTAGTCATGGTCGGCGTCCCCAGTTGGTCACTTAAGTGGCCGGCCTGCTGACGGGGCTTGGGCGCTGGCCGGCCTGGATTGGAGCCGCCGGCCGTGCCTTGCCGCCCTTACCTCCCTTGCTTGCGGCACCGTCACGGCGTCCCTTGCCGCCTCGGTTGCCCCGCTGGGCGACCGGACCAATCACTTCAAAGCTCTCCAGCTGCAACTGCTGGGCCTGGCGGCGCAAATTGAGCGCCACAAAATGGCGCAAATGCTCAAGGGGCACATCTCCTTTGAGTTGGAGCTTAAAGGGCAAGGGCCGGTTGCCATCAGGACGTGGCATCACCCGCACCTTCACCACCAAATCGCCGGTTTCAGGGCGGGTATAGATCAATTCGCCGCGAACCGAGAAGTAGTCGTCGCCCTCGGGTAGGTCATCTGCTGGGCTCTCGGCAGCAGGGCTATCGGCAACAAGGGATTCAGCTTCCTCTTCAGCGGCCAGGGTGCTGGGCTCCCACACACCCACCATCTGCAAGTGCAACCCCTCCTCCTCCCTCGAACGGGGGTAAACCACCCAGAGATGGGGCTCTTCGAGGTTGAGGTGGCGGCGCATCAATGTGAGCAGACGGCCCAGCACCACGGCCTCCAGCTCGGTGCCATCAGCCGCGCGAATCACCCCACGGGTGAGTTGCTCGGAATCGGTGGGTACATAAACGCCGCGCACCACGCCAATGGCCCGGTATTGCGTGGGTTCGGTTACCGGAGAAATCGGGTGTTGGCGCATGGATTGAACTTTAAGTGCCCCCAGGCCAGCGACAAGGGCAGACTGGCAACCCACCACAGGCCGCCTGCCAATGCCCGCCACTCCCAACCGTTCCGGGATCTGGGCTGGGCTCGCCATTGCGGGAGCTGGTGCCCTTTGCATAGGCGCTGGCTGGTGGCTGGGACAGCTGCAGGGCGGTTCGGCTGAATCCGATCCCTCCCGCAGGGCCCTGGAACGTCAGGCTTCCTCCCTGCAGCAGCGGCTCAACCAGGGCGAAGCCAGTCAGGCTGAACAGCAGCGGCTGCTGGAGCTGCTGTTCGCTCTTGATCGCAAAGCGGAGGCCATAGCGCTATTGGAGCGCCTAGCCGACCAGCAACCCCAGCAGTGGTCTCTGCGGCTACTGCTAGCCGAGTTGCGCCGCGACCAGCAGGACCGCAGCGGCGCTGAGCGGGAGGTGCGCCAACTACTTAACTTGCGGCCCGACCAGATCGAGGGCCTGCAGCTGATGGCTCTGCTGCAACTGGAAATGGGTCGCGGAGCCCAGGCCCAGAGCCAACTAGAGGCGGCACTGCAAAGGGCCAGCAAACCCCAGCGGAAGCAGGAAGCCCTGCCGATCGGCCTGCTGCTTGCCAACTTGCTGCAGAGAAGAGATCAGCCGGCCCAGGCGGAGTCGCTGCTGCTCAAATTGGCCGCAGAGTTCCCTACTGACCAACGCCCCCTGCTGGCGAGGGCGATGCTGCAGCAGGAACGTGGCGACATCAAGGGGGCCCAGGAGTCGCTGGCGCTTGGGCGCTCCCGTAAAACGGGACCAAGCGACTCGCTTCTAGATCAAGTGGCTGCGGACTGGGGTATGGCGCCGCTCAGGGACCCTTCACCCCTGCCGCAGGGGAAGCCGACGCCGGCGCCGCAGGCGGAGATTCGTAATCCCTAAGAGCAGCGTCCAATGCATCACGAGGGGTAGTGGCGTCATCCATGGCGGTAGCCCTTCGCAGCTTGTTCATCAAATCGATCGGGTTGGCGGAATCAAACAGAGACCCACTTCGGTTGGTTCCGGTGCCGTAATCGAGCTCGCGCTCCTGCTGGGGGCTGCCGATGGTTTGTCCATAGCCCTTCTCCTGAGCCCGGACCGCTCCAAAAGCTGCCAGCGAAGCGACTCCAGCAGCCAAGGCGAGCGTCGCGCCGATGTATCCCAGGGCCTTGCATCCCAGAGATTTGGGAAGCGGTGAACTACCAGCTGCCATGGGTTATGCACATCGTTGCTGTATTAGTCCCATTCTAGATGCGTTCCCCAGGGTGGATTTCGGCCACCTCCCTGCGGACCTCTACCTATGAAGATCGCCACCTGGAACGTCAACTCGGTGCGCACCCGCCTCGAGCAAGTGC
>JAQCGH010000006.1 GCA_027620015.1 Cyanobacteriota bacterium
AGCGAAACCCTCGGCCCTTTGGCCTACGATAAGCAGGGCGGCAGCCGCTTCCTAGGTGGCAACAACAACCCTCGCCGGGTGGTGAGTGACGCCACTGCCCAAGCGATCGATAAGGAGGTTCGCTCCCTAGTCGACAATGCCCATAACAAGGCTTTGGCAATCCTGAACCACAATCGAGGGCTGCTCGAGTCGATTTCCGAGAAGATCCTCGAAAAGGAGGTGATTGAAGGCGACGACCTTAAGGAGCTGCTAGCCAGCAGCGTTATGCCCTAGGAGTTGAGCCATGGCTGCCATCAGTGCATATCCGCCCTTAGCAGAACTGCGAGGGCGGGACCTGCTCTCTTCAGCAGATCTTAGTGGTGAACAGACCAAGGCCCTGCTGCTGCTCGCTTCCGACCTCAAGGCGGGTCGCATCCACATCGATGCGGGCGGCAAGACTCTCGGACTGATCTTCAGCAAAGCCTCCACCCGCACCCGAGTGAGCTTCTCGGTAGCTATGGCAAGGCTTGGGGGTCAAACCATCGACCTCAATCCGCAGGTGAGTCAGGTTGGGCGTGGTGAGCCGGTGGCAGATACCGCTCGGGTACTGAGCCGCTATGTGGATGCCCTGGCGATCCGCACCTTCGCCCAAGACGAATTGGCGGAGTATGCCTCCTGGGCCTCGATCCCGGTGATCAATGCTCTCACCGACCTAGAGCACCCCTGCCAGGCACTAGCCGACTACCTGACTCTGCAGGAGGCCTTTGGGTCGGTGGAGGGACTCACTTTGAGCTATGTGGGCGATGGCAACAACGTGGCCCATTCCTTGATGTTCTGCGGAGCCCTGCTGGGGGTGAATGTGCGTATCGGATGCCCAGTGGGATTTGAACCCGATGCAGCCGTGACTGAACATTCAAGCCTCCTAGCGGCGGCCCATGGCGGCAGCGTGATGGTGTTGCACGAGCCTGAGGCTGCCGTGCGCGGCGCCCATGCCCTTTACACAGATGTGTGGGCCTCGATGGGGCAGGAGGAGGAAAAGGCGGAGCGGCAAAAGGCCTTTGCCGGCTGGTGCCTCACCGAAGAACTGGTGTCAGAGGCAGATTCAAGCGCAATAGTGCTGCATTGCCTGCCTGCGTACCGCGGCCTGGAAATAAGCGCCGGCGCCATGGAGGGAAAGTCCAGCCGCATATTTGACCAAGCCGAAAACCGCCTCCACGCCCAACAGGCCCTGCTAGCTGCTCTGCTAGTCGACACCTGAGCTGGACAAATTGGCCGGGAGACGGTACATCTGTATCAGTGACATAGCGTCCGTGCCCTATTCCAGCCAAAGCCCGACCAATCACACTCCGCAGGAGCTCTCCTCCGCCCAGCAGGAGTTGTACGACTGGCTTAGCGATTACATCGGCAGCTACCGCCACAGCCCCTCGATCCGCCAAATGATGGAAGCGATGGGTCTGCGATCTCCCGCGCCGATCCAGAGCCGACTGCGCCACCTGCAGCAGAAGGGCTGGATCACCTGGCAAGAGGGGCAGGCTCGGACCCTGCAGCTTTTAGGCGGAATGGTTAGCGGAATCCCAGTGCTTGGGGCTGTAGCCGCCGGCGGTCTGGTTGAAACCTTCGACGACATCCAGGAGCGCCTCGACCTAGCCCCCGTGCTCGATACCCGCGGCCTTTTTGCCCTCACAGTAAACGGCGATTCAATGGTGGACGCCCACATCGCCGACGGGGACGTGGTGCTACTTGAACCTGTCAGCGACCCGAGCCGGATCAAAGCAGGCACGATCGTCAGCGCCCTGGTGCCCGGTAGTGGAACCACCTTGAAGCACTTCCACCGCAGCGGCTCCACGGTGACCCTGGAAGCAGCCAATCCCGCCTATGCCCCAATCGTGCTTCCCGCCGAGCAGGTGACAGTGCAAGGCAAGCTAGTAGCCGTATGGCGCCAGGTCTAAATAGGTGGCGTTGTAAGCTCCATCTCGCGGGGCCATAGCTCAGCTGGTAGAGCACCTGCATGGCATGCAGGGGGTCAGCGGTTCGAATCCGCTTGGCTCCATCCCGTCAGACCTCTTGCACTACAAGAGGTCTTTTTGTTTTATGGAACTTTGCCTCGCTCTGAGTCATTGCCACGATGGCTGCTCAACTGAGGGAGCGGGAGATGAAACGGATTGCTGCTACAGATCGGTGATTCGCGCCAACAGCTCCGCAAAGCCCGGGACTTGTCGCCTGGGGTGGGGCTGCTCTGACCATTGATCACCATTTCCTCCATGGTGAGCCGCATGGAGCGCACCTTCCTCTTGATCTGGCTAGCACGGGCCTTTTGGATTTCCGACCCAATAGGCGTTGTTTAGCTGGCAGAATGGGAATTGACCAATGCGAGCCCATGGGCTTCAGCGCCAAAACCCAATATGGATTGGTCGCCCTGTTAGACCTCGCCGGAGCCTATGACTCTGGAGCGTTGGTTCAAACCGGGGAAATATGCAAGCGCCATTCTATTCCCGAACGCTATCTCGAGCAGATGCTTACCGGTCTACGCAAGGCCGGCCTACTAACCAGCATCCGCGGACCCAAGGGTGGCTTTCAACTCTCCCTAAATCCAGACAAGATCACCGTCGCCGCTGTAGTGGCTGCGCTTGAAGGCAGCAGCACTAAACCGCAAAGAGAATTAAATGATCCAGCCTTCGAAGTACTTGCGGCTTTAGAGCAAAGACTGGAATCAACTAAGGAATCCCTTCTCAACGCGACCACCCTGGCCCAACTTCTGCGCGAACAAGATGCCATCAAGCAGCCCTTGCCGATGTTCTTCATCTGATGCGTAACCGCAAGCTTGTTCTGCCATCAACTAATGATCAAGATGACTGGCCGGTCTACCAAGGGCGACCTTGGTTGCTAAGGCTGCTGGCCCTATTGGGTGCTCTTGCCTTCGTGATGCTGGGGGTTAATAGCTTGTTGCCTGCATTTGAAACTCCAAGCCCAAGACAAATGCCCGATCAGCGCAAAAGATCAATCACCTGAGGGCTAAAAGCGTGACATCGCCAAAATCTTGGCCAACTTCTCAGCTTCAAGGCCATTGAGTTCGTCGATTTGCAGCAGGCTGTCCTTGACCAAACTGGCAAACACAAAAAGTATGCCGTCAAGACGGAAATCAAAGCGGCCTTCGATAGTGTGGCGCTCAATACTGAGGTAATCGTGAAGCTGCCATACGGTTTCAGCAGAATCAAGAGCGGTTGCCTTGGAACGCACCTGAGCCACTAGTTGGTCAACTGCCCTGGTGTAGGCACGATCAAAAGCCTCGCGTGCAACTGCCTGCTCCGTTTCAGTCCAACCCTCGAGCATTGTCTCCATCATGTCAACTAAACGCTCTCCGTCATCTGAAACTTTAGTCCGGCACTGACACCGCTGCGAGACTTACGCCGTTCAGCCGGCAATTCAAACCAGGCAAGCGTCGGAACATCGTGGTGCTCCCTGTGATAGCCGAAGTGAAAACAAGCCAGTAGCGACAGCCAGGGAGCTAGCTCCAGGCTGTCGGCGTGTTTCCGAAGCATGGGCAAACGTTGGTCGCGATGGGGCAGGTAGGTGCCGAAAACAAACAACTGCAGCGAGCTGAGCAGCAGGGGCAAGGTGCAGAACAGCAGGACATTGATCCAGCCAATTGGGTTCATGCTGCAAGCCAAAAAGGCCAGAAGCGCCCAGCCAGCGAGCAACCTCGCCATCTGCCCCCAGGTGAGATAGCCAGCCATGAAACGTACATACCAACCAACCGCGCCAGAAGCTAAATCCCCATGGAAATCAGGGTCGGTGGCGCTTGCGGTGAATAGATGATGGTGTTGATGGTTGCGACAACAAGCTCGATAAGGAAGCGCCGCATATAGGCCAAGGGCAATTCTCCCCAGCAGTGCATTGCCATAGGGCCAGTCAGGCCACAGCACCCCATGCATGGAGTCGTGACCAACAATGAATAGCCCTGTTTGAAGCAGGGTGCGGCCAACAACTCCGAAAAAGAGGGCTAGCCAAATTAATGGGCCGGCCTGGGGAATGGCTGATAAATCCCAGCTCAGTAGGCCAATGAGGCTACCCATCCAACCCATCGTTATCATTGCGGCAAGTAAAAGCCCCTTGCAGCTAGCTGTGCTCAACGGCCGAATTTCAATAAATCTGCAGGGGAGGCCAAAAGATCGATAGCCACGAAGTAGATCTTGCCGTCAGGGTTGAGCAAGAAACGCCAAGCAACATTCATACCAACCCCAGCTCCAAACCAAGGGGTCTGGACCTTTCCAGTTACTTTGATTTGTGTGAAGTTGCCTTCGGTAGGCTCAGCAAAACCACGCTCAGGAAGAAGCTGCAAATTTTGGCAGTCTTCACGGAAAAAGCGCAGGATGGCATCTCGGCCCACGATTGGCTTCTGGAAAGGAGCCTGAAGGGCACCATCTTCAAGAAACAGCTCAATCAAATTTTCGAAGTCATTTGCATTTAGTTGTTCCATGTAGCTAATCACCGTTGGGTTGATCACTCCCTCGATGAACACTTTCTTGCGCTGCTCTTCCGGCGTTGGAGCGGCAATTGGCTCCGTGACTCGCTGTCCCTCCCCCTTTGCAGGGTCGTATCCCATATCAACCACAAAGTTGCGCAGCAAGGTGATTTGCTGGCCCTGATCAACGGCTTTCAGGGAGCTAAGCACCGCAGAGGCGTTTGGCGATAACTGATAGCCAGCTGGAATCGGAGCAACAAAGCCCACCGCCATCCATTCGCCAAGTTGATACCAGAAGCCAAGCTTGATATTTACCGACCAGCAGGAGTAGGTGCGTCCGATTTGGGTATCAGCACGATTAGCCAGCTCGCACATCACCTGGCTTTGCTCCGCAAAGCTCATCGCTTTGACCTGATTTAGCAGCGGTTCGGCAAACTGCATCCGTGCTGCACCAGGAGCGGCAACCGTGATGGTGTTGCCCATCTCGAGGTAGGAATACCAGATCAAAGCCAATTGGTCTTCTGCGCTCAGCAAGCGAAAGCGGGCCGTGATCGCAGGCACGACGTCAGCTGTCGCTGTATCGGGAAAGATCTGGGTTGCCTTCTCAAGCGTGAACATGGGAGATCAAATTGTTAAGGAACTTTTCAGACTCTAGCGCAAAGGGGCTAAGTCTGATATTAAGCAGCCGTTTTACGGTTCCGCCATAGTTGGATTCTGATCTAACTACCCCACCCATTGGTCATGATTGCGCCCGTACAGGTGCTAAACGAAGCCGACCGTTACAAGCTCGATGGCTCAGACGACGCCCTTTTCTACGCCGAGCCCCGTTTCGTACAGCACCTTGATGCGGGTTTCCGGGCCAGGCTGACCTCTCTGTACCGAGAGCGCATCCCACCTTGCGCAGTCGTGCTCGATCTAATGAGCAGCTGGGTGAGCCACCTACCAGACGAGGTCACCTACCAGGAGGTGATCGGCCACGGCCTCAACGCCGAAGAACTCAAGGCCAACAAACGTCTTGATCGGCATTGGGTGCAAAACCTCAATGTTGATCAGCAGTTACCCCTAGCTAATGAATGTGTGGACGTGGCTTTGGTCGTGGCCGGCTGGCAATATCTTCAACAACCGGAAGCAATAGCCACAGAGCTTCTAAGAGTGATCAGACCAAGAGGAGAAGTAATTGTTGCCTTCAGCAACAGGATGTTCTTTCAAAAAGCACCCCAGATCTGGACCGACGGCGGCGACAGCGATCATCTGGCCTACGTGGGCCAGGTATTGATGGCCCAGGGCTGGAACCAGCCGCAGCTCTTGGAAGAGGACACAACATCTGCCGGGGCCTTCGGCTGGCTCGGGGGCAAGGGCGACCCTTTTATGGCGGTAATTGCCTCCAAGCCGATTAACAGCTAGGCATTACGGAGATTGTGTTAGCAAAAATTTCCTGGACAGTAAAAACTGCCCAGGAAATACTCAAATAATTATTTGCTAATTAACCCAAGCCAACTTGACCAAGGATTCCTTGCCCGGTGAGGAGCTCGGTGCCTAGTCCGATCACGAAACCGAGCATGGCGAGACGGCCATTCCAGGTTTCAGCGAAAGAGACAAAACCGAAACGAGTGGTGGATTCAGTCATGAACGTTCGTTGGTTACGAAACTTGAAGAAACTGTAACAGATTTTGAAGCCGAGCCCGAAATTGAGCACCACTACTGAGCATTGGGATTTTTTCAGCGATACACCCTTATCGCTACGCCGGCCCAGGTTTTTACGCGGAACGGCGGCCCAACATCGGCCGCTCATCCTGATGGTTTAGGCGCCAAACGGGGAAAACGGCCCTGCACTTGAAGCGTCTCCAAGCAACATTTTTGAGCCTTAAGCCCTTATTAGGTCCAAAGCAGTTCTCTATGAGCTGCATCACCCACGCCGGAGTTTGTACGGGTTTAGCCGCATTTGGATCAATAGCGACTGATGAAGCCAGCCCTGGCCATGAATTTTATCGCCCGGGGCAGAGTGACAAGGCGTTGTTAGACAGCAATGGCCACAGGGTCATCAGAGGCCGATGCCCTTTTGGTGGCGATCGGCGCCGTTCCCGGCGCCTGGCTCCGCTTCCGGGTTGTTGATCATCTGGAGCCGGTGCTGCCCAACCGGCACTGGGGCACCTTTGGGGTCAATGTGATCGCCTGCTTTGCCCTGGGGCTGATTGTCGGCCTGGAGCAGAGCTGCGGCGAAGCTTCCCGCAAAGCACTGCTTCTGATTGGCACCGGCTTCCTGGGTAGTTTCAGCACCTTCTCCAGCTTCAGCGCCGAGATCTGGAGGCAGCTTGGCAAGCGGCAATGGCGCGAGGCTGCCGTGCTCGCCGGAGGATCGGTGGCCGGTGGGCTGCTGGCGATACTGGCGGGCCTCAGCCTGGGGGCTCAGCTGTGAGCACCATGCGCAGCCGCAGTCTGCAGGGAGATTTGAGCGACCTGGTTTTGGTAGCCGGCGGCGCCATCCCCGGCGCCCTACTGCGCTGGCAGCTGGAGGCCGATGTGCTCGCCAACATGCTGGGTTGCCTACTGCTTGGTGTAGTTCTGGCCCAGCCCAGCCAGCGAAAAAAGCTGATGCTGTTGGCCGGCATTGGGTTCTGCGGGGCCCTCACCACCTTTTGCACCTGGATGTTGGACCTGGCAAGGGCCCTACTTGCCGGCAAATCATTGGAAAGCGCCATGTTGCTACTGGCTAGCCTCGCCGGTGGCATTGCTTTGGTCGCCTTTGGCCACGCTATTGGGAGATTTTTTGCGCCCTTAGCTCCATCTGCGCCAAGCCGCCCCCAGCAGCACCAATAGCAAGGGAAACTCACCCCAGCGGTCGTAGGGGCTGAGGACCTGCAAGCGGGGCACAGTGAACACACCGGTGGCTGCCTCCCCTGAAGGCAATGAAGCCACTGGCAAGCCACGGCTACTTACAAGCAGGCTGGGCCCCGTATTTGCCACACTTACTAACCAGCGGCCCGTTTCGATCGCCCGCAGCTGGGCCAGTGCCTGAAACTGCTGCTGGAGTAGCAGCGGGTAAGGATCGAGGTTGGCACTAGCCAGCAGCCAGCCAGCCCCATCCCGGGCGGCGGTGGCCAGGGATGCTCCGTCGGAGAGCTCGTAGCAGATGGCCACACCAATGGCGCCAGATGGCCGGAGCAGCAGCCGTGAAGGAGCTCCTGGCTGGAGCCCCCCCACCGCCGAAAGGCCGCTCCAGCGAGCCAGATCGGCTAGGGGTACCCATTCCCCCAGGGGCACCAGCCGATGCTTGTCTAGCCAGCTACTCGCCTGGCTCTCCCCTGGCCCCAGGCGCAACAGGGCACTGCGCTGTTCGGGCTCCCCCGCCACCTCCTGCCAACGGAAGCCGCCACTGATCAGCTCCACCGGCACCGGCTGCGCCAGCTGAGGATCAAGCCCGAGAGCTCCCTCCGGCAGCACCACCACATCCACCGAGCGCTGTACAGATTCCGCCAGCGCAGCCGCCAGGCGCTGCTGCAGCCGCAGCTGTTGGTCCAACTGAAACTTGCGTCGAGTGGGAATCGCCGGCTGTAGCACCAGCACTCGCTCACTGCCGCCCTCCCCCCGCAGGGGCATGGCCGAGAGGGCAGCAGCGCCGGCGCCGTGGCTGAACAGCACAGCTGCGGTTGTCAGCAGCAGCCAGCGGCGACGCTGGAGGGTCGTGCAACAGCGCCACAGACACCACCCCAGCAGCAACTGCACCGCCGCCAGCAGGCCGCTACCACCAAGGGCAGCCAAACCCGCCAAGGGGCGATCTGCCGGGAGGGCAGCAGCCCCCAACCCAAGCCAAAACAGAGGGCCCTTAGCCAGCAGCACCTCAACCAGCCCCCAGCCAGCGGCCAATAGGAGGGCGCTGCTAAAATGGCGCGGATCGAGGCGCCGCGCAAGCAGCACCCAGAGAGCCACCAGCACAGCTCCCGCCAGGGCACACAGCAACAGCAACAGCAGAGCGAGGGGCAGGCTCAAGGGGGCCGGTACGCCGATCCAATCGAGGGGATGAAGACCCAGCAACCAGCGGTGACTCACCAGCACGGCGGCAGCACCCCATAGAGCCCCACCCCAACCGCCGCGAGCTGAGCTGGGCAACGCCCAGAGTGGTACTAAAGCCAGCCAGAGCAGGGGAGGCATGCCCAAGGGCGGCAGCGCAAGCCCGGCCAGCAGACCCGAAAACAGCGCCAGCCATTCCCCCCCCAGCCGGTCATTGCCCACAGCAATCAAACTTTTGAAGCGCCATGGTGAAAGGTAATTTAAGTCGACATGGATCCGAACAACCCCCTCCAACAACTGCTGCTACGTGGCCTCGGCACCACCTCCCTTGTTTCAGAGCGGTTGCGCAACGTGACCCAGGCCTGGGTGCGCAGCGGCAAGCTCGATCCCAGCCAGGCTCCAGCCCTCGTCGATGACGTGCTCAAAGCGCTGCGGGGCGAAACCCCCGAGCTAGAGCAACAAGCCGAGCGCCAGCTGGAGCGCAATAAAGATCAGCTCCTGCAAGACCTAGGCCTGGCCCGTCAGCGCGAACTCGATGAACTGCGGGGCCGACTCGACAGGCTTGAGCGCAGCCTGCGGCAGCGCACAAGCAGTGAAATGCCTGGCGAGATTGACATTCCCGATTGATCAGGCCTAGCTATCCATCTGCCCGGCAGAATCAAACCAGTTCTTGGAGTCCCATGCGCGACATCCTGATCAGCTCCGCCGTCTGCGTGGCCTGTTTGCTCTTGGCTCTAGTGAGCCAGCTGGTCAATCCCACCGTGGTTGATGCGGCCAGAGTTGATGCGGCAAGCGCCGGTGGCCAAGCCATGACCTCCCTGTTTCCAGCCCAAGCGCGGCCAGCTGTGAGCAGCAGCTTCGAGCTCGACCCCGACGAACCCAACCCCACCCTTTTTGTGATGGCCAGCGAAAACGATCAAACCAGCGGCACTGAGATCGCCCAGGCCAGCAGCCTTGGCGGCGAACTCAGCGCCCCTAAAGAGCGCACAACCCCCAGCGGACTGCGCATTACAGACCTGGTACTAGGCGACGGCGCCGAAGCCATCGCCGGCCAGACCGTTGCCGTGAACTACAGGGGCACCTTGGCCAATGGCACCGAATTCGACAGCAGCTATGGCCGCGGTCCCTTCTCCTTTCCCCTCGGCGGCGGCCGGGTGATCCAGGGCTGGGATGAGGGTGTGGCTGGCATGAAGGTTGGCGGCAAGCGCAAACTGGTGATCCCACCCGATCTGGCCTACGGCGATCGTGGCGCCGGCGGCGTTATCCCCCCCAATTCCACCCTCACTTTCGAGGTGGAGCTATTGCGAATCGGCGGCTGAGCAGCGTGCTCAAATCGTTAAGATGAAATCTCTGGCTGGACGCTGGCGCGCCATCCTTCCTGCCTACCCCGTCGTCCTTTTTTACCCTCCATGGCTCACACGCTGCCCGCGCTGCCCTATGGCCTTGATGCGCTCGAGCCCAATATCTCCCGCTCCACCTTGGAGTTTCACCACGGCAAGCATCACGCTACCTACGTGACAAACCTCAACAACCTGGTGGCTGGCACCGACCTTGAAGCCAAGAGTCTGGAAGAAACCATCACTGCAGTGGCTGGCGACGCAGGCAAAGCAGGTGTTTTTAATAACGCCGCCCAAGTTTGGAATCACAGCTTTTATTGGCAGTGCATGAAGCCCGGTGGTGGTGGCCAGCCCACCGGCGCTCTAGCCGACAAGATCAATGCAGATTTCGGCAGCTACGAGGCCTTCGTAGAGCAGTTCAAGACTGCTGGTGCCACCCAGTTCGGGAGCGGCTGGGCCTGGCTAGTGCTTGATGCCGGCACCCTGAAAGTCACCAAGACTGCCAACGCCGACCTGCCCCTAGCCCACGGCCAGAAGGCCCTGCTCACAATGGATGTCTGGGAGCACGCCTACTACCTCGACTACCAGAACCGCCGTCCCGACTACATGACCACCTACCTGGAAAAGCTGGTGAACTGGGATTTTGTGGCCTCCAACCTGGCTAACGCCTGAGTCGAATCCCGCTAGACATTTCGACGTTATTGAGGCCAAGCCCCCGAGAAAATCGGGGGTTTTTTATGGCCTTGCTGAACTGAGCACCACTTCTGGCGCAATCCACATGGCATCGCCATAGGAGAAGAAGCGGTACTGGCGCTCGATCGCCTCTGCATAAAGAGTCAAAAGGCGTTCGCGGCCTACCAGGGCACTCACCAGCAGGAGCAAAGAGCTCTTGGGCAGGTGGAAGTTTGTTAGCAGCCCCTGCACCACAGCAAATCTATAGCCAGGCTGGATCACCAGATTCACCGGGCCCGTGTGGGGCCGCAGCTCACCACCATGCAGGTTGGCCACCGCCTCGAGACTGCGCAACGAGGTCGTACCGATGGCGATCACCCGGCCGCTACGTGCGCGGCAGGCGGCCACCGCCGCGACCAGATCTGCAGTCACCTCCACCCACTCACTGTGCAACTGGAGTTGGCTGAGATCTTCCATTTCCAGTGGCCGGAAAGTGCCTAGGCCCACGTGCAGGGTGGTGCTGGCCAGCTGCACACCTCGAGCGCGGATCGCCCCAATGAGTTCGTCGCTGAGATGCAACCCCGCCGTTGGAGCAGCTACGGCTCCCGGCCGAGAGGCGTAGCGGGTCTGATAGCGCTCGTTGTCGCTGGCGTCGTGCTCGTGGATGTAGGGCGGCAGGGGGATAGCGCCGTATTGAACCAGCAGTGGCTCCATTGCCGCCGCATCAGCGCATCCTGGCGGAAACTGCAGGATGCGGCCGCCCGTAGCGTGATCGCTGCCCTGCACCTGCAACGGCAGCGGCGGCTGGCCTTCGGCCACCACATCGAGCCAATCACCCGGCTTGAGCTTCTTGGCGGGTTTAGCCAGGCAAAGCCACTGGCCCGGCCCGCCAGACCAAGGCTCGAGCACCAGCAGCTCCACGGCCCCGCCACTGGCCCGGCGCGCCTTCAGCCGAGCCCGAAGCACCCGGGTGTCGTTTACCACTAGTAGGTCGCCGGGCCGCAGCTCCTGCTGCAGGTCCCAGACACTCATATGACGAGCACTAACTTCGGCCTGCTCGACCACAAGCAACTTCGCCGCATGGCGCGGATCAACGGGACGCTGGGCGATCCGCTCCTCTGGAAGATGAAAGTCGTAGCTGGAGAGCCTTAGATCGAGCTGCTCGGGAGCGCCACCCATTACCGCCTTAAAAGGCGAGGCTTTCGGGGTTGGTCTCGATCAGCTGAGCTAAATCCTTGAGGAAGGCGGCGGCTTGGGCGCCGTAGATGGTGCGGTGATCGCAGGTGAGATTCACCTGCATTTGATTGGCCACCCGAATCGAGCCATCCTTGCCCGCAACCACTGCTGGCCGGGAAGCGGCCACCGCCAGGATCGAGCCAGTGCCTGGGGGCAGGATCGCGTCGAAACGATCCACGCCAAACATTCCCAGGTTGGAAAGGGTAAAGGTGCCGGTGCTGTATTCCTCGGGTTGGAGCTGCTTGCTGCGGGCCCGCGCCACCAGGTCAGCCCAGTTCCGGGCCATGGCATAGATGTCGGTCTTGTCTGCGTTGGCCAGCACCGGAGTGATCAAGCCGCCGTCTTCCATAGCCACAGCCACAGCCACATTCACAGCTAATGGAAATGCCATGGCATTGCCATCGGCGCTGGTGGCGGAGTTCACCTGGGGGTGTCGGGCCAGGACCACTCCCACGGCCTTGGCCAACAGGGCAGTCATCGTGACTCCCTTGGGCTTCACCTGCTTGTAAAAAGCATCGAGCTTGGTGGTGGTGATTGTGTATCCGATCCGGAAACAGGGCACCGCCAGGCTGGCGACCATGTTGCGGTTAACCGCGTTTTGCAGCGTGTTGAAGCCCACGCTCTCGCCAGGCCGGCCGAAGGCATCGCCGCTGGGAGCTGGGGCAGGTGCGGCTTCACCATTGGCAGCTGCAGGCGCAGAAGCAGGGCCTGCACCCTCGGCAACCCGCGGCACAGTGATCGGCTGACCAGTGGCAGCCATCACGTCTTCCGCCTGGATGCGGCCATGGGGACCGCTGCCGCGCAAGGCCCCTAGATCAACACCTAATTGAGAGGCGAGCTTTTTGGCCCGCGGCGAGGCCACCACCCGGCCGCTGGCCGTGGACGTTGGAGCCACCACAGGAATCACCACGGCGATGGCCGGAGCGACGGCGGGCACAGCTGCAGGCATTGGGGCTGGTGGAGCAGCTGGGGCAGCAGAGGGTGTTGGGACAGGGGCTGCAGCCGGGGCAGCCGCAGCCTTGGCTGCCACCTCGGCAATCTCAGCCTCTGTTTCGACGATCAGGCCAATCGTTTCACCCACCGGCGCAGTGCCGCCGGTGGGCATCAACACCGCCGCCAAGTAACCCTCGTTGAAGGACTCCACATCCATGTCGGCCTTATCCGACTCGACGACAAGCACGGACTCACCGCGCTCAACCTTCTCGCCTGGCTGTTTTAGCCACTCCACAATTTTGCCCTCCGTCATGGTGGAGGAGAGGGCAGGCATAAAGATTTCGTGGGTTGCCATAAACCAGTGCCCGTCTGCCTTTTGAGGAGGTGTTCCAACCCTTGTTCCAACTTTTCTCCAACAGTGGAGGAGGAGCAGGGATAGGTAGTGAAAGTCAGTCTAAGACGCAGAGAAATCCACAGAAAGTGGGCTCTGCGGCAGAAAAGGGCATTTACCCACCCTCAGGCCACCACTCCGCACGAACCTCTTGCCTAACAACCCACTACGCGCACCGATTGGCAAGGCGATCGCCCATGCCTAAGCCTGGCGCTTCATGAAGGCGGAGTGGAACGTCAGCGACGGGAGGGGAACTTCCCACCACTTCCTCAATATATGTACTGGTCGAAGAACCTCAGAGGACAAATATTTGAGTTACTTACTGGGATTGAGCACGAGCTGCAGAAAGGTTTGTGCACAAAAAAATCCCTGGCGTGTTCGACTCCGCCAGGGACATACTTCCCGTCGCTCATCACGACACACCAACCCTATTGAGTATTTACACTCACGCCATAGGGTGATCTCCAAAAGTGTTCAAGCGGACATGCTCAGGGCATGGCGCATCTTCAGGGCACAACCTCAGCCTTACCTGCCGCAGAACGAACCACTGAGAGCAGCGCTTGGCGAGCTCTTCACCCCGGGGGATCAGGCCCTGATCAATCGGAGAGGTGAGCAAGGTTATGCAGATGCGTGAGGAGCGAGATGACTTGAGGTCATTTCACTCCAGGTAGTCCCACCCCTTAGCAGCAAGGGGAACGGCGCAACAGAGGCAAGACCTTGAAGAAGATTTGCTGGACGGTGAACGATTCAGGCATTAAGACCTTTAAAGCAGTGCCGCTCGAACCAGAGCAAGTGTTCAGAATGTTGCGCAGGGGGCCAAATCCCGCAGAAATTGCTGCTTGAACGATGGACACCCCCTTCTCAAGTAAGCAATGGAGAAAAAACCCGCCCACAACGGAAGAGATTGTTTCTCAAATCGTGGATTGGAGTATTTTAAGAATTGTTGGTGGGTTGCTAGATGAAGGGAATGCCCTTGCAATTGCACAGGAATTTGCAGAATGGCTAGAGCCTGAAGGGGAAAACATGGAAATCTTTTGTTTAGATGCAAACCAATAAAAAAGCCTCCTTTCTAAAAAAAATTCAATGGTGGCTTCAGCTTTTATTATAGAATTATACAATAAGAGACCAGAGCAGGATAGCCTACACTTTAAGATCTTCTGTAATCCCAAAACCTTCAAATAAAGCAAGCGCCTAGTAATTTTGGATGCAAATCAATGATAAGCACATGCCTTTAAATCTTGCTAATACAGTTGCCACCGCTGTTCTTGTTTTCCAATGAAGTCCTAAGTCCTGCCTAAAGGATCCTGTGTAGCGATCCAATCTCACGACACTGATGAGTGGCTGCGAGATCAATCGAGGGCACGGATATACAGGGCGCCTAGACGAAAGTTTCCAGTCTTGAAAGGGTTCGTTGAAGCACAGAGGAACAAACGCAGGCAAAACAAGAACTCAAGGTAAGGTCATCAGATCATCCCAGAAGCCAAGTGATGCGCAAGCGAGAGATCGTATGGAATGTCACTAAATCCCTTAGGGATAAGATCTGGGGATACGACGAACCCGCCAACCAAGCACCAGTTCCAACTCTGGAACGAACCAAAGCGCCAATAAACCAGTCCACGATCGAAAAATCCGACAGCACCTTTAGTGACCTATTGGCCTCCCCACAAGAAGAGGTCCAAATGGCCGTTTTCCCTCCAGGGAAAACCGAATTGGTCCTGAACAGTCTTCTTTCCATCCACCTGAGCATCCAAGACTCTGATGCACTGGTGGGTTACGAGGGACTGCCACTCCAGGTGGAGAAGATCTACTGGGAAATTTGGGGAGTGATCGCAAAAAACCCGGAACTGACAGAAGAGCAGCAGGTGGTGGAGAAGTGGATGGAATTTTACGTCGAAGGATGGGAGATGACCTGGGACTGACCCAAGACACCTCAAGACCCTGATCTACTGCCCCTAGAACACCATTGCCCGACATCTTCACCTTCGTCAACCCGGCTGGTTTAGGGAGGTTAAGTCGGTTCAGGAGATTGGTGGTGCCGAGCTAGTCACTCTTCGATTAAGCATCCACACTGCTGATGCTGACCTGCTCCACTACTCGGCAGTGGCTTAAAGACCGCTCATGAGTTGGTATAAATCAAGCAAGAATCAAAGAATCTCCAATGTACGAAGACCTTTCTATTTTTGAAAGAACATTAGCAAGGTTTGGAGACAAGGCAAGTCTTATAGCAGGGCTTGAATTGTCAGGGAAACTCTCGCCAGAAGATGCTTTTCAGCAAATCAAGTCTCTTTATAAGGAATTAAAGGATCAAAGAAAACAAGAAAAAAGTGACTGGAATACAAACTGACAATTCAGATCTCCGAAGGCTGCCCGCCCAATTGCTCGGCAGCAGGTCTTGGGCTGGAGTTATGGGTTAATGCGATTAGGCAGGCGTTCTTGGCGACCGGATTCGATAGCGACACCATTACGGTGAAAGAGTAGCTTGGTGAAGGATAGCTATACCCGACACCTTTATAACTTGACTGAAGCCCCTTCAAATAAAACTATTGCCAAAAATTGGACTTAAACTTGTCGCTTCATTTTTTCTATTTCGCAGGCCTTGCACATCTGTTAATTAAAATGTAGGATTATATTTATTGATATTTTGGCTCCGCTTCGATAAGTCCAGAGTCTCATAAATATTGCAAACCCTCACGGCGGCAGCCCGCGGATCAGTCGGCTTCAATCGCCTCGATCACGCCATCGCGCACCAGTAACGCGGCCTGGAGTTTCTCACCCAGATTGTCGCCCACCTGCACATCGCAGACGCTCTCGATCTGACCTTGCTCCACGATCTGCTCCATTTCAAGTTCGCGCACCTGGCGCTGCTGCTCCAGCATCTGGCGCTTCTGCTCCTCCAGCTCGGCGCGCTTCGCCGCCACCTGCTGCTGCACTGAAGCCACCTGCTCCTGCACCCGGGGGTCGAGGGGGTTGGCGCTCTGGCGCCGAATATCGTCTACTAGCTGCTGACCCTCCTGCTCTAGCTGGGACAGCTGGGAATCGACATTGGCTATGGCATTGCTTAGCTCACGCTCGGCATCCTCCTTCCAGCGAGGAGTGACCACGGCACGCACTGTGATGGTGCGTTTGATCGTGAGGGAGCCGTTAGCCATGGAAGAAGCAAAGCAGCGCTCAGGCTGTCAGCAGGGCGTACCGGGGTCAACCGTCGGTTCGCCGCACCGCACCCAAAATCCTCAGCGGGATGCGTAGATCGCCTCAATCGCCGCAGCGTCGCGGGCCGTAATCCTGTCGCGACGCTGCTTGAGGGTCTGGGTAAGCAGACCGTTGTCGAGCGTGAAAGGCTCCACTAATGCCACACCACTAAGCCGTTCATCGGGGCGAGAGCCGGAACGGGCCGCCAGCAGCCGATTGCACTCCCGCGTTAAGTCCCGCAACGTTGACTGATCGATTAGCAACGCAGCATCTCTATGCACCACAAGGGCCCCAAGCTGCTTGCGGTCCTGGCCCACTACCAGCACCTGCTCGATCAGGGGGCTGGCAACCAGGGCCTCCTCGAGGGGGCCGGGCTCGATGTTCTCGCCGCTGCTGAGCACGATCGTGTCCTTTGCCCGGCCTGTGAGCACCAGGGAGCCATCGGGCAGTAATTGGCCCAGATCGCCGGTATCAAACCAGCCTTCGCTATCCAGCACAGCCGCGCTGGCCTCCGGCTTGCCCCAGTAGCCCGCCATCACCTGGGGGCCTTGGGCAAGCACGCGACCGCGCTGCCCCAGGGCCAGCAGCTGACCGGATTCTGGATCGACGATCCGCAGGCTGGTGCCCGCCAGGGGCTGGCCGGCGCTACCGCGGCGGTTGGACCAACGGCGCCGGCATGTGAGAACGGGGCTGGTTTCGGTGAGGCCATAGCCCACCAGCAGCTCAATGCCGATGGCCTCGAAGAAACCATCCACGTGAATCGCAAGGGCGCCGCCACCGCTGATCGCCGTGCGCAGCCGGCCGCCCACCAACTGCTTGCGCAGCTTTGGCCAGAGCAAGGCCGCCGCCAGCTGGTGCAGGGGCAAGCGCAGCAGGGCAAAGCCGGCCGCCCCAAGCCGGGAGAAAAGGCCTTCAGTGCGCAGGGTGAGGTCGAGGGCCTGGCGCCGGCGCAGACTAAAGGCGCTGCTGTTCGCTAGGGCTACCCCCAGCAGCCGCCTGCGCCAGGCGGGCATCGCCGCCAAGGCATCGTCAAAACCTGAGAGCAGCGCCTCCCAGAGGCGCGGCACGCTTATCAGGTAGTGAGGTTTTACCCGCTGTAGGTCAGCGCGCAGCTGCTTGAGGGTTGTGTAGGTCTGGCGGCAGCCGCAGGCAAACAGGAAATACTCGGCACTGCGCTCGTAGGAATGCCAGATCGGCAGCACGCTCACCACCTGGTCGCCCGTTTTAGGTGCCACGGCCACGCCCAGCTGACGCAGCTGGTGCAGCAAATTTAAGTGGCTCAGGGGCACTCCCTTGGGCCGCCCCGTGGTGCCAGACGTGTACAAAATCGTGGCAAGGCGGGCCCCATCAGCAGGAGGTGGCGGGGCCGGCGTCCCGCCGGTCAACGCTGCTGTCCCGCGCTCGAGCAGCTCTTCCCAACTAAAACAGGGTCCTGGCGCCGCCCCCACATCCCGCTCCCCCTCCAACAGCACCACAAAGCGCAAGCGCGCCCTTGCCTCAGGCGAGAGGCTCAGCTTGGCCAGCAGGGCGGCCGACTCCACCACCAGGCCGCAAGCGCCGGAATCTTCAAGGATGTAGACCAACTCTTCAACAGGGGCGGCGCTGCCTCGCACCGCATCGGCAGCTCCGGCCCGCATCAGCCCCTGGTCGGCCTGCAGCCAACGAGGACCGTTTTCAGCAAATAGGGCCACCACATCACCAGCGCTCACACCCAGGCCGGCAAAGGCCGCCGCGGCCTGCTCGATGCGCTGCTGCAGCTGGCGGTAGCTGAGCTGCTCGGGCGTGGCCGCATGAGGAGCCTCAAGGGCCAGAGCCTCACCGTGGCGCGCCGCTAAGACCGGCCAGAGCTGCTCCAGCCCGGTGAGGCCGCTCCAGTCGGCGCGCTTGGCGAGTGCCTTGCGATCGCGGCGACTGCCGCTCCAATTGATTTCAGCGGGGGAGGCGGCGCGAGCCACGGCAGCAAATTAAGGAGCTTGGCCTTAAGGGTTACCACCCCTGCAGTCCTTCATGGCAGCCCGGCGCCCGCAAATCCAGGCCGAAGCGCGTAGCGAAGGCAGCCAGCAGGGGCTGGCGCAGCTGCTGAGTGTTGAGCTGCGGCCGCCAATCCACCAAGCGCCCCACGGGCCGATCACCGAGTCCGCAGGGCACCACTGCCGCAAAGCCAGCCAAGTCGCAATCCACATTTAGGGCCAGGCCGTGCTGGCTGATCCAACGCCTCGCCCCCACACCGATAGCCGCCAGCTTGCGACCTTCCAGCCACACCCCAGTGAGCCCATCAATCCGCTCAGCCTGCAGATCAAAACCGGCCAGCACATCGATTACCACCTGTTCGAGTTGGCGCAAATACAAGTGCAAGTCAGCGCCATGGCGCTGCAAATTGAGCACCGGGTAGAGCACCAGCTGGCCCGGGGCGTGGTGGGTCACCTCGCCGCCGCGGTCAATGCGGTGCAGGGGGAGGGGAGGGGAGGAGGAATCGAAGCGCAGAAAAGCCTCCGATGCACCGCGGCCCATGGTGTAACAGGGCTCATGTTCAAGCAGGAGCACGGCATCGGGCCCCTCGAGATGGTCCAGCAGTCGCCGCTGCAGCTGGCGCTGGGCGGCCCAGGCCCGTTCGAACGACACCGGACACGTCGCTTCAAAAAGGATTGCATCGAGGTTGGTGGTATTCACAAGCCGTTCTTAACGTTGGTATGCCTGAGCACTTGAGGCGGTTGCCATCTGATGAAACTGCTGATCCATGGCCGCAATCTTGACGTCACTCCCGCCATTCGGGAGTACACCGAAACCAAGCTGAGCCGCGCCATTCACCACTTTGAGGGTCTCGTTAAAGAAGCCGATGTGCACCTGTCGGTAGCCCGTAATCCCCGGGTACCGCAGCAAACGGTTGAAGTCACGATGTTTGCTAACGGCACCGTGATCCGCGCCCAGGAGCGCAGCGACAACCTTTACGCCAGCATCGATCTGGTAGCCAGCAAGCTCAGCCGCCAGCTGCACCGCTACAGAGACCGCATCCAAGAGCAGGCCCAGGGACCGGTACACCGCTCCGCCCGCGACGAGGAGGCCGGCGCCGCCGCCAATCTGCCCCCCCCCGGCAGCACCTTGGTGGACGGCAAGGTGCCCGAACTGCCCAACAGGGGCGTGCGGCGCAAGTACTACGAAATGCCCTCCATGAGACTCGACGATGCCCTGCACCAGCTGGAGTTGATCGACCACGACTTCTACGTCTTCCGCGACGCCGAAAGTGGCCAGATCCAGGTGGTGTATCACCGCAACCACGGAGGCTTCGGTGTGATCCAGGCCAAAGACGCGTGAGTGCTGACCGGCCTGACCTAGCCCCCCTGATCGACCACGCCCTGCTCGATCCCCACCACGGCAGCAGCTCGGTGCGCCAGTGCTGCGAGGAAGCCCGCCATTTCGGCTTTGCCGGGGTGTGCGTGGCCTCCCGCTGGGTGGCCAGCGCCAGGGAGCAGCTGCCCCTTGAGGGCAAGGGCGCCAGCCCCCAGCTGATAGCCGTGGTGGGCTTCCCCTTCGGCGCCGTACCGGCAGCGGTAAAGCTGGCCGAAGCGGTGGCCGCAGCTGAGGCAGGCGCCGACGAACTGGACGTGGTGCCAGATTTCGGCGCCTTGGCGGACCGCCAGAGCACGCCAATCCACGACGAACTCGCTGCCATTTGCGAGCTGGGCCTGCCGGTGAAGGTGATCCTGGAGGTGGGCAGGCTCGATCCCGATGCCCTGGCCATGCTGGTGGAGATCAGCATCGATGCCGGCGCTCGCTTCCTTAAGAGCGGCAGCGGCTTCGGGCCAGCGGTGACGGTGGACCACATCGAACAACTGCGCCACCTTGCACGAGGTCGAGCAGCTATCAAGGCCTCCGGTGGCATCGCCAACCTGGAGCAGGCCCTTGCCCTGGTGGAGGCTGGCGCCACCAGGCTCGGCACCAGCCGCGGCGTGGCCCTGGCCCAGGCAATGCGGGGCTGAACCAACCGTGCCGGAGCAAAGCCTCGAAGGGTTGGCTCTGAGCTGCCGGCCCCTGGGCGAAAACGACAGGCTGCTTACTCTGCTCAGCGATGAAGAGGGCGTGGTGCGACTGGCCGTTCCAGGGGCACGAAAACCCCGGAGCAGTCTGGCCGCAGCCGTGCCCCTTAGCCATCTGCGCCTGCAGGTGGGCGGTCGCAGCGGCCTCAGGCGGGTGCGACAACTCAAAGTGCTACGCAGTTACAGCGGCCTAGCCCAGAAACTGGAGGCCCTAGCCGCCGCCCAGGCCCTGATGGAGCTATGCCTGGCCTTGGTGCCAAGGGACGCACCCTCACCCGGCATCCTGGGCGACTTACTTATGCAGCTGGGCCGCCTCGACACCCTGGTGCGTGAGCGCGGCTGCGATCTCGAAGCCTTGGCAATCGCAGTACAGGGCAGCGTCCACCTGCTGGCCCTCGGCGGCTACGCCTTACCCCTGGGCAACTGCAGCCAAAGCGGCGAGCCCCTGGATCCGCCAGTTGGCGATTGGAATTGGCGCTGTAGCCTAGTGCCAAGCGATGGGTTGGTTATTGGTGGCGTACCGGGGGCTCGGGTGGTGCTCAATGCATCCGAACTGGCCCTGCTGCAAAGGTTGCTGCGCCCTAATCTCCCGCGCCGGCGCGATGGCGAGCTGATGGGTCCTCTACCAGTGTGGCTGCACCTTCTGGAACTGGTGGAGCACTGGTGCCAGGAGCACCTCAGCCGCAAACCACAAGCATTCCGGCTCCTGCGCTCCGGCTTCGCAGCAGGGACTGCGCCATCATGACCAACCAGAGACAATCTGACCCAGTTTGAGCGGCAGTTCCAACGCAACCGGGTTGCAGGGCCTCTTGGCGCTGCCGGATTTCCGATGGCTCTGGCTTGGCCAGATTTTTTCCCAGCTGGCAGACAAGTTTTACATCGTGTTGATGGTCTTCCTGATCGCCCAGACCTGGGTGAAGGGAGCACCTGAGGCCAACCTGGCACTGGCGGAAGCTGCCTCGGCAATCCGGCTGGATCTGCCCGAAACCCGGGCCCAGATGATCACCCTGCTAGCCACGGGGATCTACGTGGCCAACACGATTCCAGCCATGTTGCTGGGCACTGTCGCCGGGGTCTGGGCCGACCGCTGGCCCAAGTTGGCCGTGATGGTGGCCTCCAACGGCATGCGGGCGTTGCTGGTCCTGCTAGCCCCCCTATGCCTGGTGGAGGGCCCCGAATTGCTTGGGCTGAGCTGGGGATACTGGGGGCTAGTGGTGATGACCTTTTTCGAGTCGGTGCTCACCCAGTTTTTTGCGCCGGCCGAACAAGCAGCCATACCCCAGCTGGTGCCAAGCGACCAGCTGCTAGCGGCAAACTCGCTGTATCAGGCCACCAGCATGGCCGCCACAATCGTGGGATTTGCCCTGGGTGATCCGATCCTGCGGCTCCTAAACCTGGGCCTTCAACGCATCGGCATCAACGGCGGTGAATTTCTACTGCTGCCTTTTTGCTATGGCCTGGCGGCCTTAGCCATCAGCCGAATCCGCTGGCAGGAGCCGACTCGGGCGCCGTCCCGCACAACCGTGTGGCAGGAGATTGGGGAGGGGCTTCAGGTTCTGCGGGAGCGGCCGAGGGTGTTCAGCGCCATGGTGCAACTGGTGTTGCTCTACAGCCTGCTTGCCGCCCTTTACGTGCTAGCGATCAGCCTTGCGGCAGCTATCCCGGGGCTAGGCCCCACCCAATTTGGAACCCTGCTGGCGATGAGCGGCCTGGGCCTGGCGTTTGGGGCCCTGGCCGTGGCCCAGCTGGGCCAAGGGTTGAACCGCCGCTACTTGGCTGCCACGGGCCTGGGCACGATCGGCTGGAGCCTGGTGCTACTTGGTCAGTTGCGCGGCAATTTAGTTTTCACCTTGCTGCTTTGCGCAGTACTTGGCGTGGGCTCCGCCCTGTTGGCGATACCAGCCCAAACCACGATCCAGGAAGAAACACCAGAAGAATTGCGCGGCAAGGTGTTTGGCCTTCAAAACAACCTAATCAACGTGGCTCTGAGCCTGCCTTTGGTGCTGGCCGGAGCGGTGGTGAGCCGCTATGGCCTGCTGCCGGTGCTCTGGGGCCTCGCAGCCATTGCCCTGGTGGCGGCCATCTTGGAGCGGCCCTGGCAACGCTGGTAGCGTGAGGACTGGATGCGCAAGCCCTGGTGGCCCACATTGCCTGGCTGGGCAAGAAAACACCGTTCTGCGGCAACGTCACCTACGGACTGAGCACGACCTACGCGCTGCGTAGCCGCGGCCATGGGATCAGCTTCATCCACTTCGACACGCCCCCCGGCAGCATGACTCGCGCTAGCGGTGCCCTGCCCGACGCTGACGACCAGGGCGACGACAACGGCGGCGGCCCAGAAGTAGCCCTGCCCTACCTAATGAAATCTCAGGTTTACACGATTCCTTCCCTAGGAGCCCAGCGAGAATTGCGCGAATCCCTGGAGCGACTCAAGCCCGACCTAGTGCACGCCAGTCTCACCCTTTCTCCCCTCGATTTCCGCCTACCCGATCTCTGTCAACAGCTTGGGCTGCCAGTGGTGGCAACCTTTCATCCGGCCTTCGATGCCAGCGTGCGCAACCTCACCGGTGGCACCCAGCAGCTCACCTACCAGCTCTACGGACCCACCCTGGCCAAATTTGATCGGGTGATCGTGTTTTCGGAGTTGCAGGCCGAAATGCTGCTGCGTTTGGGGGTGCGGGCCGAGCGGCTGGCCGTGATCCCAAACGGCGTCGACACCGCCATGTGGCAACCGGCATCGCTTGCCGCCGCTGCCAGCCCAGACCTGCAGGAGCTGCGCCAGCGCTTTGCCGGCCGGCGCGTCTTTCTGTACATGGGTCGGGTGGCAACTGAGAAAAACGTCGAAGCCCTGATCAAGGCCTGGCGGCTCGTGCGACCCGCCGGCTGCGTGCTGGTGATCGTGGGCGATGGCCCCCTGCGCAGTGCGCTGCAGGCCCCTGGGGACGAACCAGACCTGGTGTGGTGGGGCTATGAGCCCAGCCTGGAGCGGCGCGTAGCTTTCCAACAGCTAGCCGAAGTGTTTCTGCTGCCTTCCCTGGTTGAGGGCCTGAGCCTGGCCCTACTGGAGGCCATGGCCAGCGGCACCGCCTGCATCGCCACCGACGCTGGCGCAGACGGTGAAGTGCTGGAGGGGGGCGCTGGCATCGTGATAAGCACTCAAGGCGTCACCACCCAGCTGCGCACTTTGCTTCCGGTGCTTCGAGATCAGCCGGTACTCACAAAGGAGCTTGGCAGGCGAGCCCGCGCCCGCGCCATAGAGCGCTACACCCTGGAGGCAAACATCGACGCCTTAGAGGCTCTCTACGCCGAGTTGGTACCCCAGGGCTCCCTGGTGGCCTGATCCCGACCGTGCTCACGCGTCAGCTTGTCTCCAGCTCCCGGCAGCAGGCGGCGAAGGCTGCGCGGGGATCTGCCGCCGCCGTGATCGGACGACCAATCACCAATTGACTGGCGCCGGCCATGCGGGCCTGGGCGGGCGTCAGCACCCGCTGCTGATCCCCCGGGGCGGATCCGGCCGGGCGGATTCCTGGCGTGACCAGGGCGAAGGGCTCGGGGTGGGCCGCCCGCAGGGCGGCCACCTCCAGCGGAGAGCAGACGCAGCCGCCGATGCCGGCCGCCGCCGCCAGCCGGGCCAGGCGGGGCACATAAGACTCCAGCGGCTCATCGATGGCCAACTGCGCAGCGAAGCGCTTGGTTTCCCAGCTGGTGAGCACGGTCACGGCCAGCAGCTTGGGCACAGGCTGGCTCGCGTCGCTTGATGCTTCGAGAGCTGCTGCCTGGGCGGCAGCCAGGGCGTCATGGCCGGCACAGGCGTGCACCGTGATCAACTCGGCTCCAAGACGAGTTGCGCTGCGACAGGCGCCGGCCATCGTGGCCGGGATGTCGTGGAACTTGAGATCAAGGAACACCCGCTTGCCCTGATTCCGCAGCTGCCGCACCACCGCTGGCCCACCCGCCACAAATAATTCCAGACCTACCTTCACCCAACGCAGCTCGGGGACAGCAGCGGGAAAGGCCAGGGCCTGCTCAGGGGCCATGCCATCGAGGGCCACGATGATCTGATCAGCGGCAGACCTGTTCACGCTGGATCAAGCTCTCTGAGATGCTCTAAGGCTACGAAGCGTGCTGACAGCTTCTACACGGGGGGCAACATGGATCCCACCATCCTGATGCTCCATGCTGCCTCGCATCTTGCATCCCGAGCAGCTGCAGGGCTATCGCCTGGGCAGCCACGACCACTGCCGTCTGGCACTGCTCAACAAACCCGAATCAGGCGGGTGCACGGTGTTTTTGGAAATCCACGACCCCTGTGATCGAGTCACGCCCCACTCCCATCACCATGCCGCAGAGCTGTTTTTTGTGCTGAGGGGAATGGTGGTATTCCACGTGGACAATCGCTCGATCAGCGCCAGCGGAGGCGACTTTGTGGTGGTGCCGGACCAGGCTCTGCACGACCTCGAGAACCCTGGGCCTGAGCGCCTGTATCTGCTCACTGTGCTGAGCAGCGACGGCGGCTTCGCCGATCTACTCGAGCACGGCATCCCCACACCAATGGATAAGGAAGACCTGGCGGTACTCAGGTCGCTCTGACGGCGCCTCAGCCCGCCACCAGCCGCCGGAAGGTTTTCTTGCCCAGCTGCAGCACCTTGCCGGCGAGGGCCTCAGGGCCGGCAAACTCCTGGTTGGGATCGGTAAGCTTTTCGCCATCGAGTTTTACGCCACCGCCCTGAATCTGGCGCCGGGCCTCGCTGCTGGAAGCGCACAACCCAACAGCACTAAGCAAATAAAAGGCCCTGGCGGGGAAGTTCACTGCAGCCAGCGAGGCCTCCAGTACCTCGGCGGCGGCTGCACTGCTACCTGCCACACCGGACACAAGTTTGGCCGCATCAAGCTGTGCCGCATCTGCCGCCGCCGCACCATGACGAGCCCTAGTGACCTCGAGGGCCATAAGTTTCTGACGCTCCCTTGGGTTATGTGGCAAAGACGCCAGATCTAAATCGGTCAGAAGAATTAGATAGTCGTCTACCACCGAATCGGACACCTTTTCAAGCTTCGAATACATCGAAAGCGGGTCTTCCGCGAGGCCCACGGTGTTGCCAAGGCTCTTGCTCATCTTCTGCACACCATCAAGCCCCGGCAGGATCGGCAGCAGCATTCCAAATTGAGGCCGCTGGCCGAAGTGGCGCTGCAGGTCGCGGCCAATAGCCACATTGAACTTTTGATCTGTGCCGCCCAGCTCCAGATCCGCCTGCACATGCACCGAGTCGTAGCCCTGCAGCAGCGGATAAAGAAACTCGTGCAGCGAGATGGGGGCGCCTGATCCGTAACGATTGGAAAAGTCCTCCTTGGCCAACATCTGGCTCACAGTGCTGATGCTTAGCAGCTCAATCACCTGGGGAAGGTCAAGGGCCGTGAGCCACTCGCTGTTGCGGCGCACCTCCAGCCGGCCAGGAGTCTCGAAATCCAGCAGGGAGTGCGCGGGGGCCTGTCCCATACCCAGCTGCACCAAATAGGTCTCCGCGTTGACATCCACCTGGGCAGCACTGAGCTGGACCCGGGTGGCGCTCTTGCCAGTGGGATCGCCGATACGGGCGGTGAAGTCGCCGATGATCAACACCGCCGTATGGCCAGCATCCTGGAAGGCCCGCAGCTTGCGGAACAGCAGCGAGTGGCCCAGGTGGATGTCGGAGCCGGTGGGGTCGATGCCGAGCTTGATCCGCAAGGGCCGTCCGGCGCGTTTGGCCTGATCAAGACGAGCGGATAGCTGCTGGTCTGGATCGCTGCTGGCATCAGCACCAGTGCCAATTGGGAAAAGATCTGCCATTCCCCTCTCAAGCCAGGCCGGCAGAGGAGGCTTCCCGATCAATGGTTGCTCTTCTGATTGTTGATCTGCTGGAGGATGCGCTGTTGTCATTCGAACTGCGGCCCGCCTTGACTCTGTGGCGGGATCGTAGGCAGCCGCTATGCCGTGGCCTCCAGCTCAGACTTCATGCGCTCCAAAGTTTGGTGCATTTGCTGAAACATCGTTTCGGGTGTCATGCCGAACTGACCAAGCTGGGTGCGTAGCTGCTCAACTGTGAGCTTGGCCTGAAAGTCTTCGGAGAGTTCGAAGCGCTTCATAAACACCCGATATCGCTCCATCATGTCCTCCATCTTTTCGATGTAGAGCTTCTTGCCCTCGCGATCAAACTTGCCGTATTCACTACCCAGCTGCATCAGCTGCTGGTAATCGCCAAACAGGCGCTTGGCTTCGTCCTGAACGATTTCGGATTCAAAGAACGCCATAACAACCCTGGCAGTGCAGCGCTCTAAGATTCTGCAGAGGGAGAGGACTCTTGGGGGGTGCGGATAGACGTAATGCCCCTTGCTAATTAAGCAAGGTCGATCACGATGGCGGCAATGCAGGGCCCTAGCACAGCCTCAGCACCCATGGATTTTACGCCCAGGATTGAGCAGATCCGCCGCAACACAAGCCAGATAATCAATCTGCTGAAAGATGCCCGCCTAGTTGCTTGCCTGGGCAACAGAGCACTGCTTTGCGCTCTTGTGGGTGGTCTGATGGGCGAGGAGCATCTGGTTGGCGCTGCCACCTGTGAGGCAGCCGGACTTGCGCTGGTGGAGCGACAGCGGCCATCGATGGTGTTCCTTAGCGACACGCTCGAGCAGGGTTCAGGTGTGTCGCTGCTGCTGCAATTAAAGAAGCGATGGCCATCAATTTTGACCCTTTTACTGATCACCCAGGAGCACCGACAGAATCAGATCCAGGCAGCAATAGAAGCCGGCTGCGATGGCCTGCTGGTGGAGTCCCGCCTTGGGCCGGGCACTGCCATGGCAGCTATGCACGCGATCAGCGAGGGCGGTGTCTACCTAGACCGCAGCCTGATGGGAATTTTTCGCCGCGAACAGATTGATAAAGGGCCCACAGAACCATTGACTGCGCGCGAACTGCAGGTGCTCAGCCTGGTGGCCCAAGGCAAGAGCAACATCGCAATCGGCCAGAAGTTATTCATCAGCGCCGAAACGGCCAAGACTCACATGCGATCCCTCTGCCGCAAACTCCAGGCCCGCGACCGCGCCCATGCAGCCGTACTCGGCCTGCGCTGGGGATTATTTGATTGGTCTGAAGGCTGAAGCGCCCGCTAAGTTCGAAGAGATTTCGATGTTGTGGCATTCCGCCATGGCCCAGCGGCACTGGTTGGACCCCCTGGCGCGTCAGGTGCTGAGAGCCACTGGGCAGATCCCGGCCGCACTGCAACCTGCTGCGCCTGCCGATGCTGCAGCGGAGCGGGAGCTGGTGGAGCAGGAGCTGCTTGCTCTGAAGCTGCAACACAACCCCGCACTTAAACTGGAAGATCCTGAGGTCGTGGCCAGGGCCGCTGCCCTTGGCTGGCGGCTAGATGTGAATCGCGCCACCGCGGCAGACTGGCTGCGGCTACCAGGCATCGCTGCCGACCAGGTGGACCTGCTAATGCGGCTGCAGGCGAGCGGCATTCAAATAAGCGGCGCCGATGACCTGCAACTGGTACTTGAGCTCTCCGAGACCGTCGTGCGTAATTGGCTGCCCCTACTGGAATTTCGCTGGTACGGAGAGCCAGCAGCAACTTTTCAATCCCCATCCCGGGTGGATCTCAACCAGGATTCCAGCCAGGAGTTGGCAGAGCTGGGGCTCGATCCGCCCAGGCTCAGCCGACTACTTCGTGAACGGAGTCGCAGCCCTTTTCGCGATCTGGCAGATCTGCAACAGCGGCTGCAATTTCCCACCGACCTTGTGGAGAGCTGGATTGGCAAGGTGAGCTTCAGACAAGGCCCTTCAGGCCCCGAGCTGCCCCCAGGCGGCAAGGGCACTGTCCGATTGGGCCAAGTCAGCTCTGGTGTCTAAAGCAATGACGCGTCAAGGCGAGTTGTTTGCTAACGGCCATCTGGGGAGCTCAGCCCGCGCCAATGCCGTGGATCTGCCCTTGCAAGCCTCGCAGCTACTGGAATGGCAAAGCCGCCTATCCGCCCACCAGCAGCCCCTGTGGAGCAACCAAGCTGGAGGACCAATGCAGGTCTCGCTGTTTGCCTCTAGTCCCGAAACTCCTGACGAAATAGCCGAGGCCTTCAACCCCCTACAGCTCACCCCCCAAGCCCTTTCCTTCTGGCGCTGGCCCTCCGCGCCCCAACAAGGAGCAGCCCTCTATTTAGTGACAGACCGGCCTGCCGGTTTGGCGCAACCCCTACTGCTCTATGTGGGTGAAACCGGCCAGGCAGATCGGCGATGGAAAGGTGAACACGACTGCAAGGCCTATCTCGCCGCCTACAGCGAAGCACTACTAAAAGCAGGATTGGTCTGCCATACCAGTATCCGTTTTTGGTTAGACGTACCCGCCGCCATCCAGCCACGTCGCGCCCTGGAGCAGGCCCTGATTCAGCGCTGGCGGCCACCCTTCAACAAAGAAACGCGCAGCCGTTGGGCCACGCCTTTTCAAACCGATCCTGCCTAAGCGAGTTGGGTTGGCCGCACTGGTTACGATCGCCTCAAGCCACTGCCGCCCTATGGATTTTCGTTGCATACCCGATGTCCTGCCTGCGGCACTGGGCCATTTCGATGGTGATTGCCTAGCAGTCGGCCTATTCGCCGGTGCCGAAGATCGTCCTGACCACCCCCAGCTCGAGCAGCTCACCGCTGCCCTAGGTCAGTCGTTGACGAGCCGCCTGGAGCAACGGCGATTCAAAGCTAAAACAGGCCAATGCCTCTGCCTCGATCGCTTAGATGCCAGCCCCCAGACCCTAATCCTGGTGGGTCTAGGGGCTCCAGCCGACTTCAACCTCGACGGCCTGCGCAGGGCCTGCGCCGCCGCCAGCCAAGCAGCTGCCACCGCTGGAGCAAGCCATCTGGCCTTAGCGATGCCGATCGAGTCCTGGGCCGCAGGTGCTGCAGCACACGCCATGGCGGAGGCCAGCCGCCTGGGCCTGTTCAGCGACCAGCGCTTCAAAGGGGAAGCCGAACCTCGCAGCCTTCCCAGCACCATCAGCCTGATCGGGGTGAGCGCAGACGCCACAACCGCTCTGGCCGCAGTGGCAGCCAGCTGCGCAGGCGTTGAACTGGCCAGGCAACTGGTTGCCGCTCCGCCCAACGTGGCCACACCCCAGCACCTGGCCGACACCGCCGCAGCCATCGCCCGTGACTTCGGCGCCCAACTGCAGCTGCTAGAGCGGGATGACTGCGCCGCCCTGGGCATGGGGGCCTACCTCGGCGTCGCCCAGGGTTCCGATCTGGCGCCCAAGTTCATCCACCTCACCATCACTCCGGCCGGCCCCGTACACCGCCGCATCGCCCTAGTGGGCAAGGGCCTCACCTTCGATTCCGGGGGCTACAACCTCAAAACAGCCGGCTCCCAGATCGAAATGATGAAATACGACATGGGTGGCAGCGCCGCGGTGCTGGGCGCCGCTCGAGCCTTGGCCGAGCTCAAGCCAGCTGGAGTCGAGGTGCACGTAATCGTGGCCGCCTGCGAAAACATGATCAGTGGCGGCGCTGTTCACCCGGGAGACATCCTCACCGCCTCCAACGGCAAGACAATCGAGATCAACAACACCGATGCAGAAGGGCGCCTCACCCTGGCCGATGCCCTGGTGTATGCCTGCAAGCTCGAACTTGATGCGGTGGTGGATTTGGCCACCCTCACCGGCGCCTGTGTGATCGCGCTGGGTGATGAGATGGCGGGCTTGTGGTCAAACAACGATGGCCTTGCTGAAGCTCTGCTTAAGGCCGCTGCGGCGGGGGGTGAAGACCTCTGGCGAATGCCCCTGAGAGCTTCTTACAAAGCCGGGCTGAAAAGCCAATTTGCCGACCTCAAGAACACGGGGCCCCGCCTCGGCGGTTCAATCACCGCAGCCCTTTTTCTGCAGGACTTCGTGACTGCGAAGTTGCCCTGGGCCCACCTCGATATTGCCGGCACCGTCTGGAGTGAAAAGGGGCGAGGTGCTGATCCAGCTGGAGCCACGGGATTTGGCGTTCGCACCTTGGTGAACTGGATCTGCTCAGGGGCACCTCTTTAAGCAGCGGCCTAAGTTTGAAGTCTTGACGCCTCTGAGCTTGACATGGCCGTTCAGAAGATCCGCTGGTATATCAAGGCCCAACTCGGGGTACTGCTCTTGCCCGCCGGGCTTTGCCTATTTGGCGAAGCAGTGATCCGTAAAGGCATCCAGGTTCTTACCGCCGTAGGAAAATTGGAAACGTTGACCAGCCCCAGGCCCTGGTTTTGGTACGGAACGTTTGGCCTGATCCTGATCAATGCCGGCGTGGGATTGATGATCGAGAGCGGCCTACTACGTGGATATCCTGGTCGCAACTAGGGTTCAGGCAGCCGTTGCTAGTTGTGCAGAACTACGACGAGCACTACGTCCCAGGCTAACCATCAACTCTGTAGGAGATTCCAGGGCATGAATCTGCCAGCGGGCCCGATCTCCAAAGAGAGGCAAGAGGCGATCAAGGTCTTCAGCAGCCTGCTTTGGGCTCAAATAAGGCCCGACATGACGGGTATTTAAACCGTCTCGAATGGTCAGCAGATACATACAGGACGGCAAACCCCTTTCTCTTATGGTAAGGATTCTTAGTTGACCTTGAAAGGGCGGAAAGCCGCTCCATAACAGCAGACAGGGGAACAACAAGGACGGTGCTCTTTTGGATTTTCCTGAAATTGCCGTAATTGTCGAACCATTTGCGCTCCCACGGGAGCACCTGCTAGTCAGGGCTTGCTATCGAATGCCCAAGCTGCCCCACTGCGGGCGCGATTGCCCCACACTGAATCAAGCCGCCTATCCCGGCCGCAGGCCCAACGGTAGTAGTTGTATTTGAGGCTATTGAGCTCCGCGTAGTTCTGGTGATAGCCCTCAGCCGGCCAAAAACGATTCAGCGGCTTGATCTGCACCTTCAGAGCTGTAACCGAACGGCCCAGCTCGGCTGCCGCCGAACGCAGGCTCGCCTGTGCCTGGTTTTGTTGATCGGAGCCACTGGTAAAAATCACCGGGCGATAGGAGCTACCGCGATCGCAAAACTGCCCGCCACCATCTGAGGGATCAATGTTGCGCCAGTAGGAACGCAACAGGCTTGCATAGCTGATCCGGATTGGATCAAAACGCACCCGCACCACCTCCTGGTGGCCGGTGCCCCCAGCCGATACCTGACCGTATGTGGGGTTAGCTCCGGCGCCACCGCTGTAACCACTCTGAACGTCCAGTACACCCGGGAGTTTTTCGAGGTCGTGTTCCAAGCACCAGAAGCAACCGCCTGCAAGCACTGTTTCCTGAGCGGCCGTGGCAGCTACAGCAGGGGCTGGGGCCGCACAAACTAGAAGAAGAAGGCTTAGCAGCCAGGCCAGAGGACGAGCTGCAAAAGGGGTGGCGCTGATGTTCATCGAGCTTCCACTACCTGGTCAAAGATGGCGGATGCTGCCCGCTGGGTGACGCCCGGCTCCCCTAGTTCCAATCGCAGCCTCCCATACCCCTCAAGCATGGTTTGGCGTGCCCCACCGCTGGCATCAAGCTCAAGCAGGGGTAAGGCCTCTCGCACAATTGCCGCAGCTGTGAGATTCTCCTGCAGCAGCTCCGGCACTAGCCGCTCTCCAAGCACCAGGTTTACCGGGGAAATATGGGGCACGCTGAACCTCAACAGGTGGCGGGCCACAAAGGCTGTTGCCCAGCTGACTCGATAAACCACCACCTGGGGCACACCCCTCAGAGCCAGTTCCAGATTCACCGTGCCCGATTTGGCAAGGGCCAGATCGGCAGCAGCACAGAGGCAGGCTTTGAGTTGGTCTGAATCAGCGGCGGCAATTATCTCTGCCCGCACCCCAGCCTTGCTCAGTTGCCGCGACAGATGGGCCTCAAAGCCTGGCAACCCGGCGGGCACCACCACCTGCAGCTCGGGCCTCTGGCGCTGAAGCTCGGCAGCCGCTGCCACGATGTGCGGGAGCATGTAGAGAATTTCCTGGCGCCGCGATGCCGGCATCAGCAGCAGCACCGGCGCATCGCCGCGCAGGCCAAGCTGACGGCGGGCCTCCTGCTGGCTTGGCACTTCACCGATGGTGTCAACCAGAGGATGACCCACATAGATGACGTTGGCGCCACGACAGCGATAAAAGCGAGCCTCCTCTTGAAAAATCGCCAGGATCTGATTAGTGAAGCCGATCAAATTGGAGCGGCCGCCGTTGCCGAATTTGAATGCCCACTCTTGCGGGGCTATGTAATAGGTGACTGGCACCTGGGGAAATCTGCGTTTGAGCCTCAGCCCCAGGCTCACATTGGGGCCCATGTAGTCGATCAGCACCACCCCATCGGGAGGGTCGCGCCTAAACCAGTGCTTCAAGCGCCGCTGCAACCTCAGGGTCGGCAATACAAAGGGAATTGCCTCCAGCAAGCCAATGGCCCCCATCCGGGTGGTGTTGGCCAGCAGTACCGCACCGGCGCGCTCCATGCGCTCGCCACCAAGAGCCACGATCTCGAGATCGAGCTGGCGGCGCCGGGCCTCCTCGTGCAAAGCCTTTACAAGGAGGGATCCCTGCAAATCCCCAGACACCTCACCGGTGCTCACCAGCAGCCGCAGCATCAGCGCGTCCCCGAGATCGGCCCGCGGCGGGAGGGGCCAATGGAGGCCTCTAGGAAACTGCACAGCTGGTCTGTAGCGCCCCCCAAGGGCTGGGAGCGCAACTGGCTTAGGGCTTCAGCCAGGGTGATGCCACTTCGATAAAGCAGGGTCCAAGCCTGTTTGAGCTGCTCAAATTGTTGGCCGCCGTCCTGATCGAATAAGCCGCTGCGCTGCAGCCCGATCTTGTTGAGGGCCCTTACACGGGAGGGGTGACCCTCTACCAAGGTGAATGGAGGCACATCACGCTCGATACGGCTCATTCCCCCCACCATGGCCAGGGTACCGATATGCACGAACTGATGAATACCAAGCACGCCGCCAATCACAGCCCGATCGCCGATCACCACATGGCCGGCCACAGCTACACCATTTGCGATAACAATCCGGTCGCCTAATTCGCAGTTATGGCCCAGATGGCAATAGGCCATCAGCAAATTGCCGCTACCAAGCCGCGTTTGTTGGTGGCCAGTAGTGGCCCGGTTGATGGTGACGCACTCCCTGATTGTGTTCTCGTCTCCAAGCACCACCTCAGTGGGATCCCCCGTGTATTTGAGATCCTGGGGTTCGAGGCCGATGCAGGCGCCGGGGAATATGCGGTTATCGCGGCCCATACGCACCCTGCCATCGAGAACCACATGGGGGCCGATGCGGCAGCCGGCACCAAGCTCCACCTGGGGGCCGATCACCGTATATGGCCCAACTTCAACACCTTCAGCAAGCTGAGCCTTGGGATCAACAACAGCTGTGGGATGAATGGTCGTAGCCATCAGTCCACCAGCGAGAACATCAGTTCCCCGGAACAAACCAGCAGACCTTCCACCCTGGCCTCGGCCTTGATCTTGCCGAAACGGCAGCGCTTGAGGCTCAGCAACTCACAAGTAATTACCAGCTGATCACCAGGCACCACCGGACGACGAAAACGCACCCCATCGATGCCGGCAAACACAAACAAGCCCTTGGGCAGATCAGGCATTTGGGTAACGATCAACCCACCAACCTGGGCCATCGCCTCAACGATCAACACTCCCGGCATCAGGGGGCGACCGGGAAAATGGCCCTGAAACTGAGGTTCATTGAGGGTGACGTTCTTGATCGCTACAGCACGTTTTCCCGGCTCATGTTCAATCACTCGATCGACAAGAGCAAATGGATATCGGTGGGGCAGCAATCCCTGAATCTGTTCGCTGGTAAGGATCACCGCAGCTCTGGCATCCAAGGAAGCCGGCGCGGTTGGCTCGGAAAGGGGAGGACTGGCGTAAGACAAGGACGTCAACTTTCGAGAGAACTGGAGGGGGAGAAGCTGGACAGTCCTGCCAGGGCCGCAGCCAAAGAGGTGTGGAGGCCATGGGAGCCTCGGTAGGCGAAAATCTGGGCGCGAGGCAATCCGATTAGCGCCAAATCTCCCAACAAGTCCAGGATTTTATGGCGCACAGGTTCCTCCACAAACCGCAGCGGCGGATTGAGCCAGCTATCTCCATCACACACAAGAGCGTTCTCAAGGCAGCCACCCCGGATCAGGCCTGACGCCTGAAGCTGATCCACCTGGGAGCGCAGCCCAAAGGTGCGAGCCGGGGCGATCTGTTCAACAAAAGCGCTTGGTGACAAATCAAGTGAAAAAAGCTGACGGCCAATGGCCGCATCGGCGAATTCAATTGCCGCACCAAGCCGCAAGCCCGCGTAGGGCAGCGCCGTGGCAAAGCTGATTCCACTACTGACAGTGAGCGGCAGCTCAATCTCCTGCGCTGCCGAGGCATAGGGGAGGGCTTGAAGCCCTGCCTCGCCAAGCGCCTCCACCCAAGGAAGGGATGATCCATCTAATAAGGGGATCTCCTCACCGCTGACGAGAATTTCTGCCTGAGTAATGCCGGTGCCAGCTAAGGCAGCCAGCAGATGCTCAACCGTGGCTAGGCGCCGTTGATCAAGCCGCAAACAGGTACAAAGCTGGGTTTCACTTACATGATCCGGCGACAAATGAATCATGGCGAGCTCAGGTGCATCCAGCCAACCCACCCAATAGCCAGGGCGCTCTGATCGCTGTAGGCGCACCTCACTCTGCTGACCGCTGTGCAGCCCCACGCCCCGCCGTTGCACCGGCTGACTCAAAGTCCAGGCACCGGAATAGTCGTTGGGCCATTGCGCCACTAAAACTTCCAGCCCACACCCAAGTTGAAGCGCCAATCACTTGAGAATTCCTGGGTAGCCACCTCAAGGCGCAAAGGTCCAACTGGAGTAGTCACAATTAGGCCTACTCCTGGGGAATAGCCCTCACCCTTCTTACCAAGCAAGCCGCCAGGATTGCCAGGGACATCTCCCTGGCTACCAAAAGTGGTGCCAGCATCTAAGAAGATCTCCCCGCTAATAATGCTGAAAATTGGGAAACGATATTCAATCGTGGCCTCGGCGAAGCTTTTGCCCACGCCGAGATCACAGTCGTAATAACCACGCACTGAATTGCCGCCCCCCAAGCAGAACGCCTCGTAGGGAGGGATATCACCGATCATGGTGCCGGCGGAAACCTGAAAAGCAAGAGCCTGATTGCAATCTTTAGTCTCGCCGGGCTTAGGGCGGCAGCCCTTAAAAAGCTTCAACCATTCCACGGGAATGTAGTGGGTGAAGCTGCCGCGAACGCGGTTGAAGGTGGGGGAATTCTCGCCTACAGAGATGAATTGGTCCGTGCCGAGGCTGAGAAAATTGCCCTTAGTGGGATTACGGGGATCGTTGAGGGTGCTGTAGGTGGCGCCAACCCGGAAACTTACAAGTTGATTTTCTGAGGAACAATTAGTTGCAGATTTGGAATAGGCCAGGCAGATCAACTGACTATTGGAGATAGGAGCGGGTGTGGAACTGGCTCCCAGAACCCCTCGGGAGTACTTGCTCCCCGAAAAATCCATTGTGGTAACTTCTTGCGCGCCGAAGGCAAGGATCAGATTCCAAGGAGCTTTCTTAAACGGATTGCCCCCATTCAGTGGACGCACAAACTGAACGCTTGCTCCAATTCGCTGGAGCGCCACGTTGTCGCCGTTAGTAGCAACAGCATCAGTATTAATATTATTAATTGTACCAGACTGGGTGACTACATCAAAGTCAGCGCCCTTTACAGAACCTGCTGGAGTGGGTGTGTTGTTTTCGTTTTGAAAAACCTGGGGCACTTCCCTACTGAAAAAAACGCGAGCCCGGAAAGAAGTTCGATATTTGTTATCCTTTATCCATGGGTCAGTAAAGGTAATATTGCCAAGGCCGCCATACTGGCCGTAGGAAATGTTGGTGCCGAGGTCCCAAGCGCGACCAAATAAATTGCTGTCATTTAATTGGATCTGACCAAATGCGCCCTGGCTCTGGCTGTAGCCCAGTCCGCCTGATAAAGAGCCGCTGGATTGTTCAACAATTCCAAGCACAATCACCACCTTGCCAGGCTCGGCCGGCACCGGCTTGAGTGTCACCTTGACATCGGCAAACAAGCCCGTGCCATAGATGCGCTTGATGTCCTCCTCCAGCTGGCGCCGGTTAAACACCTGCCCTGGCCGCAGGGACACCTCTCTGGTCACAACCCAAGGTTTGGTCTTGCCCCGAATTGGCTCACCTTTGTCGTTAGTGGCAGAGCCTTCCTTATTGACGAACTGCACTTCAACTCCCTCAACAGTGCCCTGGCGCACGAGCAGTTCCACTACCCCCTCCGGGCTCACCCGGCTAGGACCAGTAATCCGCGCCAGGGAGTATCCCTGATCGGCATACCAGCGCTGCAACTCCTGCATGCGGGTCTGCAGGGTATTGAGGTTGAGGGTCTTGCCGTAGTCAGAGGCAAAGGCGTCCTTAACCACCTGCTCTGGCAACTTCAGATCGGCTGAATCGAGCTTGACCTGCTGGAGCACAGGGTTGGCCACCACCACCACCACCAGCCGAACGCCCAGCGGTCCGTCTACTGGCTGGATCCGCACATCGGAAAACCAGCCGCTGGCGTAGATCGCCGATAAGTCGCCCTGCAGCTCGTTGCGGGTAACCCGAGAACCTGGGATAACCGCCATCGCGGCGTAGGCAGCCAGCTCTAGACGTTCCCTTTCAGGGTGGTCTTGGAGGCCTTCAATCGCCACCTCCGCAATCAAAACCTTGGCTTCAGCTTTGGCAGCAGGTTCGGCTACAGGGGCGGGCGCCTGACTGGACGGATTGGCCGATGGGTTGTCCACCTGCTGGGATGCAGGCTGGGCAAGACCAGGGCTCGCCGAGAGAAGGGTCGCTCCCATCAGAGGCCAAATAGCCTTCAAACTCAGCAAACCAGCCATGGGGGAAAGGTAGCGGAGCGGACTGGCCGCAAATTGCGCTGACCTTACCGGTAGACCCTGGGGGAAGGACAGGCCCCTTGGACCCGTTTGAAGACCTCCCCGTAGGCCTCGACAACGCCGCCTAGATCCTGTCGAAATCGATCCTTGTCCAAAATCCTGTCCTGGGAATCAATCACCGCCTTATCCCAAAGGCGGCAAGTATCAGGGCTGATCTCGTCAGCAACAACCAATTCGCCACTTGCCGTATGCCCCAATTCGATCTTGAAATCCACCAGCTGCAGGCCGATTGAATCAAACAGAGCCAGAAGTTCCCGGTTTACCTGACGGGCCAACTCCTCAAGCTGACAGCGCTGCTCAGGAGTAACCAAGCCCAAATAGTTAAGGCGGGCTTCAGTGAGCAGTGGATCTCCAAAGCCATCGTCTTTGTAATAGAGATCAAGTAGGGGTGGCTCAAGTGGCGTCCCTGGCGCGATGGGCATCTGCTTGCAAAGCGAGCCCGCAGCCACATTGCGGATCACCACTTCAATCGGGATCACCCGCACTGGACGGGCCAGCATCCAGCAGTTGCCAACGATGCCTAGATAGTGGGTAGGAATGCCCCTTGCGGCGAGATGCTCAAAAAGCAACGCCGAAATTCGGCAATTCAACTCTCCCTTTCCAGCCAGTTGGGCTTTTTTAAGGGCATTGAACGCCGTTGCATCGTCTTTGTATTCGACGGCCACTAGGTCGGGCTGATCTGTGGCAAATAACCGTTTGGCCTTGCCTTCGTAAAGCAGGGAACCAAGTTTGTAGGCCGTCATGGCTGGGGATCGGGGGACTGCAGTGCAGCGGCATGGCCACCAGGGTCGCGGGGGGTGCGAAGTTGACGTTCCAGATCACCCTGCCAGGACAGGGCGTCTGGATCGCGCTGCTGCAACAGCCATTCACCGTAGGCATCGTCGATACGGGCGCTGAGCCGCAAACGCCGCTCAGCTGACCGGGCAACTTGGTCCGGTGTAATGCCAGGCAGGGCCAGCTGCTGATCGAGGATCTCAGCTACCAGCCCCCAGCTGCCTGATGACGCCGCCTGCTCTAGGGCCAGTTCCAGCAGCCGGTCTTGTTCAAGAGCTGGTAATGCTCCAAAAAGCGCCACCGCCCTAGCCAGCCGGGCCGCCGTAGCCGCACCGTTCTGCGAGCTGCCAGCCAACACCTCAGCGGCCCGATCCCTTTTACCCAGGCTTTCAAAATGATCCGCCAACAGATCCAGGGCTGGGCGATTGATCGAGCTGCCGTCCTGGCGCTGGCCCACCGGCAACTCCAGCAACTCCAGCTGATGAAGGTTTCCAGCCGCAAGCCGCGTGAGGGCATCGGCCGCCAGCTGGTGATGCAACCCCGCATGGGCAGCACGCCACTGCAGCACCAGCCACTGCTCCCGCTCATAGCCCTGTGCCGGCCCCACCCGGTCCAACACCCGCAGGGCCCCGTCAGGGGCCTGACAACTCAACATGCTGTGGGCATTAGCCATTACCACCAGAAACGGCTGGGGGGCTGGATGGATCGTGAGCAGCCGCTGTTGCAGCTGATGCAACATCAGCCCATCGCGCCGGCGCACGGCACTGACGCAAGCAGCGTCGAGGGCATTGAGATCTCCATCGCGCAGCAAGGCCACTAGGGCTGGATCGGCGCTGGCTGGCCTGGTTGAAGGCGCACCTGCTGCTGCTGCACAAGCCAGGGCCAGGCCAGCCAGCACAGCGCCAAAAATTGGCAACAGCCGGGCCCGGGGGGAGAATGGTGCTGTTATTGCAGGCATGTCGAGAAATAGGGTTTGGAGGCCCCCCGCAGCACCTTTCAACTTAGAAGAGCTATCGCACCCATCTCACCTTTCGTCTGGTCCATGCCCTCTAGCTCCTGTCCAACACCTGCGAGGATCCTGGTGATCGGTGCTGGTGGCCGGGAGAACGCGCTGGGTTGGGCCCTGGCACGCTCGCCAGGGGTTGAGGCGGTCTGGATTACTCCTGGCAATGGGGGCAGCTGCGAACTACCGGGCTGCCAACAACTAACCATTAAAGAATCCGACCAGGCCGGACTCGAGGCCGCCTGTCGCGACCTAGCAATTGAACTGGTAGTGGTAGGCCCGGAAGCACCCTTGGCAGCTGGCCTGGCCGACAGGCTTAGAGAGTTGGGATTCCCCTGCTTCGGGCCGGGGGCTGATGGGGCGCAGCTGGAGGCCAGTAAACACTGGGCAAAGGCGCTGATGCAGGAGTCCGGCATCCCCACCGCCGGCCACTGGGCCGCAAACAGCCGCGAGCAGGCTCTGCAAATTTTGGAGAACGAGGGGCGCCCCCTGGTGGTGAAGGCCGATGGCCTGGCAGCCGGCAAAGGCGTCACGGTGGCCGAAAGCGTTGAAGAGGCCCGCGCCGCCATCGAGGAGATTTTTGCCGGCCGTGGCGGCTCAGGTCCCGACACAGCTGGCTCCGAATTAGGAAGCCCCTGCCTGGTGCTTGAGGAGCGCACCTTTGGCCCCGAAGTATCCGTATTCGCCCTCTGCGATGGTCAGCGCATGGTGCTGCTACCCACTGCCCAGGATCACAAGCGCATCGGCGAGGGAGATACCGGCGCGAACACTGGTGGCATGGGCGCTTACGCTCCGGCTCCCCTATTAGACGCAGAAGGCCTGGAGCAAGTGCGTCTGCTGGTGCTGGAGCCCACCTTGGCCGCCCTGAGGGCTAGAGGTATCAACTACCGCGGCGTGATCTACGCCGGCTTGATGCTCACCACAGCCGGACCGAGCGTGATCGAATTCAATTGCCGCTTCGGCGATCCTGAGTGCGAAACCCTGGTGCCATTGCTGGGTCCGGAGTTTGCCCAAATTCTGTTTGCCTGCGCCAATGGAAACCTCGACCAGGCTCCAGCCCTCACCATTTATCCCGGCTGCAGTGCATGCGTTATCGCCGCTGCGGAGGGCTACCCGGGTGAGCTGCGCCGAGGCGACCCGATCGACAGCGCCTTGCAGCCCACCGACCATTTGCAACTATTCCATGCCGGTACCCGCCAAGATCACCTCGGCCGTTGCCTAACCAGCGGCGGCCGGGTGCTGGCGGTGGTTGCCCAGGCTGACGACTTCGATACAGCGTTCGAGCGGGCCTACAACGGGCTAGCCCAGGTGCACTTTGAGGGAATAACCTTCCGGCGTGACATTGGCCATCAGGTGCGCAGCCGATGAGCTGGCGCCAGACCATGGGCCGGTGGTGGGCGGAATTCAGCCTGCAGACCAAGCTGCTGGCTGTGGCCACCCTGGTGGTGAGCCTTCTGATGACAGGCATCACCTTTTTAGCCCTCAACGGCATCCAGAGAGATGCCCAGCTGAGCGACACCCGCTACGCCCGAGACCTGGGTCTGCTGCTCTCGGCAAACATCACGCCCCTGGTGGCGGAAGGTAACGACCGGGAGCTGGCGGCGGTGGCAGATCGTTTCTGGCGTTCCAGCCGCAGCCTCCGCTACATCTTTTTCGCCGATCCAGAGGGGGTGATTTACCTAGGCATTCCGATCGGCGCCAGCTCAGGCAGCAGCGAATTACTGCTCAGCCGCCGCCTCGAATTGCCCGCAGACCTACAGAATCGACCCGACACTCCCCTCATTCGCCAGCACCTAAGCCCGGGCGGCCAGGTGACCGATGTGTTTGTACCGATGGTGAGTGAGGGTCGTTATTTGGGTGTGCTGGCCCTGGGTATCAATCCCAACGAAACCCTGCTTACCAGTGCAGCCCTCACCAGGGAGGTGACAGTAGCTGTGTTCATTTCAATCTGGGTGCTGGTGATTTTGGGGGCTGTTTTCAATGCCCTCACCATCACGCGCCCCGTGAAAGAGCTGCTGCAGGGGGTGCGCTCGATCGCCGGCGGCAATTTCGAAACAAGGCTGGCCCTGCCGGTAGGCGGGGAACTTGGAGAGCTGCTCGACGGCTTCAACACCATGGCCTCCCAGCTGGAGGACTACAAAGCATCAAATATCGAGGAGCTCACCGCCGCCCAGGTGAAGCAACAGTCGCTCATAGCAAAGATGGCCGATGGGGCAGTGCTGCTGGATGCCGAGGGCGCAATTGTGCTGGCCAATCCCACCTCCCGTCGACTTTTCCGCTGGGAGGGCCGCAACCTCGAGGGAAACGACCTGATTGCAGAGCTGCCCGAACGCCTGGCGATGGAAGTGCAGCCCGCACTGGACAGCGTGACCTGCCGTGACCGAGAAAGCGCCGATGTGCGATGCAGTTTTGGCGAACCAATCCGCACCCTGCGCATCGTTTTGCAGTCTGTGAGCGATGCCAGCGGCGAAAGCCTTAAGGGCATAGCCATGACAATCCAAGACCTAACCCGCGAGGTGGAGCTGAATGCCGCCCAGAGCCGGTTTATCAGCAATGTCTCCCACGAGCTGCGCACACCGCTCTGCAACATCAAAAGCTATGTGGAAACCCTCCACGATCTAGGCGACCAGCTCAGCGAAGAGGAAAAGCGGGAATTTCTTGGGATCGCAAATGCCGAAGCCGACCGGCTCACCAGGCTGGTAAATGACGTACTCGACTTATCCAGGCTGGAGTCAGAGCGGGAGTGGAATCTTGAGCCGTTGGAGCTGGCCCCAGCTATCGAGCAGATCCTGCGCACCTACCGTCTTAATGCCGATGAAAAGGGCGTCTCACTGGCCTTTGAAGCCGATCTCCAGCTGCCGCGCATTCTGGGCAACTGGGACCTGTTGCTGCAGGTATTCGACAACCTGGTGGGCAATGCTCTCAAGTTCACCCCCAAGGGTGGACGGCTGCAATTACGGGCCTACCCATGGCCCGATCTCTGCGTGCTAACTCCGGGCAATGAACCCAGCAGCGGCAGCCCCAGCTGCGATCTCACCTCGCCCCTGCCCCGGATTCGGATCGAAATCGCCGACAGCGGCTGCGGGATTTCAGAAGCAGACCAGGAGTGCATTTTTGATCGCTTCTATCGCGTTGAAAACGCCGTGCACACCGAAGCTGGCACCGGCCTAGGCCTCTCGATTGTGCGAGGCAATCTCGAAAAACATGGCACTCAAGTGCGCATGGCGAGTGCCCTAGGAGTGGGCAGCATCTTCTGGTTTGACTTACCCCTAGAAAATTCCGACACGGACGAACTGCGTTTACTGGCCGAGCGGCGCCGTTACGACCAGGCCGAGATTTAAGTCTCTTCGTTGGCAACGCTGCGAGCGATACGGGAGAGTTCGCTGCGCTCGTCTGTGGTGATCCGGTGGGGCACTCCAGAGATGATTCGCTCGAAGTTGGAAAACGAATCTTTAATTTCAGGGCCGCTGCTAGTGATCACGAATTCACGGATGCCCTTGTCATGCCAGGAGCCGCGCATCTTGAAAACGTTCAAAGCACGGGCCATCTCACCGCAAATCTCCACGTACTGCAACAACAAAATAGTGTCGGTGATTGTGGAGATATGGGAGTCGGTGATCGAATGACTGCCCATGAACTCTTCAGAGGTATTCGTAAAGAAACCGGCAATTTCCTCTTGCTTGGCATAACCGGTGACGCCAATCACAAATTGACGAAAAGCGTTATGGCTCACTCCCCTTGCTAGGGCACTTAGGGAATCGATCGCCATCCGAGATGGTTTGAACTGACTTATTTCTGTTTTGATGATTTGGAGGTGATCTTCCAAGCCCGTGGACTCGGGATAGGCGCAAATGATCTTGAGCAGGCCATCCTGCTCCATCTGCTCAAAATCAATGCCCCAACTGGTGGCATTGCGTAGCAGCTGGGCTCGGGACTCCTCATATGCAAACAGAATTGCTCGCTCTTTGGAACGGCAAGCATCCTCGACAAATTTGGACACCAGCAGGGTTTTACCCGTACCCGTGGCGCCTGTGGCGAGGATGATCGAATCCTTGAAGAAGCCTCCTCCACACATCTCGTCGAGCCTGGGCACGCCAGAGCTGAGACGAACATTTGAGGAACGCTGGGTGAGACGCATGGCTCCCAGCGGAAAAACGCTTATACCATGGCTACCCATAGTGAAAGGGAACTCGCCCTTCATGTGGGTAGTGCCGCGCAACTTAAGAATCTCCGCCGTACGGCGTCGCCGCTCCCCCTCAAGCACGTTGCGGAGAATCACTACATTATCGGAAACAAATTCTTCAACCCCGTAGCGCGCAATCGGACCATATTCATCGATCCTTTCAGTAGTCATCACGGTGGTGACACCAATTTCTTTCAACCTGGCAATTAGGCGGAATATCTCACGACGTACCACTGAAACAGCATCGTATTGTTGAAATACAGCTGTAATCGAATCAATCGCCACTCGACGGGCTTTATACTTACGAATGGCATAATTAATCCGCTCAATCAAGCCTGACAGATCAAAACTTCCCGCGACATCTTGTCCTTCTGGATCCGGTGAAGCGTCAAGGATGAAAAGCTTGTTCTGCTCCACCATCTCTTGCAGATTCCAGCCAAAACTGGCCGCGTTTCGCAGGATATCCAGGGGGGACTCTTCAAAGGTTACGAAGATTCCAGGTTCGTTGTACTGACGAATACCGTTGTAGAGGAAGTTAAGAGAAAAGACCGTCTTACCGGTGCCAGAGGTACCACTGATCAGGGTGGAGCGGCCAATGGGCAAACCGCCATGGCAGACATCGTCGAAGCCCTCAATCCCAGTTGGGAGCTTCTGCACCTGCATTAGGGGGTTGCTTGTGGGGCTGGGTTCCTGCATCGAGGGAAAAGTTCTAAAGAAAAACTACTCAGGGCAGCGGCTCAAGAGAAGGAAGAGGATCTGTAGATAAAGAAACGGACGTATTTGTCAAGCCGTCATGGTCATATGAATCCTCTTCCAACTCCTCCTCATTGAGCTCTTCATAGAGCAAATCAAGTCCTATCAGCACTCGCTCCCGATCAGAGAGATCGCCGATAATGCGGCGTACAGGCGGCGGCAAAATTTTTGCCAAGGTGGGTGTGGCAAGAATCTTGTCCTCCTCAGCCAACTGAGGATTTTTCAACACATCAATCACCTTGAGAGCGTATACACCCAGGAATTCCGTTTCAAGGATATTTCGCAGTGTTTTCAAAGCACGCATCGAGTTGGGCGTATTGCCCGCCACGTAGAGCTTGAGGATGTAGGTCTTGCGTGGAGTCATAGTTAAGAAACCCTCTGGTTCAAGCCATTGTGGGCTGACCGGACGCCTGCACTGGCAAACCAGTTAGAGGTGCATCGGCTGGAATGGAGCGGCGGTACATCTCGCACAGATGGGCTGTCACATCAAGCAGAGCCAACCGATAATCCTGGAGGAAATTGTTATTGTGCCCTTCCAGCTTGAGCTGATTGGAGAAGCTATCAATGAGATTCATGTGAATCTCAACAGTTTTAGTAATGGGTAAATCACTGAAAAAAGCCGTATTGACGAAACTTTCTAGAGCCTGGTTTGCCGCCGCTGGATCCCGGAAATAACTCAGCAGGAGGTCTCGATAGGTGCGCTCCAAGGAACGGACCAGTCCTTGCCGCTCCTGCTCGGTCAGATTGCGTAAAAACCGTGCTGGATCACGCTTATAAAAGACCCCAACAAAGCCGATGCGACTCTTGAGCCGATTGGCCAGCTTCCATCGATCGGGGGTTTCGCTGCTCTGGGGAATAGGGGAGCTATCGGAAGTTGCCAAGCCTTGGAGTAAGTAGCGGGAGACAGCTGCATCAAGGCTGTACCTGAGCTGCTCGAGCTGATCATGGGGCAGGTGCACCTCCGCTTCATGAAGTTCGATCTGGCCTCCCACGCCACCTATTACCACCGCCGGCATTAGCAGTTCCATATCGACAAAGGCGCGGCGATCCTCGGCGCTAAGGGCCCCCTGCTCAAGCAGTACGGCGTCAAATTCCTCTCGTCGCTGCTCTAGCTCCACCAGAGGGTTGGTGGTGGGATCCACCAAAACCATGCGGCAACTCCCGCCGACCAGCCACAGGGAGCATGCTTGCTGGAGGCGCGGCTCTCTGATCAGAGAAGCAATGGTGAGGGCAGGTTCGGGCATGGACGGCTTCGGCAGGGGGACAACCCACTTGGCTGCCCTAAATGTTGACGAAAGGAAGGGCCAGACGGGAGAATTGTTCTTTGTTTTTGGATTGTGCGCCAGGCCTAATGACATCAGGTCACCTTCGAACTTTGGTTTTCAGAAAAACCTAAGTAAAAAGTGCTCCGTCAGCCTGGCCACGCTCTTGCCGCCATGAGCCCTACCACCGAATCAGCAGTTGAGAGCAGCGCCGAACTGGCAGCTCCCCAGAACGCCTCCACCAGTGGCGCCTACGCCATTGTTGAGGCTTCAGGCCAACAATTCTGGCTGCAGCCGAACCGCTATTACGACCTGGACCGCCTTGGCATTGATGTCGACGGCACCTTGACCATCGACAACGTGTTGCTGGTCAATGACGGCAAAACCACAACCCTGGGCCAGCCATACGTCAAAGGAGCCAGCGTTGAGCTCAAGGTGATGGCCCATCGCCGCGGCCCGAAGATCATCATTTACAAGATGCGCCCCAAGAAAAAAACCAGGCGCAAGAATGGCCACCGTCAAGAATTGACCCGAGTGATGGTCGAATCGATTTCCATAGCTGGCAAGTCCTTGGTCTGAATGCTTTCACGGCTACCTCTTTAATTCCCATATCCACTAACTACATCCCCAATCCATGGCCCACAAGAAAGGCACAGGCTCCACCCGCAACGGCCGCGATTCAAACTCCAAGCGCCTCGGTGTCAAGCGGTATGGCGGTGAAACAGTGAGCGCGGGCTCAATCCTGATTCGCCAGCGCGGCACCTCGGTGCTACCCGGGGTCAACGTTGGCCGCGGCTCCGACGACACCCTTTTCGCCTTGGTGGATGGAGTGGTGAACTTCGAGAGTATTAAGCGCGGCCTGCGCAATCGCAAGCGCATAAACATCGCCGTCGGCTGAACCAGCTCAGGGCCTCGTGACCTTCAAGCCAATCGGTAGGACCGGGTGGTGATCAGGTAGGGGTGAAACACCTCGAGGAAGCGTCCCTGAAGCGTCCGGAAGAAGGCCTCCACCAGCTTTGGACTATCGAAGTGAAAGGGGTACTCACCTTCAAATCCCTTGAAGAAATACCAGTTGAGCAGGGCGATGCCGTCGGAGGCGAGGCGCTCGGAAAATAATTCCAGCTGTACAGCAGGATTACTTAGATGTTCCAGCACATCCAGGCAAACGATCGTGTCGAAGTGCTCGGGCAGGGCAGGATCAGCCATATCCCGATAGCTGCAGAGCTTGGCTGCCAAACCCAGCTCTGCAGCGCGAGCCTGCACAAAGGCGCGATTGTGAGGGTTGAGATCTACAAACCACACTCGCTCCACATCCGGAAGGGCAGCTGCCGCGATGGCGTGGCTGCCGATCCCGCCGCCGAAATCAAGCACCTGGCCTCGGGCAAAGCGCTGCTGCAGCCGCAGGGTGTCTGCGATGTAGTCGGAGCTGCCTAGGTGCCAAGCCGCCAACTCCAGTAGATGGCCTGTACCAACGGCGTCTTCATAAAAGCGACCCGCCTGTTCTGGATCAAAGGCACCGGGGTGCAGGGCGGCCAGGTCGACGGTGCTATTGGGCAGGCGGCGCTCCAGCTCCTCGGAGGAAATATCGAGGAAGCTTGCCAACTGTGGGCGCAGGGCGAAGCCATCAGCCAAGAACCGCTCCACCCCAAGCTCGAGCTCCCCTACCGCGCCCATACCTGCCATTTCCTTTAAGTAGGGGCCAACCTAGGAGTCAGCCCTGATTCCAGCCTCCTCCACTAGTTCGGCACCTTCTCCGGGGACATCTAACCAGCGCCGCAGCCAAGCCACCAGGGCATAGAAGGGCAGGGTGTCAGCGAGAGCTGCCACAAGTTTGAACAAGTAGCCACTGGCTATTAAGGATGCCAGTTGGGGCACCACTGGCTCGTCGGGTCGCACCGGCAGCACATGGCTGGCGTAGTGACTAATTAGCACCACGGCGCTGGTATCCACCAGCTGGCTCACCAATGTGGAACCGTTGTTGCGCAGCCATAGGGCTTTCCCACCACTAAAGCGCTTCCAGAAATGGAATAAGCGCACATCGGTGAACTGGGCCGCCAGGTAAGCCACCATCGAGGCGCCCACGGCACCGAAGGCCAGGCGACGCACCTCGAAAAAGGTGGTATCAGGCGCGCCGGCTAGTCCCGGGAGAATGCCACCAAGCCAAAGGATCAGCACAATCCAGCCGTTTAGCAGCAGACCAACCCAGACCAGCTGAGTTGCCTTCTGCTCACCCCACAGCTCACTGATCAGGTCAGTGCAGAGAAAGGTGATCGGATAGGGCAATGCCCCCACCGCCACCACGATCGACCAGGAGCCAATGGTGCCTAACTGCAGAAAGCGTGTGAGGCCAAGGATGTTGAGCATGCCCATGGTGCCTAGGAAGATCCCAGCGAGCACCAGAAACGCGAGGTCGCGGCGCTGCTGCAGGGTCATTGGTGTTCAACATGGGACGCTGCAAGGGTGACGCTCCGATCCATGGCTGACCAGCCCTGCGGCTTTCTGGTGCTCGACAAGGCAGAGGGGCTCACCTCGCACGCGTGTGTCGCCAGGGTGCGGCGCGCCTACAAGCTCAAGCGCGTGGGCCATGGCGGAACCCTAGATCCAGCCGTCACCGGGGTGCTGCCAATAGCCCTTGGCCCCGCCACCCGTCTACTGCCCTACCTGGAGGGGGATAAAACCTATCGGGGCGTGGTGCAACTGGGGCTGCGCACCGTCAGCGACGATCTGGAGGGTGAGGTGCTGGCACGCTTTGCCGTGCCCGCTTTAGTGGCAGCGGATTTGGAAGCAGCCCTGGCGAACTTTCGCGGCCCCATCCAGCAGGTGCCGCCCCAGGTATCGGCAGTACACGTGAAGGGGCAGCGGGCCTATGCCCTAGTGCGACAAGGGGCGCAGGTTGAGCTGGCGCCTCGAACGGTTTGGATCCGGCGCCTGGAACTGCTTGGCTGGGATGGCACCACAGCAAGGCTAGAGCTCTTGGTGCGCTGTTCTGCCGGCACTTACATTCGCGCCATAGCTCGCGACCTAGGCGAGGCACTGGGCTGCGGTGGTGCCTTGGCCCAGCTGCGCCGCAGCGAGGCCCTCGGCTTTGGCCTCGAACAAGCCGTGCCATTAGAAGCCCTCGACCAGGCGACATTGCCCGCCCTCCTTAATCCGCTTTCAGCTCTGGGGCACCTACCCCAACGGCAGCTGCTCGATGCAGAACTTGAAGGCTGGCGCTGCGGCCGCGCCCTTGACCTTGGGCTGGCGCTTGAGGCCGGAGAGCCTGTGGTGGTGCTGGGGCCGGATGGCACTTTGGCCGGCATGGCGCGCGCCAGTAAAGGCGACCTCCTGCAGCCCAAGCTGGTATTCAACGCAACCGGCTAGCCCTTCGCTCCTTCCCCCCGCACCCCGATGGCCGGCCACAGCAAGTGGGCCCAAATAAAACGTACCAAGGCCGTGGTGGATTCCAAACGCGGCGCTGTTTTCACCCGGCTTGGCAGGGAAATCACGGTGGCCTCCAGAAGCGGGACCGACCCTGCCGGCAACTTCCAGTTGCGCACTGCCATTGAGAAAGCCAAGGCCGCCGGCGTGCCCAACGCCAACATCGAGCGGGCAATCGCCAAGGGTTCAGGGCAGGGCGGCAGCGCTGGCGAAGCCTTTGAGGCCGTGCGCTACGAGGGCTACGGCCCCGGCGGCGTGGCGGTGCTGGTGGAGGCCTTCACCGACAACCGCAACCGCACTGCCGCCGAGGTGCGCCTGGCCTTCGGTAAACATGGCGGCAACCTGGGCGAAACAGGCTGTGTGGGCTACCTGTTTGAGCAGCGCTCGGTGTTGCAGCTGGCCGCCAGTGATGGCCAAGCCATAGATGAAGAAGCCCTACTGGAAGGGCTGCTGGTCCTTGAGGAGCAGGGCGGCCCTACCGCTCTTGGCTACACACCCCTTGAGGAAGGGGGGCTGGAGGTGTTTGGCAACTTCGCTGACCTAGAGGCCCTGCATGACGGCATGCGTCACCAGGGATGGGTAGTGGTGGGCTGGGAACACCGCTGGATGCCCAGGGCCCTCTGCCCCCTGAGCGACACAGAAAGCCTGCGTTCCTGCCTAAGCATGCTTGATGCCCTCGAAGACCTTGAAGATGGGCGCAGCGTGACCAGCAACCTGGAGGCCGATGAGTCGCTGATAGCGGAGTTAATGGGCTGAAGTAATGATTTTAATTACCGCCCAAGGCAGCCCGATCCGCCACCACCTCCAGCCGGGGGTGGTGCTGCAGCCAGCTGGCTGGCACCTCAGGGCAGGGGGGCTCCTGTAAGGCCCGTCTCAAGATGGCGGCCTTGCTGGCCCCGGTGACCACCAGCAGGATCCTTTCAGCAGCCAGGATCTCCGCCAATCCAAGCGTGATCGCCTGGGCCGGCACCGCCTTGGGATCACCTCCAAAGGCGCCAGCGTTCTGGGTCCGGGTGGCGGCGCTGAGGGTCAGGCAGCGGCAGTGGGCATTAGCCCCGCAGGGGGGCTCGTTGAAGCCCACGTGGCCGTTTAAGCCCAAACCAAGCAGCTGTAGCCCCGCGCCACCGGCAACCGCGAGGGCGGACCCGTAGCGCCTGGCCTCAGCCTGGGGATCGGCTGCCAGGCCATCGGGCAGCAGCACCTGCTCATGCTGCAACCCCAGGGGGCGCTGCAGGCGGGCAGCCATGAAAACCTTGAAGGAGCGCGGATCGTGGCGCGCCAAGCCCACATATTCATCCAGGTTGAAGCTCAGCCAGCCCTGGCGAATCGCCTGCTGTTGGGCCCCACTGAGCTGCTCAAGCTGCTGGACTAAAGCCGCGTAGACAGGCTCCATGGTGCGTCCCGTGGCCAGTCCCAGGGGAAGCCGGGGCCGCTGCAGGCGCTCTTCCAGCAGGCGGGACGCCACCAACGCCGCCACAGCCGGCCCATCAGCGAGGCAGCGCAACTCCAACTTCAGGGACTGACGTAGGGGCGCAACTCCGCTCCGCGGTAGTAGTGGTGCAGGATCTGCTCATAGCTCTGACCCCAGTTGGCCAGGCCGTTGGCGCCCCACTGGCTCATGCCCACACCATGGCCAAAGCCCCGTCCGATCGCCAGCAGAGAAGGCGGCGGCAGTTTTACTGGCCCTTGATCCAGGCTGGTAGCAGTCTCAGCTAGACCTTTCTGATCGGCAGCCAGCGGCATCAGCGGCGGCAAAGCTGGCAAGGAGGGGAGCATGGCCGCTAGCTCTTGAGCCAGCACCTCAAAGCGCACCAGGGTGCTCTTGAGCCCTAGACGGCTACGCAGCTGGGCACCGGTCAGCAACAGGGTGCCATCAGGGCCTGTCACCCGCGCCTGGCGCACCCGACCCGAGCCGCTAGTCGTGAGCACATCGATGCGCTGGGCACCGCCGATCTCGCCAAACGCATTTTGCAACTGCTCGGGCTCCAGGCGCAACTGCCAGGCATGCACAGGGCTGTGCTGATCAAAATCTGGCACGCTCACCAGGTAAGGAAGCTGCTGGCTCCAGAGATCGCCGCTGTTTTCTGTGCTGCCACCGGAGCTGCTGTGAAACACCGTGTTGGCCAGGCCGGGACCAAACATCAACACTTGTCCGCGGGTGCTAGCCACCGCCTGATGGGTTGAGGGTGTTTCTACCTCAACCCCTTTGTAGACCTGGCTGGACACCGTTGCGCTCAAGTCAAAGGCAGCGGTTAGCTTGCGCTGGCGCAGGGCATAGGTGCGAGCGGCCACTGCCTGGGCGCGCAAGGCCGCCATGGGCCAGTATGCCGGCATCTCGCTGGCCACCACGCTTGGCAGGTAGGCCTCGAGGTGCACATGGTTGACGGCCTGCAGGGCTGAGCTGCCAACCAGCACCTGGAGTCGACCGCGATAGCCACGCTGCTGCAACTGAAAATCGGCGCCTTCCTGGAGAATGGGCTGCGAATCCAGCGGGGGACCAGCTGACTGGGCGGCCGGCTCCAACCAGAGCTCTTTCACCGCAGGCAGTCGCTCCACAACGGCATTGCGCTCCAGTACCAGGCTGCCTGGAGCCAGCCGCAACACCACTGGCTCCAGGGGCGCTATTGACCAACGCTGGCTACCGGTCCGCAACACAAGGGGCTGCTGAGCTGCCTCTAGCGTCAATTGGACCGTTTCGAGCAGTAACACCCTCACCTGCGGGTTGGCTTCCTGTGCCCGCAGCTGTGCAGGAGCAGCCCCAGCTAGCACCAAGGCGCTTGCCAACCAAGACACAAGCGGGAGGGGCGACACCTGCACCTGAGTGCTTTTCCTAATTCAGGCAGTTAATTGTGCCCGGCGTGGCAACATGCGCCAGAGGCAGGACGACCGTGCAGGTCACCTTTTTAGGCACCAGCTCCGGTGTACCCACCCGAAGCCGCAATGTGTCGGCGGTGGCACTGAGACTGCCCCAGCGCAGCGAGCTCTGGCTGTTTGACTGCGGTGAGGGCACCCAGCACCAGTTTCTACGCAGCGATCTACGGGTGAGCCAGCTACGGCGGATTTTCGTCACCCATATGCACGGCGACCATGTATTTGGCCTGCCCGGCCTGCTGGCCAGCCTCGGTTTGGCGGGCACCTGCACGGGCATCGACATCTATGGCCCCGATCCTCTGCGCGACTACCTCGAAGGAGTGCTGCGCACCTCCTCCACCCGGATCAGCTATCCCCTTCGCACCCACCGAGTGCAATCCGCAGCCGAGAGTGGTGCAGTGCTGCTAGATGACGACGACATCACTGTGCGCTGCACGCCGCTGACCCACCGGGTGCCTGCCTACGCCTACCGGGTCGATCAGAAGCCGCGGGCTGGCCGCTTCGACGTAGAGCGAGCCAAGGCCCTCGGCGTCCCGCCAGGGCCGATCTACGCCGACCTCAAAGCCGGACGTGACGTCAGCCTCGAAGACGGCCGGATTATTAATGGCGAAAGCCTTTGCGGCCCCGACCGCCCGGGGGCCAGTGTTGTGTATTGCACCGACACAGTTTTTTGTGAAGCGGCGGTGAAGTTGGCCCGCGGCGCTGACCTATTGATCCACGAATCCACCTTTTCCCACGGAGAGGCGGAGCTTGCCTATCAGCGTCAACACTCCACCAGCACGATGGCAGCCCAAACCGCCCTGGAGGCCGGCGTCAAGCAACTGGTGTTAACCCACCTAAGCCCTCGCTACATGCCGGGCAATCCGATGACGCCCGACGACTTGTTGGCAGAAGCGAGCGCCATCTTTGCCAACACGCTGTTGGCAAAGGATTTCCTCAGCCTCGACATCACCCCATCGGAACCGGCCACGACCTAGAGCTGCAACAGTTCGCGTTATTCGGCTGCGGAGGGCCCTTTCCCCGTGATACAAGGTCTCCGATGCGGTCTTTACCGCCTACCCGCCGGCTTTTTCCAATGGCCTCCTCCTTCCCCTCGGCTGCTCTACGCAAGGGCATACGCGTTCTTGTTCGAACCATGCTGGCCCTGCTGCTGTTCATGGGCTTCGGCAGCCCAGCTCTGGCCGCCGCCTGGACCAGCGAACAGCTCACAGTGCCCGCAACACCAGATGGCACTCTGGTGACCTTCAGCGAGCAGGAGATCAAGGCCGGACGCAAGGTGTTCAACAGCAGCTGCGGCGAGTGCCACGCCGGTGGCATCACCAAAACCAATCAGAACGTGGGCCTCGATCCTGAGACCTTGGCCCTAGCAACCCCCTCTCGCGACAGCGTTGAGGCTCTGGTGGACTACATGAAGGATCCCACCTCTTACGACGGGGAATACAGCATTGCTGACGTCCACCCCAGCATGCGCAGCAGCGATATCTACGTAAAAATGCGCGACCTCGACGACGAAGACTTGCGCCTTATGGCTGGCTACATCCTGGTTTCCCCCAAAGTTCAGGGCATCCAGTGGGGCGGCGGAAAGATCTATTTCTGACCTCCCCAAGCCCTATTCAGGCGGTGCAGCTGCACCGGCTTTTTTATTGGCCATAAAAGACGGTGGCTTGCAGTTGGCCAGGTACAGGGAGGTCGGCTGCTTGCTGTACCACCACTCCTGCAACTGAGAGCCAAGCCGCACCGGGAACAGGGTGAGCACCGTGCGGGTAGGACGGGCGCCTGGCTGCAACAACTCGACGGCATAGGAAGGGCAGCGGCGGGAGGCCAGATCCGGCACAAAGCGTCGGCCGATACGCCTCCAGCTTGGCTCTTTGCTGCGCCAGGCCAACCGACAGCAGGGCCAGGGCAACTCCTCTCGATCAAACAGGCGACAGCAGGCGCCCAGCACCCGATAGCTGTAATGACCGCCGGGGCTGGTGTGCTCGCTCCCTGGCTCCAGAAGGGCATTGGCCTGGGCTAACACAGAACTGCGGCTCCGGGGATGGCAGCAAAAAGCCACCCATCAGGGTGGCAGAAAAGTTCAGATTGCTCAAGCGCAGGTCAGTGATTTGCCGAGCCTGCGCAAGCCGAACTAAGGCTCAATAGAGCTCTTCTTCAGCATGAGTAGTGATAGTGCAGTCGCTGGTTGGATAAGCCACGCAGGTGAGCACGAAACCGGCTTCAATCTGGTCATCATCGAGGAAGCTCTGGTCGCTTTGATCGACAGTGCCGGAGGTCAGCTTGCCCGCGCAGGTTGAGCAAGCGCCTGCACGGCAGGAGTAAGGCAGATCAACACCCTGCTCTTCAGCGGCGTCGAGGATGTACTGGTCATCAGGAACCTCGATGGTCTTGTTGAGGCCTTCGCTCTGGCTGATGAGGGTGACCTTGTAGGAAGCCATGAAAAAGATTGGGGCTCACAGGCACCCGGAAGCCGGGCCTGTAGGACTCGCCCTTCATACATCCTCCAGACGCCCTAACTGTCGATTTGTGTGCCAAATCGCTGGAAGGCCAATCAAATAGAAGGCACAGATCAGCGTGCCTTATGCAACACGCCGGATCTTCATCAGACCCCACTGGCTTTGTTCGGCGACGAGTTCGCCCTGCCAGCCTTCGTCCCGCAGGGCCAGCTGCAACGACACAGCCTGGTCAATGAGCAGGCCACTGAGCAGCCCAACGCCGTTGGCAGCCAGCACGGTGTTGAAGGCTGGACAAAGGGCCTGAATCACAGGAGCAAGGATGTTGCAAAGCAACAAATTGGCCGGCAGACCCTCGAGCAGCTCAGCCAGGGCCTCAACCGAGCCGAGTTGCACTTGCACTTGGGGCGTGAGTCCATTGAGGGCTGCATTGTCAGTAGTAGCTCGCACTGCCAGCGAGTCGGTGTCGACTGCCGCTACTGAGGCCGCGCCCAGCCGCAGGGCCGCCAGGCCCAGCACGCCACTACCGCAGCCGAGGTCGGCCACCCGCATCCCAGCCAGTCCCTCTGGATTGACTGCGGCCAGCAGCTCCAAGGCCTCCAAACACAGCCTGGTGGTGGGATGGCTGCCGGTGCCGAAGGCGCTGCCAGGGTCCATGGCAATCAGCCGCCTCTCAGCATGCTCAGGCGGACAGGGCAACCACGCAGGCAGAATCAGCAGCCCCTTGCCCACAGGATCGGCCTGCCAGTGCTGCTTCCAGCTGAGGCTCCAGTCTTCTTCGTCCTGCTGACTCCACCGCAGCGGGGGCAGAGCTAAGCCGAAGGGCTCGGCCAGGGGCGCAAGCGCCAGCGCCAGCTGCTGCCGCTCCAGCTCAGGCCAATCGATTGCAGGCAACCAAGCGATTAGCTGACGCTGGGTGGGGGTTTCGGGGCGATGCTGCACGGCTACCCGAGGAATTCCTAGTTCAGCGAGCTTCCAAAGCAGGGATTCCTCCAGCTCCGGCAGGGAGGCCAGCTCCAGCCGCCACCAGCCAAAGGCAGCGGCAATCAAAGAGTTACCGGGTGAGCTTCCTGGATGCCGTTGATGGCGTGCACCGAAACCAGCAGGCTGGGGGGGATCGGGTCATCGAGACTTAGCACCATCACGGCGTCCCCACGAACTATCCGGCGGCCAACCTGCATAGAAGCAATATTGACGTTGTGTTCGCCCAAGAGAGAACCCAGCTGGCCGATTATTCCAGGCATGTCACGGTGGCGGGTGAACAGCATTTGGCGGCTAGGAGCCACGTTCACCGGGAATTCATCGATTGTGGTTATGCGCAGCTCGCCGTCCGCGAACACCGCTCCGGTAACGCTATGGCTGACCTGGGAATTTCGGCAGCTGAGCTGCAATGAACCACCGGCGAAATCACGGCTGGAGTCATCCTTGACTTCCAGCACATGAATGCCGCGCTCCTTCGCCTCCAGGCTGGCATTCACGTAGTTGATGCTGTCGCCCAGAGCGGTGGAAAGCAAACCTTTCAGGGCCGCGATCACTAGGGGCTGGGCCGGGTGAGCGGCAAAGTCGCCCTGGAGTCGCACCTCTAGCTCACTGATCGGCCCTCCAGCCAGCTGACTCAGCAGCTGGCCAAGGGTTTCGGCCAATTGAAGATGGGGCTTGAGCAGCTCCATCACTTCGGCATTTAGCCCAGGGATATTAACGGCGCTGCGGGCAGGCAAGCCCAGCAATACATCGCGGATCTGCTCAGCGACATCGATCGCGACGTTTTCCTGGGCCTCTTCGGTGGAGGCACCTAAATGGGGCGTGAGGATTAATCGCTCCTTCACCTGCCTAAGGGGCGAACCGGCCTCTAAGGGCTCTTTGGCATATACATCAAGGGCGGCGCCGCCAATGGTGCCGTTCTCGACCGCCTCAGCCAGCGCCGCCTCGTCGATGATGCCACCGCGGGCGCAGTTGACGATCCGCGCCGTTGGTTTCATGGTCTTGAGCAGCGCCGCGTTCACCAGATTCTCGGTGTCTGGTGTGCGGGGCAGGTGCAAGCTGACGAAGTCGGCTTCAGCAAACAGGGCGGGCAGGGGCAGCATTCGCACCTGCATTTGCTGGGCCCGCTCGGCAGATACGTAGGGGTCGTAGGCCATCACATCCATGCCCATCGCCTTGGCCACCCGAGCCACATGGGAGCCGATCTTGCCGAGACCCACCACACCCAGCTTTTTCTTGTAAAGCTCGTTGCCTACGTATTTCTTGCGATCCCAGCCGCCGGCCATGGTGCTGGCATGCGCATGGGGCACGTGGCGCGATAGGGCCAGCATCAGGGCCAAGGCCTGCTCGGCAGCAGCGATGGTGTTGCCCTCCGGCGAGTTAACCACCAACACACCGCGCTTGGTAGCCGCCGGAACATCAACATTGTCGACGCCAACGCCGGCGCGGCCAATAATCCGCAACTTGTCAGCTGCTTCGATGATTTCAGCAGTCACCGTGGTGCCTGAGCGGATCATCAAGGCGTCGTAGTCGCCAATGATTGCCTTGAGCTCCTCGGGGGGTAGGCCAGTGAGCACATCCACCTGAGCCACTTGGGAAAGGATGTCGATCCCCGCCTGGTCAATGGGATCCGAAACGAGAACCTTTGTCATGCCCGGCGGTGCGAAGCGGAGAGCCGGCCGTGAAGTGTAGTGAGCAGCGAGAATCGCCCCAACAACATTGAGCAGGGCGCAGCGTGGGCACAAGTGTGGTGGTGGTTCTGAACGACCGCAAAAGGCTGTATCAGCTTCGGGATCGACTGGCGGAGTTGCAGCCGCCGCTGCTGCAATTGGAGGCCATCGGGGAGGGAGAGCAGACCATGGCGGAGGTGGCCCGATTAAATCCAGCGGTGGCACGGCGGGCCCGTCAGCAGGCGATGGCCAGCTGGCTTATTCCCTTTGGCTTTTTGGCAGGTCTCACGTTTACCTACATCACCGATCTGGACACATTCGCCTTTGCAGGTGCCTGGAGCCAGCACCTGATCGGCGCCTTGCTCGGCATGGGTTCAGGCTGGATGGGCAGTTTTGCGGCCGCTGCGAGTGTGCGCTCCGAAGAGGACGACCGCATCCGCAGCCTGCGCAACCGAGTGGAAGAAGGCAACTGGCTGCTACTAGCCGAAACCGCTAACGGCGTCGATATGCCCTGGATATCCCTGCAGCAGGCCAAACCATTGGCGGTGGTGCGGCTGGGCGATGGCTAGTGACCTAAAGGCCCTGATCGCTGCCGCCGAGCAAGCCCTGCGGACCTGGGAGCCGGTGTGGACGCCATTTCTTGATGGGGCGTTACGCGAAGAGGCCCAGGAGCGCTTGGCCGGCCTGGCGGAGCTAGAGATGGCCAGCCGGGGGGGGTACCCGGGAGCCGAACGCCAGCGGCTGCTTTTGCAGCGCCGTGATGCCGCCATTGGTGCCGATGAAGTTGCCTCTGGTCTGATGGGCCTTGAGCTGGGCGGCAATTTTCTATTTGACCCATCTGAGCGACAAGACTTTCGGGCGGGCCTGATCTCTCTCGGCGCTGCAGAGGGAGAACTCGGTGATATTTGGCTGCGAGGCGACCGGGGCGCCCAGGCAATTCTCACGGCTGCTCAAGCCACTGCCCTCGACGGCCGCACCGCCACGGTTCGCACAGTGGAAGTGGCCCTAGAAGCCCGCCCTCTTAATGAATTGCAGCTTCCCGCGCAGCGTCTACTCCGTCGCTTTCAAACCGTGGAGGCATCCCTGCGCCTCGATGCGGTGGCCTCTGCTGGATTCGGGCTATCTCGTAACCGCATGGCCGAGTTAATCCGCCAAGGCAGGGTGAGAGTCAACTGGCAGTCAGTAAGCAGTCCCAGCAGGCAACTAATGGAGGCAGACCGGGTGCAGTTGGAAAGCCGGGGCGAGCTACAGCTTGAAAAGGTCACAGCTACCAAGCGGGAGCGCTGGAGAATCGAGCTGCTGCGCTGCTAGGGGATTACCTGAAACAGGGCTGCCTGTAACGTGGCAAAGGTTCTGGGGCGATTAGCTCAGAGGTAGAGCACTACCTTGACACGGTAGGAGTCACTGGTTCGAATCCAGTATCGCCCATTTCATAGCAGTTCGGTATTAGTCCCCAGTTTTAAAATGGCAGAGACAACAAGGGATTTAACCGTTGTTGTTGGACTTGCGCGTTCAGGAATTGGGGCAGCCCGACTACTCAAATATCTCGGTCATTCAGTGCTGGTGATTGAGAGCCAATCCAGCCCCGCACTAAAAACTAAAGCGGACGTGTTGCGTCAGGCAGGCATTGATGTGCGGCTTGGAGTGCCCCTCCACCGCGACGCCTTTGCCTCCCTAGGCGCTACTCCAGTGGCAGTGGTGGTTAGCCCAGGCATCCGCTGGGACCATCCCACCTTGGTGGAGCTGCGCAATCTTGGAGTTGCCACAAAAGGTGAAATGGAGCTGGCTTTCCATGCAAGTGGCGACGTGCCCTGGATCGGCATCACCGGCACCAATGGCAAAACCACCGTCACCCACCTGGTATCCCACCTGCTTCAACACGCTGGGCTCGATGCCCCCATGGGCGGCAATGTGGGCTTCTCTGGGGCCGAGCTGGTGCTGGAGCGACTTGAGCGCGGCGATCCACAACCAAACTGGCTGGTGATGGAGCTCAGCAGCTATCAGATCGAATCGGCCCCCCAAATAGCACCCCGGGTGGGAATTTGGACAACCTTGACTCCCGACCATCTCGAGCGCCACGGCACCATTGAGGCCTACAGGGCCATCAAACGCAATTTATTAGAGCGCTCCACAGCGCCCATACTCAACGCAGACGACGCTGATCTACGCGCTCATGCCGCCGGCTTGCAGCGGGGGATCTGGGTCACCGCCGGCAGAGCGGCGGACCTGCCTCCCAAGATCAAGCCCAGTCTCTGGATCGAAGCCGGTCAGGTATGGCATGCCCACCAGCCTGGAGGCCCAGGCAAACTTTTAATGGCTGCGGACTGCCTAGCCATGCCCGGCGCACACAACCGCCAAAACATGCTGATGGCTGCTGCGGCCGGGCTCGAAGCCGGCTTAATCGGCTCCCAGATGGAGCAAGCCTTCCGCTCTTTTACCGGCGTGCCCCACAGGCTCGAGCTCATCCGCGAGCAGAAAGGCATCACCTTTTTCAACGACAGCAAGGCCACCAACTACGACGCCGCCGAGGTGGCTCTGCATGCCCTTGACGGTCCGCTAGTGGTGCTTGCAGGTGGTAAATCGAAACAGGGCAATCCCAATGGCTGGTTAGCCGCTCTGCAACAGAAAGCTGCAGCGGTGGTGCTCTACGGCGCTGCCCAGACAGAGTTTCATCACCTACTTAGCCAAGCAGGCTTTAGCGGAGTTGTGCACTGCTGCGAAAGCCTGGCTGAATCCGTACCCCTGGCTTACCAATTGGCCCACAAGCTGCGCTGCCTAGCGGTGCTTTTTTCCCCAGCCTGCGCCAGCTTTGACCAATACAGCGATTTTGAGGCTCGTGGTGATCATTTCCGCGAGCTGGTGATGTCGCTGTAAAGGCGATCAGCGATCTAGCTCCTAACATCCGCGGACTGAGCGACCGCAACGGGCCATGGCCTACTGGTTGATGAAAAGCGAACCAGATGTTTACGGGATTGACCATCTGCAGCGAGAGGGCAGCACCCTATGGGATGGCATTCGCAACTATCAGGCCCGCAACTTCATGCGGAGTATGCAAATTGGTGACAGGGCTTTTTTCTACCACTCGAATACCAAACCGCCGGGCATTGTCGGCTTGATGGAGGTGGTTGAGACCCAGATTGTCGACCCCAGCCAGTTTGATTCCAGCTCCAAATATTTTGATCCCACCGCAAGCCTGCAAAAGCCCCGTTGGGACTGTTGCAGGCTGCTCTATTTACGCCACTTCCAGCAGTTGCTCAGCCTGGATACCTTGAGGGAAAACTTCAGCCCTGAGCAACTGGGGGTGGTGAAGCGGGGCAACCGCCTTTCGATCCTGCCGGTTGAGCCAAGCAGTGCCGAACGACTCCTGGGCCTGCTTGAGTCGCCATGAGCCAGCATTTGGTGCTGGTCAGCGCCAAGCCCCCCCTAGCCATCCGCAGCGCCGTCGAGCGGGGTTGGGCGGCCTTCAGCCACTGCCCCTGGGTTCTGATGGGCTTCACCCTGCTGAGCGGCGGTGCCAATTTGGCAGCCCAGCTTCTGTATCGCTATGAGAGCGGCCTGGTTTTCTCGCTGATGGAGAAACCGAACCCCGTGGCCATTGCCCTAGCGGCGGTTGCCTGGAGCATCTACGCCCTTACCGGGCTTTGGCTGGTGGTGGGGCTGATGCGGGGGGCTCAACTAGCCCTGAATCAGGGGCAACCCAAGCTGGCAGATCTGATCCGGGTCGATGGCAGAGCGATGTTGCGCTGCTTTGGAACCGTGGTGCTGATCCTCCTTGTGCTGGCACTGATAGTGCGCCTGGCCCAGGCGAGCTCCTGGTTGCTCACCCTGATCCAACCGCTGTTAGCGCCTCTGCCGCTGGTGGCCGGCTTGGTGGCCATCGTGTATTTGAGCGCCGATCAAATTCTCAGCCTGCCGCTGGCCTTGATTGGAGGACTTAATCCCTTGGCAGCCTTTCGCAGCGGTCGGGCGGCCACCGATCCCCACTGGCTTCAGGCCCTTGGCCTAACCCTGGTGCTGCTGGCCATGGTGCTGGCTGGCTTTCTGGTGCTGTTGGTAGGCCTATTGGTGACCTTGCCGGTGGCAGCCTGCACCCTCACGGCCGCCTACCAGCAGCTTTTTGATCAGGAGGGAAGGGGTCACCTAACTGCTGCTTAAAAATCGTCAGTGCTGGAAAGAGATTGGCCAGGTAGCAGCGGGTGACTTCGCGGTCGCCAAGTCCGTTTTGTACCAAAAAACCAGCTAGCGCCGCCTGAAACAGCCTGTATTGATCCCAATTTGGGTGCTGCTCGATAAAGCCACGCATTGAGGCCATCAAGGCTTCAGGCACCTCGGCGAGAAAGCTCACAGTCAATCCTTCCCCATCCACCGTGATTTGCGCTTGGTCGAGATTCTGCGGATCCATCGGATATAACCGGCTTGCCTGGTTCCAGTTCTCCACATCCGGCCGGTCCAGTCAAATGGCATAGCGAGGCTGCCCATCCCAGCCTCCCAAGCTGAGAACCCTGCTCTGCCAGAGCATTTGCCATGAGCCTTTCAACATTGGGGCAAGTGATGAGGCTGGAGCAGGCGCTGTCAAGGGGAAAGGCGTTAGCGACGAGCTTCTCCCCAGTCCCTAGCGAGCAAGGCTCATCTGAACACCTGAGCTGGGGAAAACCTGAGCAAAACCAAGAGCTACCTTGGGGAGAGCGTCGGAATTCGGCACTGATCAGCAGTGCTGAACACCTTTAACTGACTCTGGGTCTCAGCTGCAACCGTGCTGGCTTGCCCACATGGTCCAGCTAGCTACCACCCTTCCCGAACCAGGGACGCCACCAAGGCCGCACTGGGCCCGGGCAACCAGCTGCCTTCAACGGCACGGCAATTAGCCCCAGATGTGAGCACAAACCGGAGCGCCCAATTGTTGCTATCGCCCTCCAAGGCAATCCACAAAGGGCCACGCTCAAGCTCAAGGCTGATCGACTCTTCCGGCATCAACTGACTGGCAAGAGCATGGTGCTCTTGCACCAACTGCAGTAGAGCCTGCCCCAGGCCCCTGGCCTCCTCTGCTGTGAGCTCAGAGGCCCAGCCCTGGCCACCAATCAAAAAAGAAAAGGGGTGGCGGGCTGAATCCTCCAGCCACCTCCACCCTTCACCTTCTTGAATACGCATCCGTCCAATCAGCCCGGCAGCAAATCGGGCTGGTCTTGCTCATCACTCATTTCAATGATGGCCCGCTGGACTGGT
>JAQCGH010000041.1 GCA_027620015.1 Cyanobacteriota bacterium
TCAGCTGCAATCATCGGCGGCTTGGGGTTTGGGGTGGGCAGGCCATAATGAATGGGCTGACTTAACTAGGTAAGAGCATCAGGATGTGTAATTAGTACGCATCTACTATTGCGGGCGTAGTTTAGTGGTAAAACCTCAGCCTTCCAAGCTGATGATGCGGGTTCGATTCCCGCCGCCCGCTCTTTAAAGCTTTCGGCCTTCCAATAGCGGGGCCGATACCAGCATCATCAAGCTGCGGCTCTGCAGAAGTGCGCCGGCCGGCAGCCAGGCTTCAGCCTGGGAAGGCAAGTCTTCGCCGGGGGGGAGGGCTGTGTCAATTACCCTCAGCCAGCCCTGACTGCAGCTGGGTAGCTCAAAGTGCATCTCCTTGCCGTAGGCGTTCATGCCGCACCAAACCAAGGGCCCCTGGTGACTGTCATTGAGGCTCCAGGCCAATGTGTGGGACCAGCTCGCCCAGTCGGGGCTGGCTAATTCGACACCGTGCCACTGGCGCCAAAGGTGGCCACGATCGCCGCTGCGCCGCTGGGGTTTGTCATCAAGGGGTAGCTCGGGGTTGAACAGTCCGGCCAGATGGGTCCGCAAGTGCAGCAGGCGTTGCAGAAACAGGCGCAGGGCCTGGTCGCCCTCATCTGGTTGCCAGTGCATCCAGCCGAGGGGGTTGTTCTGGCACCAGGTGTTGTTGTTGCCACCCTGGCTGCGGCGAACCTCATCACCCATCAACAGCATCGGCACTCCCGGTGCGAGTAGCAAACTTGCCAGCAGATTGCGTAGCTGGCGTTCACGCAGGGTCGTGATGGCGTAGTCGCTGCTCGGTCCCTCCACGCCGTGATTCCACGTGTTGTTGTGGTTGTCGCCGTCGCGGTTGTTCTCACCGTTAGCCAAGTTGTGCTTGCCGTTGAAGCTCACTAGGTCGGCCAGGGTGAAGCCGTCGTGGGCCGTTAGGAAGGTGATGCACTGACCCGGATACACCGGCGTGTTTGTGAAAAGGTCTGGGCTGCCACTAAGGCGCTGGGCCATGGTCCAGCAGGTTTTTTCATCGCCCTTCCAGAAGCGGCGCAGGTCGTCGCGGAAGCGACCATTCCAGGTGGTCACTCGGCGGGCGGGAAAATCGGCGAGGCGATAGAGGCCGCCGCAATCCCAGGGTTCGCTGATTAGTTTCAGGTCGCTGAGATTTGGATCGGCCTCCATCTCCTCAAACAGGGGCGGCGCGTCTAGAGGGGCCAGGTTGTCCCCTCGGCTGAGTGCAATGCCGAGGTCGAAGCGGAAACCATCAATGCCAAGTTCCGTGGCCCAGCAGCGCAGCGATTCCAGGATCAGCCGCCGCACCAGCGGCCGATTGGCGGCGATGGTATTACCGCAGCCGCTCACATCTTGGTAATCGCCTTTGGCATTCTGCTGGTAATAAAGGTGGTCGCAGAAGCCGCGCCAGCTGAGGGTGGGCCCATCTTGATTGCCCTCGGTGGTGTGGTTGTAAACCACATCAAGCAGCACTTCGATGCCGGCCCGGTGGCAGGCGGTCACCAGTTGCCGCACCTGATCGCGGCCGCTTAGCGGGTCATCGCCCACCAAATAATCTGGATGGGGCGCCATCCAGCTCAATGGGCTGTAGCCCCAATAGTTCTGGCGTCCGGCCGGGGCGTCATTGGGATCGAAGGCCATCACTGGCAGCAGCTCGATGGTGGTGATGCCCAGATCCTTTAAGTAGGGAATGGTGGGGATCAGGCCAAGCAAGCTGCCGTGCAGCTGCGCCGGCACAGGACAACCTGGCCCCTGGGTGAAGCCACCCACATGCAGCTCATAGATGACGCTTTTCTGCCAGCTGTGGCGCGGTCGGGGGGCGTGGCTGAAATCAAAGCGGTCGCGCTCGGTCACCACCCCTTTGAGGCAGTGGCCGGTGTTTGGTGCCGCCCCAACGGCGCCGCCACGTTGATAGCTCTGCCAGCCGGCGATTGCTCGGGCACATGGGTCAAGCAGCACCTTGGATGGATTGAAGCCATGCCCGCCCGGCTTCAGCGGCCCAAATACCCGGTAGCCGTAACAGCTGCCCAGACCCAGACCCTCCACCTCCACATGCCAGTGGTCGGCGGAGCGGTGCCTATGGTCCAATCCCACTACTCGGTCTGGTTCGCGCGACTCGCCTTCAGCGAATATGAGCAACTCGATCCGGGTAGCAAGAGGAGCCACTACCGAAAAATTGACTCCCCGGCCGGTGAGGCTTGCCCCCAGCGGCCAGGGGTGGCCGATGTGAATCCCCTGGTGGTGATTCGGAGGCTGAGCTAGCTCAAGACTGTTGAATTGGACCGTCAAGGGGCCGAACTGGCTGACTCAAAGCTAAGCGCGAATTTTTTTTGGGGCATCAACCAGTTGCCTGAGGTGCCCGTCTCCGGACGGATTGCGTTCCACTCCTTGCCCTGCCTTTGTCCGCGCCGCCTTCTTAAACAAGTTGACCCAGTTGAGCCAACCTCCCGAATCGGGCCGGCCGCCCCAGCAAGTGCGCCCAGGGCTGTGGCTGTTCGCTCCCAGCCGCGATAGCCAGGGGGGAAGCAGCTGGCTGCTCGAGGCGTCCGCCTATGGAGGTAGTGGAGATCTGCTGGTGGATTGTCCAGGATTCACTGAGTCCAATCTGGCGATGTTGCGCCAACGCACCGAGCTGGTGGGGCCAGGCAGGCTCATCCTCACCAGTCGCGAGGGTCACGGCCGCTGCCGGCGCATGCAGGAGGCATTGGGATGGTCTGTGCTGGTACAGGAGCAGGAGGCCTATCTGCTGCCGGGTGTGCAGGGGTGCACCACCTTTGGCGAGCAGCTGAATCTGGCGCCTGGGGCCCAACTGCTCTGGACGCCAGGGCCGACGCCTGGCGCCTGCGTGCTGCTGGTGCGTGCTGGAGCAGTCGATGGCCTGTTTTGTGGGCGCTTGCTGTTACCAACCGGACCATCTGCCCTGGCGCCCTTGCGCACGTCGCGTACCTTCCATTGGCCCCGTCAGCTGGCCAGTCTTGAGCGGCTGCGGAGCTGGTTGCCAGCCGGCTCTCCTGACTGGATCGCCAGTGGTGGCGGGCTTGGTGCCCTTAGGGGCGACAAGCTCGTCCTTGGGGGAGCGGAGTTGCTCGCTGGACTCATCTTTTGAGCCATTTGCAGCCAAAATTTCACCCCATGTGGGGAATTGGTCACGAAAACCGTTGCGGCGGAGCCCTTTTGTGTTGCAGCAGCGTCCAGAGCCCCATAAAGTGGGCGCGCTCGCTTGAAGGTTCCGTCGGAAATTCCGACGGGCACTCTTTTTCTCAACAAGACCGCCACCCCCGAGGCTCCCTCTTCCCATGAACAAAGCTGATCTTGTCAACCTCGTTGCCGCGCGCACCGAGCTCACTAAGACCGACGTCTCACAAGTCGTAGACGCCGCCATCGAAACCATTATCGACTCGGTAGTGGAAGGTAAAAAGGTTTCGATTCTGGGTTTCGGCTCCTTCGAACCCCGTGAGCGCTCTGCCCGCCAGGGTCTGAACCCCAAGACCGGCGAAAAGATCAAGATCCCTGCCAAGCGGGTGCCTGCCTTCACCGCCGGCAAGATGTTCAAAGACCGCGTCCAGGGCTGATCTGGTTTCAGACAATTCCTGCCAAAGCGGCCCGTAAGGGTCGTTTTTTTGTGTTCACGGCAGAGTGGGCAGCTGAGTGATTTTTTCTTCTGCTGGCTGCTGCGCCGCTGCCTGTTCACCTGCAGGTCCTGGTTGAGACCGGTCTGGCCGAGCGCCAGCGGGGGTATCTCGGCCGTTTTGCCCCTTCCCCAACGGGCGCTCTGCACCGCGGCAACCTGCGCACGGCCCTGCTGAGCTGGCTGCACGCCCGGCTGCGGGGGGGGGCTTGGTTGCTGCGCCTCGACGATCTAGACACGCCCCGCAATAAGGCTGGGGCTGACACTTCGATCTTGGCCGATCTGTCCTGGCTGGGCCTTGATTGGGACGGCCCGGTACTGCGCCAGAGCGAGCGCCGCGGCCTCTACGCCACGGCCCTGTCAGCCATGCGGCGCAACGGGCTCCTTTATCCGTGCCGCTGCAGTCGTCGCTTGCTGGCCGATATCTCCGCACCCCACGGGGCGGCAGCTGTGTATCCGGGCACCTGCAGGGCTGCCAGTGGCGGCTGGGGGCTGTTGCAGGGGCGATTGCCTAGTTGGCGTTTGCGTCTGGTGCCGGGAAATCTGCATTGGCTGGAGAGCTATGGCCCCCCTGGGGAGCTCGATGGAGCAGCGGCAGTTGGTGATGTGGTGTTGCGGCGTGCTGATGGTTACCTCGCATATCACCTGGCCACTGCGGTTGATGACCTGGTCTTGGGGATCAGCGATGTGGTGCGCGGCAACGACCTCTGGAGTGCCACTGGTGCCCAGGTGGCCGTGATGGCGGCACTAGGTGCGCCCCCGCCCCGCTATGGCCATGTGCCTCTTTGGCTGGATAGCGAGGGAAGGCGACTCAGCAAGCGAGAGAGAAGCGAGGGGCTCTCGGGGTACCACCAGCTCGGCATGGATGCAGCGGCAGTGGTGGGCCAGCTGGCAGCAAGCGCGGCTTTGGTGCCCGCTGGCAGCCACCTTTCAGCAGCTGAGTTGTTACAGCAACTCAGCTCAGAGCGGCTGGATCAGGCCCTCCGGAACGCCCAGGCTTAAGAAAGATTTCGGGATCAGGTAGGGAAAAGCAGATCAGAATGTCAAAAACCTGAGTCCCCGAGTGGGGACATTTCAATGCCCGACTCCGATGGCCCCCTGCTGGCAAGCCACGCAAATTTATCTATCTGTAAGCAATGCGGGGGTAGTGGAATGCTGCGTCTGGATGATCGGCGCTATCGCACCTGCCTTGTTTGCTTGGGACAAGGCAAGGTGTTGCAGAACATTGGGGGAACAAGCGTTTCCGCCATCGTTCAAGGACGGGCAAGGCTTCAGATCAGCCTTTCTGCTTCTTCTTGCGCCAAATGAAAAAGGCTGCGGTAGCCACCACAACGGCTAGGGGAGCCGCAGTCAACAGCAGCAAAATCACGGCAGTCCAGTCCGTGTACATCGCTTAGAGGCCAAACCGGAGTCATTATCCCCGTTGGCCGTTCTGTTGGCGGACGCCCATGATTATTGGTGTGCTCGTGAGTCGGGCCAGCAGCGAACCCAGTGCGCCGCATCTGCTGAACTCGTGAGCTGTCTTAGTGTGAACACACGCCCCTGCCAAGAGTTGTGGGTCGATGGATCTCACACCTTTTCTTAGCAGCCTTGAGGGCACCACCCTCGACCAACTGCTGTTGTCTGTAGCTATCAGCGGCAAGGTAGCGATCGCCATGAAGGGCCGCTTTCTTTTGCGATCAGTTTGCGAGAGTTTCCAAGACCGCACCCGCATTGGATGTGCCGTCACCGATGAGGCCACCTGCCTGGCCTATTTGGCGCGGGAGCCCTATGAGCTGTTGATCTGCACCGACTACCTCGAAGATGGCAATGGCTTCGAGCTTGCCCGTAAGGCGCGTGATGCTCAGCATGGTTTGCGGGTGGTAGTACTGGCTCTGGGGGATGTGATTCCGGCCCAATACGCTGAAGCTCCCTGGCTTGAGGCGGTAGTAGCTGAGGCCGATTTCATCGGAGATCAGCGGCCACTGCAGGCAGCGGTGCTTGCCGTGATGGGTCAGCACCACTACCGCAGCCCTTCGCTGCGTTCCGGCACCCTGCCCTACCTGAGCTGTCCGCGGCTCACTAAGCGCGAATACGAAGTGCTGGATCTGCTGGCCAGCGGCCTCACAGATCGGGAGATTGCCGAGCGACTTGTGGTGAGCGAGGAAACCGCCAAGACATATACCAAACGACTACTCAAGACCCTCGACGTCAACAACAGACTGCAGGCCGTGCTCAAGGGCATGCGTTGCGGCATGGTGCAGCTCTGAGCACCATCCCAATACAAAATGTCCCCGTATGGGGGGCTCGGTAAACCTGTCCAGAAGCGCACACTCGAGTAAGGGCCCTATTGGGGTCTGTGCGGCCACCCAGCCGGAGTGCCATGACTATCTCCCTTCCCGCGCCAGGTCTCACCATTGGTGAGTTGGAAGCGAACTATCCGCTTTATTGCAAGGCAATGCGCCTGTTGATTCGCGAGGGTAAGACGATCGCCAAGGTGCGTCGCACAGTTTGCTGGCAGCGGCTGGAGATCCTGCACAACTGCTTGCCGAGTCAATACCGCGAGCCCGACTATTTATTCGCCTTGCTTCAGCGGGAATTGAGCGCTGCCCTCTAGGCCTCGCTTGCCTTTGCGCGCTGGGGATCGAGCAGCCATAAGGCCAATCCGCCGCCCCGCCCCCTGGCAAGCAGCCAGTTGTTGTCTGCGGAGCCTGAGCGAGCGATCAGGGCAAAGAATGGGCGCTTGCGCGGCTCTGGCTGGCGGCTGATCGCTTGGCGCCAGAGGGTTTGGCGACCGAGCCGCAGTTCAAGCTGGTCAAACCAAAACTCCAAGAGCGGCCTGCGTCCCCGGAGATTGCCGCTGCCGCTGAAGCGCAGCTGCAAAGCTCCCAGCTGGACGCTGTTCACCACCTTTAAGTCACCCGTTTCCAGAGAAGGGGCGTCTGCGGTGGCAATTGGGTTGTCACCTCGAGTGGTGATGCTCAGACTTGCCTGCAGTCCCCGCAGTAGGGCTGCCGTGGCGGGGTTGGGATTGGCCCGGCCCTTGCTCCAGAGCAGCTGGAGTCGCCAGTGGCCAAATAGTTGCACTGCTGTGAGCCCAGAGCCCTGGCGACGACTGAGCCGCTCGAGCGCCAATGCCTCTTCGCCACTGAGAATTTTGCTATTCGGCATCAGAAGTCGAAGATGACCTTGAGGTAGCTCTCTAACCAAGTGCCTGGTGTTTGGGATTCGCCCGATTCGGTGGACAGGTGTGCTGGATGCAGGGTGTGAGTGTACGGGTGGAGATGATTTGCTTTAGGAAGTTGATCGTGTTGAGTTGGCTGTCGATCCAATAGCCCTTGGTCGACAGGCTGAACCCACTTGGCCAGGCTGCTGTTGGGCAATCCCAGTGGGACTGCGTCAATGTCTGGAGCGCCTCGCCGGGGTCGCTCCCCTACATGGTGGTGTTAGACGGTGTTGAGCACCTATGTGTTGCCCCAAGCGACAAGCCCTTTGAAGAGCAATGGCTGCCAAGCGAAGCCTTAATGCCAAAAACCTCGAAGGTCTCGGCGCGGCCGTTCTCGCCGAACTGCTGATTGAGGTGACTGCTGGCAACGCGGTGATGCAGCGCCGCTTGCGGCTGGCGCTAGCTGCGGCTGAAGGTGCCGAGGGAGTGGCCCAGGAGGTGCGCAAGCGCTTGGCAGCCCTAGACCGCGCAACCACTTTTGTTGATTCGCGCAAGCGCAAAGCTTTGGTGATCGAGCTGGAAGCCCAGCACCAGGCCATTGCCGGACCGGTGGCTGAAGTGGATCCGTCGCTAGCTCTGGAGTTGTTGCTGCGGTTTCTCGGGTTGGCTGATGGTGTGCTTAATCGCTGCTCTGACAGCACTGGCACAGTGATTGGCCTGTTCCAGCGGGCTGTGGTTGACCTCGGACCGCTTGCTAGTGCGGCCGCCGTGCCCGCTGAAACGCTGGCAGAGCAACTGCTGGAGCTGGTGTTCGAAAATGGTTACGGCCAATTTGACGACTTGATTCCGGCAGTGGCCGATGCCCTTGGCGATCTGGGCCTGAAACTTCTCGAACAAGGCTGCCGCAAGCGTGGTGCCTGCGATGGTCACCCAGCCCTGCTGCAGATCGCTGAATGCCTGGGCGATGTGGATGGCTATTTGGCTCAGTTTGATGCCAAGCAACTGGCCTGGCCCACTACCGCTGCTGATGTGGCAGGCCATTTGCTGCAGGCGGGCCGCAGTCAGCAGGCCCTGGGAGTACTGGATGGCGCTGCAGCTTCTGCGGCTGCCTGGCATTCCCCAGAGTGGGATGACACCCGCATTGCCGTACTTGAGGCCCTTGGCCGCAACGAGGAGGCCCAGCAGTTGCGTTGGGCTTGTTTTGCCAAAACCCTCTCGGCTTTTCATTTGCGCGAACACCTCAAACGGCTTGCTGCCTTCGAGGATGCAGAGGCGGAGGAGCGGGCGTTTGCTCTGGCAGAGGACCATCCCATGCGGTTGCCGGCTCTTGACTTCCTTGTGCGTTGGCCTGCCCTAGCCCGTGCTGGGCGACTTGTGCTGGCCCACGAGCCTGATTGGGATGGTGAGGCCTACGAAATCCTTGCCCCAGCGGCTGAGCGGCTCTGCTCAGAGCAGCCGTTGGCGGCCATAGTGCTGCTGCGGGCGATGTTGGTTTTTGCCCTGTCGACGGGCCGCACTAAGCGTTACCGGCACGCAGCCGAGGACCTACTTAGCTGTGAGCTGTTGGCCGCGCGGATTGACGACTGGAAGGGTTTAGAGCGTCACGAAAGCTTCGTGGGTCGTGTTCGGGAAGCCTTTGGCGGCCGCTGGAGCTTTTGGTCTCTGGTGGAGCGCTAAAGCTCTTGCAGGCTGGTTCATGCCCATTACTGCTTGAGTAGCTGCTTAGAAGGCAGGCGGGTGGCGCCAAGAATGCTTGTGCTGCAGTCTTTCTTGGCTGGTTGCTTGGTTTATGCGTGAAATCTGCGTGAAAACCTGCGGGACCACATCACTAGAGGCGCCCTGCCGCCAAGCTCAACCCACAACGCCGCCGTTCACCTCCTGATCTACGAGGGCGTCGAGGGTCACGGCCGAGCGAACCAAAGCTTGATAACGCTGCACCACGCGGCGGTTGCGCTCGATCCAGCTGCCGGGATCGCCGCTGGGTAAGCCGCTTCCGTCGCCTGCCAACAGCTCAAGCTCGTTTTGCTGCGCCAGCAGGGCAATGACCAGTTCATGGATCCGTTTGCGGCGGTCACTCATGGCTAGGGCCAGGGGGCACACAGCTAAGGATCATGGCTCCCGTGATCATTCAGTCCTAAGCCCGGTCGAGCCACGGAGCTGCCATGGGCGTGACAGCATGTAACGAAGTCGTTACATGCATCTCATGACACTCGGGGAAGTCTTTCTGGAATCACTCTCCAGCGGTGTGATCACGGAGCAAGAGATCTCCTGGGTTGCCTCCCAGCAGGACGCTTTTGCCCGCCACGAGGAAGCCCTGGCTCTTCGGTTGGGGCGGTTAGTAGACGAGGGGCAAATTAACCTCGGCTGCCGCCTGCCAAGCCGCCTTGTCCATCACAAGGTGATGTTAAACGAATGGATCGAACCGCTGGGCCGGCGGCGCGGCAAGGAAGCCGTTTGCGCCTAACGCCCCTAAAGCCTCATGACACAAGATCAAACAATGCACTACTGGCAGAACATGCGCACTGCCATGGAATCAGCCGGCGCGACCTCAAGTGCAATTTATCAACGCGCCTTAGCCATTACTCAGGGCCAGCCAGATCCACTTGAACGAGCAGAAACATCTGACTAACAACTTTTCTCCCATCTGTTAATTCCGCAAAAGGGTTAGGAGACAATTTCATGACATCCAGTTTCGAAAGACCAGTGCATCAAAAGTCATATCGCTCTGCAAGCTAACCGCAGCCTTAAATGCACTCTGATGTCACTGGTGATACAGCAATGATCACAAAGGCTGTTTTTGAGGGAATCAATCTATACCGACGGTATTCACTGCAACTGCCGGCAACTTAGCTAAACGGTGATGAACGCATCAAGGCGTTTTTTAATAACTTTATGCTGATCATTGATGTTCGGTAGGTGGGCGGCTTTCCGCCTCGCACCCACCTAGATGTGATGGCGATCATTGGGAAGATTAATCTCGATCAAATCAAATGACCACTGAAATCCGCAACTGGGCCGCTGTAGCAACTGCAATGGAAGCGCAGGGCGCCACTGGAAGCCAGATGTATATCCGTGCACGAGCACTTGCCAATGGTGAGATCGATCCAATGCCTACAAGTTTCCCCCCAGCCCCTTTCACGATCTCAGAAGTTCAATAGCAAATTCCCTAAATTACAAGGCCCCTATATAGGGGCTCTTATTCACAATTATCATGTCTAATCATCGGCTTTCATTAGAACAGAAGTTCCGCCTCGAGGCAGCATTCCGCGAGATCGATGCCTGTACGGACATCGAGATGCTTCGTGAAGTTACCAAGCAAATAATTACTTCCGAAGAAAACGAAAAAGCTGCTGTACGCGAAGTATTGACTCAGATGAGGAGAGAAATGGAGGTAGAAATTAATAATAGATACCGCAACCATGGGAATTATACCGCTATTGCTAATCGCGACCATTAGCTTGTCCAAAGCCTTGATGGTCAAATGAAGGTAGGATCTTAGGAGTCAATATAAGACGTAGATACATACAACTTTGTAAACGAATTGCTCGGAGGCTTGTACTATTTGCTCTGTTTATTCTACAAATTTTTCTCAGCCGTAACTCATAGTCTGCTGAAGGTGGATTTCGCATCGGCGACCCCGCTGCCAAGCGGCTGCCGCAACTTTCGTATTCAAAAGCAAATAAACCTCAGCACCAGTCCATGGCAGGGTGCTTGGAACGACTTCTAGGCTGGGAAAAGATGGATAACAAATTGCCAGAACTCCACCGACCTCTACCGACTACCGGCGCCTGGAGTGGAATTTTGGAGGCTCTGGCCTTCTTTCGCGACCCGGACTTCGTCGGTCAGCGTTTTAACCAATTAGGCGACGTTTATGCAACGCGCTTGCTTGGCCAGCCGCTTGTTTTCATCCGTGGCGGGAGAGCGATCTCGGATCTGCTCTCCCAGTCTGACGCCACCGTGGGTTGGTGGCCAGAGAGTGTTCGTCAGCTGCTTGGTACCCGTTCGCTCGCAAACCGCAATGGTTCAGACCATCGCGCCCGGCGCAGGGTAGTTGGGCAGTTGTTTTCGGCAGCCGCCCTGCGTCGTTACAGCCCTGAGATCGTGATGCTTGTAGATGAGCTTGCAGCGGATCTCCAGAACGCCATCACACCAATCCCACTGGTGGCAAGAATGCGCCGCTTTGCATTCAGCGTGATTGCAACCGTGGTGCTTGGCCTACAAGGCGACGACCGCGACGCGCTATTCGCCGACTTTGAAATTTGGACCCGCGCCCTTTTCTCGATTCCGATTCCTTTTCCTGGCAGCCCCTTCTCAAGGGCGCTGGAAGCCCGCACTCGTTTGCTGGCCCGCTTAGGCGGAGTGCTCAAGCGCGCACGCGATCAGGAAGAGGCGGGACAACCTCTAGCTGGAGGACTGGATCTGCTCAGTGGCGGCCTTGATGAAGCAGGGCTGCCCCTGACGGATGACGATCTGGTGGAGCAGTTGCTTTTGCTGCTTTTTGCGGGCTACGAAACCACCGCGTCCTCCCTGAGCTGCCTGATGGCAGCGGTGCTGCAAAACCCGGAAGTGCTCCCCTGGCTACAGAGCGAAATTGATTCCCTGAACTGGCCATTAGACGAGCAGGAGTCCACGCCACGTCTGTCGGCTCTAGTGCAGGAGGTGATGCGCTTAAACCCGCCTGTAGGTGGTTTCTTCCGCCGCACTACCCGGGAGTTGGTTCTCGATGGGGTGCAGGTACCGGGGGGCAGTGTCGTTCAGGTTGCATTGGCTTCATCAAACCGCACCAGATCAGGTGAAGACAGGGATGCAGAGAGCGACGATCTGGACCAGTTCCGCCCCGAACGTCATCTCAACGGAAATAGCGGTCTCACGCTGCTGCCTTTTGGAGGCGGAGAACGTGTATGCCTAGGGAAGGCCTTGGCCGAACTGGAAATCCGACTGATGGCTGTGGGTCTACTGCGGCAATTAAATCTGAGCCTGGAACCCGATCAGGACCTCAGCCTCCAACTGATTCCTAGCCCCAGCCCCCGGGGTGGATTGCTAGTACGCGCAATGTCTAGAAACGGCTCTAATTAAAGATTGGTTTTTCTAGATCGAGTTGGAGACCGGTGGACTTCAACAAGGCCGGGTATCAAAGGAGGGTTTGCACGCTGGCGACCTTGTCCTCAAGTGTCTGGTCCTTGTCGGTTCGCGTATTGATCTTCACCGTTGTGTAAATCCGTGGGCAGTCCATGGCATGTACTGCCTGGTGGCAGGCTTCGATCGCAGTAAAAACCGGCTCCCACTCTCCTTCGATGGCGGTGCCATTGGGGTGCAGCTGGATCTTGAGCCCAGCTTTTCTAAGCACCTTCTCGCACTCAGCGACATAGGGGGCAAGGTGCACACCGACACCGATTGGCACCACGCAAAGATCCACAATCACTTTCATGGCAACCCCGTGTAATTAGTTCCCATGTTGGGAGCAAACTCCAAGGAAAAGCAGCGGGAGCCTTTTTACTACTCATGATCGAGCAGAGCGGCAAGGTGTTCGAGAGCTCCGAGACGGCTGTGCAGTGCCTGAGGGTTACCACGCCCATCCCTCCTGCCCTGTCAATCTCTTTTCCCCAACGCACACTCCATAGCTAGCTCCCACACCCAGCACCTACCCCAGAGCTTTTTCGCTCGCCCCGCCGAGCTGGTTGCCCCGAGTCCATCTGCTGTCTGCCACGGCTATTGGCGCCGCTTTCCCAGCACGAAAGCGCTGTTTGGTGAGCCTGGGCGGTTTTATGTGTA
>JAQCGH010000007.1 GCA_027620015.1 Cyanobacteriota bacterium
GATAGCCTCAGCTTCACCTACCGCCAACTGCACACCGAGGTGTGCAAGGCAAGCAATGCTCTAAGGGCTCTTGGCATCGGCAAGGGGGATCTGGTAGCCCTTTACATGCCGATGATTCCGGAGGCAGCAATTGCCATGCTGGCCTGTGCCCGTATCGGCGCCCCACACTCGGTGGTCTTCGGCGGCTTCTCGGCCGAGGCCCTGCGGGACCGTCTAATCAATGGTCAGGTTAAGGCGGTGATCACCGCCGATGGGGGCTTCCGTAAGGACAAGCCCGTGCCTCTTAAGCCCGCGGTGGACGAGGCACTGGCGGTAAATGGTGGCGCACCCAGCGTTGAGCATGTGCTGGTGGTGCAGCGAATTAAGGGCCACTGCGTCATGACTACAGGCAGGGACCACTGGTGGCATGAGCTCGTGGACGGGCAGAGCGCCGAGTGCCCCGCCGAGCCAATGGCCAGCGAGGACCGCTTATTTGTGCTCTATACCTCTGGCTCCACCGGCAAACCCAAGGGGGTCGTACACACCACCGCTGGTTACAACCTTTGGACCCACCTCACCTTCCAGTGGATATTTGACATCCGTGAGGAAGACATCCACTGGTGCACAGCCGATGTGGGCTGGATCACCGGCCACAGCTACATCGTGTATGGGCCACTTTCCAATGGCGCCACCACGGTGATGTATGAGGGCGCTCCCAGGCCAAGCAAGCCAGGTGCCTTCTGGGAGGTGATTCAGAAGCATCGCTGCACAATTTTTTATACCGCCCCAACAGCAATCCGGGCCTTTATGAAGGGGGGCCGATCCGTACCGGATCAATACGACATGAGCTCGTTGCGAATCCTGGGCACTGTGGGTGAGCCGATCAATCCCGAGGCCTGGATCTGGTATCGGGATGTAATTGGAGGCGATCGTTGCCCGGTAGTGGACACCTGGTGGCAAACCGAGACTGGCGGCGTGATGATCAGCCCCCTGCCTGGAGCTACTCACACCAAGCCTGGTTCCTGCACTCTTCCCCTGCCTGGAATAGCCGCTGACATTGTGGATATAAATGGCGTTTCCCAGCCGGCTGATGCCGGAGGCTACCTGGTAGTTCGAAGGCCCTGGCCAGGGATGATGCGCACCGTGCATGGCGACCCCGAACGCTTCCGCAAGAGTTACTGGGAGGAGATCCGACCCACCGATGGTTCCTATCTATATTTCGCCGGGGATGGCGCCCGCCGTGACGCTGATGGCTATATCTGGGTGATGGGCCGTGTTGATGACGTGATCAACGTGAGTGGTCACAGGCTTGGCACCATGGAAATTGAGAGTGCTTTGGTGAGCCATCCCACGGTGGCTGAGGCGGCGGTGGTGGGGCGGCCTGATGACCTCAAGGGTGAGGGGATTGTTGCCTTTGTGACTTTGGAGGCGGGTCGCTGCGGCGACGACGCCCTGATTGCCGATTTGCGGGCCCACGTGGGTAAGGAGATCGGAGCGATCGCCAAGCCCGATGAGATTCGTTTTACCGATTCTCTGCCCAAAACCCGCAGTGGCAAGATTATGCGCCGTATCCTGCGGGCCCTTGCCTCCGGCCAGGAGGTGACCGGCGATACCTCCACCTTGGAGGACCGTTCCGTGCTCGATGCCTTAAGGGTTTAGGTCCCCCCAAGCATCAACTGTCGCCGCGATGCCATCCAAGGCTCGCTTTCTGGCAGGATCGTCGGCCCACTTGCCCAGCAGGTTCTGGCGCAACCCCGCGCTAGCGGGGGTTAGGTGATCTCCTTGAAGCTCAGTTAGCTGGCTGACATCTCCTTCACGACCTTGCAGCACCCCCAGCAGCCGCTGGCTTTGGTCGATCTGGTCGCGGTTGAAGCGCACCAATAAGTTGCGGGGTTGGAGATAGGTGCGTGCCACTTGATTCAGGGTTTCCTGCGGTGAAGGACTGAATTCGCTGCGAAAGTTGAACTGCTGAGAGAGCTCAGCTAATAGCGGTATGGAGCGCTCGGCAGAGAAGTTGTTGAAGCTCAAGGCCACTAAGCCGGAGCTTCCCCTTCCCCCATCAGGTGCCAGGAGGTGCAGCTTGCAGCCCAGGCTGTGGCCTATTCGCAGTATCGCTCTGCTGGCGTCGCCACCTTCCCCGTCCGCATCTCTTAGTTGACGGAACCGCCTCCAAGCGGTGTTGGCCTGATCCTGATGGTCGAAACCGGGGACATAGCTCCAGGCCCTAATCCGCCAGCCCCTAACCGCTAGTGCCTCCAAAAGCCTCCGGTAGCTGAGTTGGGGGCTGGCCGCCAGGTAACTGCCGCCGATGAATTCAACCGTGCCGCGGCTTAGCGGCTCTGCCCCTAGCTGCCAGATATCTCCTCGCTGCCGCCACCCAGACATTCTCAAAGGGCGAGGCGTTGCAATGCCGCCCGCGCTTCGTTGCGATGAGCTGCGCCATCTAGGAGGTTGTTGAACACGTGGCGTATCACCCCTTCGCGGTCGATCACGTAGGTGACGCGGCCAGGCAGTAATCCGAGCACATTTGGTACTCCGAAAGCTTTGCGTAGGGCGTTGGCTTTGTCCACCAGAAGTGGGAAGGGCAGGTTATGACGACTGACAAAGCGCTGATGGCTGGCCTGATCGTCACCGCTGACACCCCAGACCTCAGCGCCTAGGGCCTGGAGGTCGGCGTAGCTGTCACGGAAGGCGCATGCTTCAGCGGTGCAGCCTGGAGTGTCGTCCTTTGGATAGAAGAAAAGCACTAACGCCTTACCGGCTAGTTGATCGCTGCGGCGCCCCTGACCGTTCTGATCATTAAGTGCAACGAGTGGGGCTCGATCTCCGAAGGCAAGTGCCATCTAAATCAAATTGGACATTCGTTTTTACCCTAGGCATCTGTCTTGGCTGCCGTAGTCGTACGTACAGACGTAGCTGTTTTGTAGAGATCGGCTGGGAAGATGGGCGGAGCAATGCATCTAGATGTGACTGGCCCGACCGAGGAACAGCCCAGTCTCTGGCAGCAGAGTGATCTGCTGAACGCGGTGAATGCGACCCCTGCTTTGAGCCCAGCGGCCAAGCTCAAGGAGTTTGTGGCTTTGGATCCCAGCCTTTCCCACCGCGATCTGCAATTTGGATCAGTACCTAACAATCTGCTGATCTTGGACACGGAGACCACAGGTCTGGAGCCGGTTTCTGCTCAGTGCATCGAGGTTGGAGCAGTTCTGTTTCATGTACCGAGTAGGTCGGTATTGAGTCAGGTCTCATTTCTTTTGCCAGCTGCTGCCAACCCGGCGAAACATGTCAATGGCATTGCTGCAGAAGTGACCCGACTTTCTCAGCCCTGGCAGGCGGGCCTCCAGCATTTCCGAGCCCTGCTCGCGGCAGCCGATGCGGTGCTTGCCCACAACGCATCTTTTGATGCGAAGTGGTTTGGGCTGGGACCGCTACCGCCAGTTGATAAGCCTTGGATTTGCTCAATGGACGACATCGAGTGGCCGCCTGAGCGGCACCTGCGGAACCCTCCTTCAGTGCGCGATCTGGCCTTGGCCTATGGAGTGCCGGTGTGGGCTGCCCATCGCGCCCTAACCGATTGCACCTATCTCGTTCAGGTACTTGAACGATGCGACAATCTCGAAGACCTCTTGGCTGCAGCTGTAGAGCCGAAGCTGCTATTTCGCGCCAATCTCCCTTATGCCGAACGGCATCTGGCCAAACAGGCTGGCTTTCGCTGGAATGAGCCGGTGCGGGGTGCCTGGAGTCGACGACTAAGCGACCGCCAGGCCCAGGCCCTGCCATTTGACGTGCAGAGGGTGGAAACCGATTCACAAGCAACCTGAACTGCCAGGACGAGCCCCCGTTTTTTTTGGGTTTTTCTTCCAATACCCATAGTCAAGAGCGCGATACTGCTATCTGGCTGTGTCTCCACAGGCTGAGTTGACAGTTGCCGTGAGGCTTTGGCGGGTTGATGTGTCGATCTGCGTGGACTTACCACCGATGAGCTGGGTCAGCTGTTGCGGGAGGTGTATTGATTGGCAGCTTGAACTGGTTTCAAGTCTGCACTGATTGCCAGGAGGCATACAAGTAAAAAAAACCGGCTTGGGAAGCCGGCAAGTAAGAAAAAAATTCACCTTTGAAATCAGTGATTTGTCGAAATCGGAGCGACAGGATTTGAACCTGCGACCCCCACTACCCCAAAGTGGTGCGCTACCAAGCTGCGCTACGCCCCGGCAGATTGAAGTTACCACAGCGCTTTGCGGTGTTTCAGCCGGCTTATTAGCCGTTTTGTGAGGCGCTCCCGCTTTAAACCTGCATACCCAGGAACGCGCAGGCGACGGGCTAATTGACGTAGCTCCCCAACTCCCAGGCTGGCCAGCCGCAACTCGGGCAATCGGCTCCAGACTGCTGAGGGTGCAGGCAGGTCTGAACCGTTGCGGTTGGCCGAGAAGCTCAGCAGTGCTCCGCCAGCCATCCACTCAGGCACAAGCACAAACAACACGGCCAGCAACCCGTAGAGCTCCACAAGCCCCTTGGGTAGCGGATGGAGTGGGCGGTTTTGTGGCTTGAGCTGGAGCTTGCTCACAGCAGAGGGGGCTTGGCGACGTTCTTCAAGACAGATGGCTGACTAGAGGGACTATCTCGCCATTGCAGTTGTGGTTGTGGCCTGGGATTCAGTTTTACGCTCCAGAAGATCAAGGCAAAGCAGAGCCCCAGGGTGATTAGCAACCCAAGAATTACCAGTCGATCCGGTAAGGGATTCACAGTGCAGTCCTGTTCATACTTGCTCCGTGCGCATGCACTCCAATTTTCTGAATTGCTGCTCCACAGTCAGCACATCACCCCTGAGGATCATGGTCAGTTGCTCGTTGCGATAACGGATGCCTGGCAGGTCTGAGGCCTCGCGAAACATGGTGGAGCGGAAGCGCTCAGTGAGTAGTAACGCCTGCGCGTCATTGCGCTCCAAGGTGACCCGGCTCTGATCGGGGCAGATGAACTGTTCGGTGATGCCGTAGTCCTCCCACCAAGGCGACCCCATTGAGAGCAAAGCAAGGGCAAGCAGCGGCATGAATATGTTCAGCCCAGCTGAATCGGTGCATTGTCTCCCCGCAGCACGCAGTGGGCCACTTTCCAGTCATAGGAGGACCAAACCCGTGGATCGAGTTTGTAGGCGGAGCCTGCAAACTCACCGAGCCTCTGTTCGGTTGGCTGGGCGGAGCAGTATGGGCGGCTGCCGGGTTTGGCTAGGTATTGCTGGTGATATTGCTCCGCATACCAAAAAGTTTGGTTATTACGGAGTTCAGTTGTGATTGAGCCAAATCCAGAGCTACTCAGCAGCTGCTGGTAGGCATCGCGACTCGCCTCTGCTAAGGCAAGTAGGTGAGGATCGTCCACATAGATCACAGAGCGATACTGGCTGCCCCGATCGTTGCCCTGGCGATCCCCCTGCGTCGGGTTGTGGCATTCCCAGAACAGCTTGAGCAGATCACTGAAATCGATCAAAGCCGTATCCCAGACCACACGAACAACCTCACTGTGGCCTGTGCCTCCGGAACAGACCTGGTCGTAGCTGGGTTGTTCAATTAGGCCCCCGGCGTAGCCCACCGCTGTTGTAACAGTGCCTGGCAGCCGCCAAAAGCCTTTCTCTGCTCCCCAAAAGCAGCCGCAACCAAATACTGCCTCTGCTTGGCCACCCTTTATGGGCGCATCAATTGAAGTGCCCAGCACAAAGTGGGGAGCCTGGGCCTGAGGAGTGTTCTTGGACATGCCGAACACGCTGCTGCTTGCAATTAAATTTGAGCCTAGGCAGTCCTTTTATTTGCCGCGCCGGGCTCAAAGGCAATGTGATTCAGAAGGGTGGTGGTGAAGGCGAACAACAGGAACGGCAGGGAAAGCACCAGGATTAGGCCTACACCCACCAGCGCAAAGATCGGTTTGCTGGCCCCCATCAATGCCAGGCCAGCCGCCAGGCTGGCAAAGATCACCAGCATCCAGATCAAAATCTGCCCATATATGTCGCCGAAGGACAGGGTGCAGCGCAGCCGGTAGGGCAAGCCGGTAAACGGGGCAACTGACTCCATGGGGGCTCCTAGGCGTATACGCAAAAGGCGACACCATCCACCTAAGCCTGATCCAGGCCGCTTGGCTGATCAGCTCAACATTATTGAAATCAGCCGGCAGCCTTCAGCTGCTCCGTTGCCTGCTCCCTGTCCCATAAACGTCGGTAGGTGCCACGCTCAGTCATTAGCTGGCTGTGGTGGCCCTGTTGCACTAGCCGGCCCTCCTCGAGCACTAGCACTCGATCACAGGCGGCAGCTGCCGACAACTGGTGGCTGATCATCAGCACGGTGCGCCCCTGACCTTGTTTATTTGATTGTGCGTTGGACTGCTCACTGCGAATTGTGCGCAGGATTTCAGCTGCGGTGGTGTTGTCGACGCTGGCTAGGGCGTCGTCCAATACCAATAGCGGTGTGCGTACTAGCAGGGCCCTCCCCATGGCTGTACGCTGGCGTTGGCCACCGCTCAGGGTGATGCCCCGCTCCCCAACCAGCGTCTGATAGCCATCGGGGAATCCCTTGATGTCTCCCTCAAGTCTGGCCTGGCGAGCTGCTGACTCGATACGCTCAAACGGCGCATTCGGCTCTCCATAGCGCAGGTTGTCGGCAAGGCTCGCTGTAAAAAGATATCCCTCTTGGGGTACCAAGCCCACTTGACCCCGCAGCTCAGCCAATTCCAATGCGGTGATGTCGACTCCATCCAGCCAAAGTTGTCCCGGATCGACCTCGACCATGCGCCCTAAGGCTCTGGCCAATGTGGTTTTGCCGCAGCCCACGGGCCCCACTACTGCCACAAGCTCGCCGGGGTGGAGCTCAAAACTGACGTCCACAAGGGCTGGTCTTGGAGCGTTGGGATAGCGCACTGTGAGGCCGCTGGCCTTTACAGCCCCCTGACCCGGCTGGGTTGGGGGCGTTGGTGATGTTGGTGAAATGATCAAGGGCCGACGTCGCAGTAGCTCCTCGACCCGCTCCAGGCTCACCTGGCCGGTTTGAAAGGTGTTGAGGGTGAACCCAAGCAGGGCTGTGGGGAACACCAGCCGCTCCACAAAAAGGATCAGGGCAACAAGGTCGCCAATGCTGAGGCGGCCACTTTCTAGTTGGCCACTTCCCAAAGCGAGCAGTAGCAACAGGCTGATTGAAGAGATGCCCTCCAGCAGAGGGAACAGGGTGCTGCGGGTTCGGGCCAGATTTAGGGCGGCATCCCGATAAACGCGGTTGCGACCGGCGAAGGCGGTTTGCTCAGTGCTTTCTTGGCCGTAGATCTTTATGGCACTTATGCCGGAAAGGTCTTCCTGGATAAGGTCGCTTAGAGTTGCTAGAGCCTCCTGCTGGCGGCGTTGTTGGCGCATCATGCGACCGCCGAATAAGCGCACCACCATCAACATCAGTGGGTAGAGCCCCACCGCTGCCAGGGTTAACCAGCCGTCGATCGAGAGCATCGCTGGCAAGGTCAGTGCATAGGCCAGCAATGTGTTTGTCAGGCTGAGCACGGCGAAGCCCAGCAGCCGGCGCACATTTTCGACGTCGGAGGTGGCTCGGCTGATCACCTCGCCGCTGCCAGTGGTCTGCACCCAGCCGGGCTCCTGTTTCAGTAAGTGGTCAAAAATCTGTTGTTTGAGCTCTGCCTCCACCTCCCGACCTACTCCGAATACCAGCATTCGTGAGTAGAGCCTTACGGCCCCCATCACCGTCGCTAAGGCCACGATCAGCGCCGCCTGAGCCAGCACGTCTTGAAGTGCGAAGCCATCTTGCAAATCGTCGATTACCCGCCGCACCAGCAGGGGGATGGAGACGCTCAGCAGGTTCACCACCACTAGGGCGGCAACACCCATAAAAACCACCTTGCGATGGGGCCGCAGATAGCGACGGATCAGATCCAGCCGTATGGCTCCCATCAGGCGCTGGTTTCAAAAGTCACACCAACCTAGGCAGCTACTTTTCCGGCAGGCTGGCCTCAGCAACAGCATCGCCATGGCTACCGATCCATATCAATCCGGCAGCACCGACCAAAGCCATCCGCTTTATGCCACGGATCGCGATCTAATTGATCGGCTGCTGGCTGCCGACGTTCCTGCCGACCACAACCTGGTAGATGCTGCCCGCTTGTTGATGCGTTATGAGAACTTTCCCGGTGCTCGAGATCTCAGCTCAGATTTGGCCAAAGCACTGCGCCTTTGGGGCGTTAGCCGCGAAGATTTGCACAGGCGCACCAAGGCAATCTGGGCTAAAGGCTTTAGGCCCGCTCCAGCTGCAAGTGAGCCGGTGGGCTCTAGTTTTGACACCGCTGACCAGGACCAGAGCTGATAATTTGCCGATCAATTAGTCGCCAATTTCACCCTTTTCGGGTGATAGTGGAGAAGTCCCCATCACCCGGCCCGGTGTGCTTTGCACCCGGGCTTTTTACTACCTATGCCCACTGATCAGTCCTGGCCTGACTTGTTGGACCAGCTGCTCAATGGCAAGTCGCTGTCGGCCCAGCAGGCCACCGCGCTAATGCAGGGCTGGCTGGCTGAACAGATCGATCCAGTGCTCACCGGCGGGCTACTGGCCGCCCTGCGGGCCAAGGGAGTTAGTGGTGAGGAGCTGGCTGCAATGGCAGAGGTCTTGCGGCAGGCCTGTCCAATGCCGGTTTCCCGCCCCGAAGTAGCGCTCGTTGATACCTGTGGCACCGGCGGCGATGGGTCTGACAGCTTCAATATTTCGACGGCGGTGGCCTTTGTGGCTGCCGCCTGTGGCGCCCATGTGGCAAAACATGGCAACCGTAGTGCCAGTGGCCGGGTGGGCTCAGCCGATGTGCTGGAGGCGGTGGGCATTCATCTGCAGGCCCCTCAGGAGGATGTGATCGGTGCCTTAACCACGGCGGGAGTGACCTTTCTGTTTGCTCCTGGCTGGCATCCCGCGCTTATTGGGCTGGCACCCTTGCGGCGAAGCCTTGGGGTGCGGACTATTTTCAATCTGCTCGGTCCATTGGTAAATCCCTTACGGCCTGAGGCCCAGGTACTTGGGGTTGCCAGGCCTGATCTGCTTGATCCGATGGCTGAAGCTCTGGCTCGGCTGGGCTTGCGCAGAGCGGTGGTCGTGCACGGTCATGGCGGCCTTGATGAGGCCTCCTTGGCTGGCGTTAATTCCCTACGGCTAGTGGAATCTGGAGTCGTGAGCGTCGACCAGCTTGATCCGGAGGCCTTGGGCTTGCAGCTGGCCCCGATCACAGATCTGGCGGGCGGAGATCTCACTACCAACAAAGTCATCCTCGAAGCTGTTCTTCAGGGCCGAGGTAACCGTGCCCAGTCCGATGTGGTGGCCCTCAACGCGGCGCTAGTGCTTTGGGCCGCTGGTCTGACCGACTCGGTGGCCGCCGGTCTGAATTTGGCCCAGCAGGCCATCTCCAGTGGAGCTGGTTGGCAAGCATTAGAGCGGCTGCGCACAGCCCTGCCAGCCCCCGTTGCGGGATGATCGCATCAACTGCCATTAACCCGTGAGCGAGCACACTGCCTCTGCCTTGCTGGTGTTGGCCGACGGCACTGTTCTCCGCGGTGAAGCCTTCGGGGCCATGGGCACAGCCATCGGAGAAGTGGTGTTCAACACCGGTATGACCGGTTATCAGGAAGTCATGACTGACCCGAGTTACTCCGGGCAGTTGGTCACTTTTACCTACCCAGAATTAGGCAATACCGGGGTCAACGATGCCGATCAGGAATCCGATCGTCCTCATGTCCGGGGGGTGATCGCTCGCCAGCTTTCACCTTGTTCCAGTAACTGGCGCTCCCAAGGAGACTTAAACGGCTGGCTGCTCCGCCACGGAGTGGTTGGAATTAGCTCGGTAGATACCCGAGCTCTGGTGCGTCATCTCCGTGAGGGCGGCGCGATTAATGGGGCAATTTGTAGTGATGGCAGCTCTGCTACGGCCCTGCTTGATCAAGTGCGCTCGGCTCCCTCGATGCAGGGCCTGAACCTGGCAGCCGCTGTTACCACCTCTAAGCCATATCGCTGGGTTCAAAGCTGTGGGGTGGCTTTTGATGCCCGTTTGCAATTCCAGCCCGATCGTCCATACCGGGTGGTGGCAATTGATTTAGGAATTAAGCGGGCGATCCTTGAGCGTCTTGCGGCCCACGGCTGTGAAGTGACCGTACTTCCAGCTGATGCAAGCTTGGAGCAGGTTGTTTATTACAAGCCAGAGGGTGTGTTCCTCTCCAATGGGCCTGGCGATCCTGCTGCAGTTAACTCTGCAATAGAGCTCGCCAAAGGGCTAATCGCCATGCCAAATCTCCCCCTGTTTGGCATCTGCTTAGGCCACCAAATCCTGGGGCTTGCCCTAGGAGGAACCACTTTTAAAATGGGTTTTGGTCATCGCGGTCTTAATCATCCCTGCGGCAGCCCAGGCCAGGTGGAGATCACCAGTCAAAACCATGGTTTTGCCATAGCGCCCGAATCCCTGCCCGCCGACCGAGTGCGGGTAACTCACCGGAACCTCAACGACCACACAGTGGCCGCGCTTGAGTTGCTTGAAGCGCCGGTGTTTGGCGTTCAGTACCACCCGGAGGCCAGTCCCGGTCCACATGATGCAGACCATCATTTTGCTCACTTCACTGCCTTGATGGCCAGCCGCCGCTGACGCCTCTTTGTTGCGTCTTCTGCAGCGTCAAATTTGCTCTCTACACTTCGCCGCAGAACTGATCGAGGACTCGAACCATTTACGACCTGCAGCGATTGACGGTCTCTCTGCGAGGTGGCTATGAGCATCATGCCCAGTGCAAGCTATCTCGCTTCACTGGCCAGCTAGATGCCTACTCCGACAAACATTTCGGGGACTTTGTGGTCTCTCACAGCTGCAATGGTTAGCCTTTGGTGATAGATCTCAGTCAAATCGACTTTCTCGACACCTCAGGTCTTGTCGCTCGAGTACAGCTTGCTAAGTAGTCCAACAGTGATCGTTAGAAGTTATTGGTGGTGGGTAATCCCCGCTTTGTTCAGACCGTGAAGCGTATGCGTCTAGAAAAATTTCTGCATCTTCAGCCCGACCTAGAAAGAGCTCTTGGCAACCTCGCCTCTTGATCAGGGAATGGCTGAGTTGCGTACCGCTTCAAACTGGCTAGCTGGTCTTGCTCCCCATCGTCCCCAGAGCGAATTAGGCCCGCTACAGCTGGCCTGGCTTGGTGATGCGGTCTGGGAGCTTCATCACCGTTTGCAGCGCTGTCAGCGTCCAGGTCGCTCCCACACCCTGCACCAAGAGGTTGTTCAGGTTGTGCGTGCCGACGCCCAGGCACTGGCATTGGCGAGACTTGACCAGCAGCTCACTGATGCTGAGCGAGACCTTGTGCGCCGGGGCCGAAATCGGGCTGGCAGGGGTCCCCGGCGGGGCGATGCGGCGGCCTATGGCCAAGCAACGGGCCTTGAGGCACTGCTCGGTTGGTTGTTTCTCCACGAGCCTGCCCGGTTAGCCGAGCTGCTAGATCACTTGGAGGAGATCGATCCATAACCTGCAGACGTTGCCATGAGCCCACGATTTGAACGCCGTCCAGAGAAGCGGACGGGGGGCGGTGCCCGCGGGGCTGGCCGCCCTCAGCGCTTCAGCGGTCCAAAGCCTGAATGGCGACGCGATGGAGCTGGTGAAGGTCGTGAGGGTCGTGAAGGACGTGAAGGTCGTGAAGGACCAAGAGACAGGGATCCCCGGCGCGAAAGTGGTGCCCGCCCCGTTTCCCGAGGTGTATCTCGTTTCCAGCCGCGCCGTGATGGGACAGCCGATCGCCCGAGCAGTCGGGGCGAGCGCCGACCATTTGAACGGCGTGGTGACAGCGATCGGCCGTCCTTTGACCGCCCGCCGACACCCCGTTTCTCTAGTGATCGCTCTGGCACCGATAGCAAGCCCTACGAGCGGCGTGCTGGTGGCCGCTTTGAAGGTCGTCCCCAGGGACGCCGTCCCGACTCAGGTCGTCCTGATGTCCGTCGCTTTGAAGAGGGCGGTCGAGCTGATGGGCGGCGTTTTGATGGAGGGGGTCGTACTGCGCCCAGCAGGTTCGCTGCAAAACCTCTGATCGTCGACGCCGACACCCTACCCATTAGCGGCGATGCAGAGCGCCACAGCGTCGATCCCAGCACCGATTTGATCTGGGGTCGACATCCGGCCCAGGCGGCATTGGAAAGCGGTCGACCGATTCACCGTGTTTGGTGCACCCCAGAAATGCGCTTCAGCCCCAAGTTTTTGCAATTGCTGCGCGAGGCCAAGGCATCGGGGGTGCTGGTTGAGGAGGTCACCTGGGCGCGCCTGGGTCAGCTCACCGGTGGTGCGGTGCACCAAGGCATCACCCTGCAGACAGCGGCGGCTGAGACCCTTGACCTGCAGACCTTGATGGAGGGCTGCTCAACTATTGGCGAGCCAGCTTTACTAATGGCGGTAGACGGTCTTACTGATCCTCAAAACCTTGGCGCAATTGTGCGCAGCGCCGAAGCACTTGGTGCCCATGGCCTGGTTTTGCCCCAGCGCCGCAGCGCTGGACTGACTGGCTCGGTGGCCAAGGTGGCTGCAGGCGCTCTTGAGCACTTACCCGTGGCACGCGTGGTTAACCTCAATCGCGCCCTAGATACTCTCAAGCAGGATGGCTATCGGGTCGTTGGTCTTGCAGCAGAGGGCACAGTCAGCCTTGAGGAGGCCGATTTGGATGGACCCCTGGTAATTGTTACCGGTTCAGAGAGTGATGGCCTTTCCATGCTCACCCGCCGCAACTGCAATCAGCTGGTTCGCATTCCCCTGCGTGGCGCAACACCAAGCCTGAATGCTTCTGTGGCTACCGCCCTGCTCCTCTACGAGGTGGCTAGGCGTGGCTGGATGAAGGGATTAAGTGGCTCTCAGCCCGCTCCGCGTTTGGTGCGCCCCCAGCTGCCAGCTCCAGCTGCCAGCTCTGAACCCGATGAGGCGCCTCAAGTACCCGAAATGACCCTTGCAGAGGCGGATCATCTGCCTTTCGACCAGCTGGAAAAATCCCCTGAGCTTTTGCAGCAAAAAGAGGCTCAGCTGTGGCTGGATGATCAGCCAAAACAATTGGCTGAGCAGCAGATTGCCGAGTCCATCCCGGCTGACCAAGAACCTTTAACCGACCTAAGTTCTGATCAAGTCGTCAGGTCTGGGTTTATTGGGGATATTCAACTGTGACTACCCCATTAAAAGTCGGTACCTGGGCCGGGCAGAATGGACAACAAGCCGCACCTGCCTCATGAATCCCCTGCTGTGGCCATTGCGCAGCTGCGCCAATGGACTGGGTCTGGCCTGGTGGGCACGGGTAGAGACCCATTCCCCCCACGCTGTTTATTGGTTTGGACCCTTCGTGCGCCGCGGCACGCTTGAAAGCAATCTGCCTGCTTTCTTAAATGACCTCCGGGCCGAATCTCCCGCTTCAGTTGATCACCAGCTACTGCGCACTCGTAGGGGGGAACCTCTCACCGAGCTCGACTGAGGGCTAGAAGCCGTTGGCTCTGGCTGATAGCGTCAAATTTAATTGGCACCAGGGTTGATGGGGATTGCTCAATGGCGTCAACAACTGCTTAAAGGCGAGGTTTCCGCCCGTGAACTCACCGATCACCATCTGGCCCGCATCCAGGCTGTAGATCCCACCGTTCACGCCTATCTCGAGATAACTGCTGAGCGGGCGAGGGCAGATGCGGACCGTATCGACGCCCGCCGGGCCTCTGGAGAAGCTTTGCCCCCCCTGGCAGGAATTCCACTGGCTATTAAAGACAACCTTTGCACTAAGGGGGTTACTACTACCTGCTCAAGCCTCATGCTGGAGCACTTCGTGCCTCCATATGAGAGCACGGTTACCTCCCGCCTTTGGGAGGCGGGAGGCGTCTTGCTTGGTAAGACAAATCTCGATGAGTTCGCCATGGGCAGCTCCACCGAGACCTCAGCCTTCGGCCCCAGCCGAAACCCTTGGAACCCAGAAAGGGTGCCTGGTGGTAGCTCCGGTGGCAGCGCCGCCGCGGTGGCTGCAGGCGAGTGCATCGCTGCCCTTGGCTCTGATACGGGCGGCTCGATTCGCCAGCCAGCCTCCTTTTGCGGGGTGGTGGGATTGAAGCCAACCTACGGGCGAGTTAGCCGCTACGGCTTGGTCGCGTTCGCCAGTTCCCTCGATCAGGTGGGCCCCTTCACTACCTCGGTGGCCGATGCGGCCGAGCTGCTGCAAGTGATCGCTGGTGCGGATCCGCGCGATGCCACTTGCCTGCAGGCACCTGTGCCCGATTACGTCGCGGCCCTTGATCAGCCTGTTGCTGGTTTGAGGGTGGGCATGGTGCGTGAGTGTTTCGAGGTTGAAGGCCTTGATCCCCGGGTGAAGGCTGCGGTGTTGGCGGCTGCCGCCCAGCTCGAGGCCCTGGGCTGCGAGCTGGTGGATGTGAGCTGTCCCCGTTTTAACGACGGCATCGCCACCTACTACGTGATTGCGCCCTCTGAGGCTTCTGCAAACCTCGCTCGCTACGACGGCGTCAAATACGGCTACCGGGCTTTGGATGCCACCAATCTTGCCGAGATGACGGCCCGCAGCCGTGTCGAGGGATTTGGCGATGAGGTTCAGCGCCGCATCCTGATCGGTACCTACGCCCTCTCTGCGGGATATGTGGATGCCTACTACAAGAAGGCGCAGCAGGTGCGCACCTTGATTCGGCGCGACTTTGAACGGGCCTTTGAGTCGGTGGATGTGCTGCTAACCCCAACCTCTCCCACCACAGCTTTTGGCTTTGGCACCCACAGCGACGACCCTTTGGCGATGTATCTCGCCGACCTGCTCACGATCCCGGCGAACATGGCTGGCCTACCTGCCATCAATGTGCCTTGTGGCTTTGATCACGATGGCCTGCCAATTGGCTTGCAGCTGATCACTGGGGTGCTCGAAGAGCCGCGCCTGCTTCAGGTGGCACATCACTACGAACTTGCTTCCCAGGTTATGAAGGCTCGCCCTATAGCCCGATTGGTGCCCTAGGCCCTGGTACTAGATCTAGTGGTTTTATTTGGGCAAGTGCACGAATGACACTGGATCTTGAGTAGTCCCCTACTTTAGGGAAGCTTCCGACGCCCTCCGGTTAGAGCTCCCTTTGGCCTTCGTTCCGCTCCACAACCACAGCGATTACAGCCTTCTAGACGGGGCGAGCCAGTTGCCGGAGATGGTGGATCGGGCCGTGGAGCTCGGAATGCCAGCCCTTGCACTCACAGACCACGGCGTCATGTATGGCGCCATTGAGTTGCTCAAGCTTTGCAGTAAGGCTGGGATCAAGCCGATCATCGGCAATGAGATGTATGTCATCAATGGCTCCATTGATGACCCTCAGCAGAAAAAGGAGCGTCGTTACCACCTGGTGGTGCTGGCCAAAAATGCGGTCGGTTACCGCAACCTGGTGAAGCTCACAAGTATCAGCCACCTACGCGGCATGCGAGGTCGGGGCATTTTTGCCCGTGCCTGTATCGACAAGCAATTGTTGAGCCAGTACAGCGAAGGGTTGATCGTGGCTACTGCTTGCCTGGGTGGTGAAATTCCCCAAGCGATATTGCATAACCGGCCTGATGCTGCACGCGAGGTTGCCTGTTGGTATCAACGCACTTTTGGCGACGACTTCTATCTGGAGATCCAGGATCATGGCAGCATCGAAGATCGAATCGTCAACACCGAGATTGTCCGCATTGGCAAAGAGCTTGGAATTGAGCTAATTGCCACAAACGATGCTCATTACCTCAGTGCAAACGACGTAGAAGCTCATGACGCGCTGCTGTGCGTGCTCACAGGCAAGTTGATCAGCGACGAGAAACGTCTTCGTTACACGGGTACCGAATACATCAAAGGGGAGGCCGAGATGCTTTCTCTGTTTAATGACCACCTGCCATCTGAGCTGATTGAGCGGGCTGTGGCCAACACAGCCAAGGTGGCTGAGAAGGTGGAGTCTTACGACATCCTTGGCCGTTATCAGATGCCTCGCTTCCCGATCCCGGAGGGGCATACTGCGGTCAGCTATCTCACTGAGGTTGCTGAGAAAGGTCTAAGACAGCGCCTGCGACTGGCTGATGGCTTTGGCTTCGAGCCCGAATATGGCGAGCGTCTCGCCTTTGAGCTTCAGGTAATGGATCAGATGGGCTTCCCCACCTATTTCCTGGTGGTGTGGGACTACATACGCTTCGCCAGAGATAACGGCATACCTGTGGGGCCGGGTCGTGGTTCAGCTGCTGGTTCCTTAGTGGCCTACGCCTTAGGGATTACTAATATTGACCCAGTTACTAATGGCTTGCTGTTTGAGCGGTTCTTGAACCCTGAGCGTAAGTCGATGCCTGATATTGATACCGATTTCTGTATCGAGCGCCGTAGCGAAGTTATCGACTACGTTACTAAGCGCTATGGCGAAGAGAAGGTGGCTCAGATAATCACCTTCAATCGTATGACTTCAAAAGCGGTGCTAAAGGATGTGGCCCGCGTGCTCGATATCCCTTATGGCGACGCGGATCGCTTGGCCAAGTTGATCCCCGTGGTGCGAGGCAAGCCTGCCAAGCTCAAGGAAATGATCGGAGCTGAATCCCCGGCTCCCGAATTTCGCGAGAAATACGAAAAAGATCCGGTGGTTCAGCGGTGGATTGATATGGCAATGCGTATTGAGGGCACAAACAAGACTTTTGGCGTACATGCGGCTGGAGTTGTGATTGCTGCGGAGCCCCTTGATGAGTTGGTACCCCTGCAACGTAATAATGACGGCCAGGTAATTACCCAATACTTTATGGAAGATGTGGAGTCGATGGGTCTTCTAAAAATGGACTTCCTCGGCCTCAAAAATCTCACGATGATCGATAAAACTGTTGATCTTGTGCGGCAACATAGTGGTATTAAGGTTGATCCGGACGACTTACCTCTCAATGATGCAGGTACCTATGCCCTGCTTGCCCGTGGCGATTTGGAGGGCATCTTTCAGCTTGAATCAAGCGGCATGCGCCAGATTGTTCGTGATCTCAAGCCTACTTCGCTTCAGGATATATCTTCTATTTTGGCACTGTACAGACCTGGTCCATTAGATGCAGGCCTGATCCCTAGATTTATTAATCGCAAGCATGGTCGTGAGGCAATTGACGTAGCCCACGTGAAGCTCGAGCCAATTCTTAAAGAGACTTACGGGATAATGGTTTACCAAGAACAGATCATGAAGATAGCTCAGGAGTTAGCTGGCTATTCCCTTGGTGAAGCAGACCTCTTGCGTAGGGCGATGGGTAAGAAGAAAAAGAGTGAGATGGCGAAGCACCAGAGTCTTTTTATTAGCGGTGCTACGGAGCGTGGTGTCGAACCGCAAATAGCGGAGGCGTTGTTTGAGCAGATGGTTTTATTTGCCGAATATTGTTTCAACAAGAGCCATTCAACTGCCTATGGCGCTGTGACCTATCAAACCGCATACCTGAAGGCTCATTACCCAGTTGCCTACATGGCAGCGTTGCTCACAGTGAATGCCGGTGACTCGGCCAAGGTGCAGCGATATATCGCAAATTGCAATGCCATGGGTATAGAAGTGATGCCCCCCGATGTAAATGCTTCCGGAATAGATTTTACACCCGTTGGTGATCGAATTTTGTTTGGTCTTTCGGCCGTTCGTAATCTAGGAGATGGGGCGATTTGCCAATTGATTGAAGCACGATCTGGCGATGGTCAATTTAACTCCTTGGCCGAGCTATGTAATCGCATTCCTGGTCAGCAGCTTAACCGCCGCGCTTTAGAGGCCCTGATCCATTCAGGAGCACTTGATGCCCTCGAGCCAATGGGTAATCGGGCCCAACTGATGGCTGATCTGGATCTGGTGATCGACTGGGCAAGCTCCCGTGCCAAGGATCGGGCAAGCGGTCAGGGCAATCTTTTTGACTTGTTTGGCGCCCAGGCTGCAAACGACTCTGCTGGTAATTCCGATGCCACCGGTTTGGTTGATATTAGCACCGCTCCAAAGGCTGCTCCGGTGAGTGACTATCCCCCAACTGAAAAACTACGCTTGGAAAAGGAACTGGTGGGCTTCTATTTATCCGATCATCCCCTCAAGCAGTTGGCCCAGCAGGTGAAGTTGCTCTCGCCGATCTCTCTGGGCAATCTTGAGGAGATGCCTGATAAGGCAAAGGTGAGCGCAATCGTGATGGTGCCTGAGCTGCGTCAAGTGAACACCCGCAAGGGAGACAGAATGGCAGTGTTACAGCTTGAGGATTTAACCGGAAGCTGTGAGGCGGTTGTGTTTCCTAAAAGCTATGCACGTTTAGCCGACCACCTAATTGTGGATGCGCGCTTGCTGGTGTGGGCTTCGGTGGACCGCCGCGATGACCGAGTGCAATTAATTGTTGATGATTGCCGTTCCATTGACGATCTGCAGTTGTTGATGGTCGATTTGCCTGCTGATCAGGCCGCAGACATCGCCATTCAGCACCGTCTTCGCGAGTGCCTACATCTCCACAAGCCGGCACAGGATGAGGCTGGCCAGCGTGTGCCTGTGGTGGCATTGGTTCGTCAGGGGGGGCAGACCCGCTTCGTGCGACTTGGCCCCCAATTCTGCGTCGGCGATGTGAGCGCCGCCATTGATACTCTTACTGCTGCAGATTTTCAGGCTCGCATCAGCTCACGGCTCTTGGTGGCTTGAGTTGGTTAACTAATTACCTGCACCATTGCGCGTAGCCTTAATTGAGCTGCGTAAACGGCTGATATTAAGTCCAATCTGCTCGGTGCCGAGCAAGCTGCCAGGCTTTTCTTCCCAGCTAGCGGATAGAACACCGAAACTCAAGCCTAATAGCCCTAGAAAAAAACATCCACCGGATGCCAACAGAGTTGCGCTTGGTGGAACGTCGAAGATTTGGCGGCTGACTAGTAGGTAGCTACCAACAAAAACGCTCATGCCCATCAATGTGGGAATGCCAGTGCCGATTGCAATTCGGCGCGCCATCCGATTAGCAACTGCGTCAGGAATCACCTGTTGGCTGGGACCAGAACCCCTGGAGTGTTTTGGGTTGTCTTTGCCCGATTGGGCAGGACCCTGCATTCCTTTTCCAGCCATGGCTGCGCCTCGATCAGCCCCGGATGCCGAGCTTGGCGATCAAGGCGCTGTAACGCTCCTTGCTAATGCCATTTAAATAGCCAAGTAAGCGCTTACGGCGACCAATCATCTTCAGCAGGCCTTGGCGTGAAGAAAAATCGTGCTTGTTTTTCTGTAGATGGCCGGTCAGCTGGCTTACCCGTTCGCTGAGCATGGCTACCTGAACTTCCACTGATCCGGTGTCCGTGCCGTGGGTCTGGTGACCGTTGATCAGTTCCTGCTTTTTAGTGGTGGTGAGCGGCATGGGCTGGGGAATAAAACGCAGGCTGGGCCCGGTTTGGGGTCCTACGGTGCAAGCTCCCACAATACCTTCTAGCGGAGATTAGTTATGCCGGCTTAGTCCACTGGGCGGGACAGCCAGCGCAAACATTCTCGGATCCAATCTTCTGTCCCGGCCGATTCCCCCAATCCGATGGCGGCTACCGCGCGCAGGGCTCGATGGATTTCAAGAGCTTCGTAGCCCAGAGCTGCAAGGGTGAGTTGCACTTCGTCACGGTCTTCTGCCGGTAATAGGGGGCCATCCGCAAGCGAATCCGGATCGCCGTTGTTTTCCAGTTGCCCTAGAAAACGCTGCTGCAATTTGGTGCGCAGCTCTACAGCCAGGCGCTCGGCGGTGCGCTTTCCCACCCCAGGAGCCTGACAGAGCCGGCGTAGATCGGCCTGCACGATGGCTTGCACCAACTCCCTGGGATCCATCACTCCCAGTAATCCCAAGCCCATTTGGGGCCCTACGCCGCTGACGGCAACCAATTCCCGAAACAAATCCCTTTCGTGGCGCTCCCCAAAGCCATAGAGAATCCAGGCGTCGTCGCGGATGGCCAGGTGGATGTGCAGCCCCAAAGCACTTCCTACCCGTGGCAGCTGCAACCATTGTCGCTGGCTCACTTGAATCTCGTACCCCACGCCCTGACAATCCAGCAGCAGGCCGTAGCGCTTGTCCTGCTGCCAGGGATTGGAGAGTTGCCCTTGCAGCCAGCCGATCATGGAGTCAGTAATAGGTTCCCCATCGTGCCCGCCGTGCTCAGCCGTGCCCAGCCCCTGCTGTTTCGCTGGTTGAGCGCTTGCTTCCTGCCATTGCTGTTGCTTGTTTGCTTAGTGCTCACCGGTTGCAGTGCTGCCGCTCAGCCGCCGCGATCGGTGTTGTTGCAGGCCCTTGAGTTGCAGATTCAGCTCACCCAGGGCGCCATCGCTGATGCCCTGGCCTTAGAAGCCGCCGGCATGCCGGAGGTGAGCCGGGTGCGGGTGGCTCAGCAGCAGCCGATCGGCATCGGTGAGGCCAAGGGGCTGCGGCTACAGGGCCAGTTCGACTGGCGCCTCGCTGGCGATCCGATCCGGGTGGACAGTCCCTTTGAGCTTTTCCTGCAGCGGGGCGAGCGCGGACAAAGCTGGCGTTTGGCCCGCCCCGTTGGGCCTGCCTCCGCCGCTGGGGCTGAGGGCCAGCAGACCTGGATCACCAACCCTCTGCCACTTAAAGCAAGAGGCTGATCAGCAAAACTCAAATTATGGACACGATGCCGCCTGCCTGGCTGCCTGAGTCAGCCTCTCGCATCTACCCCGGTTGGGTACAGCGCAAGGCGGTCACCCTGTGCAAGCGGGATCAGAAACGTGGCGGCAGCAGCAATGTGCAGGAATACCGCATCGCCATTCACAACGCGGTGGTGGCATCGGGCGGCCTGGACCACTGGACTGGCGAGCAGCTCGACTGGCATCTGATTGGCACCTACGACAACCGGGAAGCTGAAGCTGGAAGGGGCGAACACAAGAAGCAGTACTCCCTCCTTCCCACAATCGATCACCGTTCCAATCTCCCCGAACCAGATTTTGTTATTTGCGCCTGGCGAACCAACGACGCCAAACACGACATGACCCCGGAGGAACTTGTGGAGTTTTGTCGCCTGGTTCTCGCCCATGCCGAAGCTAAGACGGCTGCTGTCGCTGACTATGGCTAAGGCTCACCAGGGTGGCTGCCAGTACCAGGCCAGCCCCGGCGATGGTCCATCTGTCGATTGACTCGCCAAATATCAACCAGCCCCAGCCACCTGCAAAAAGAACTTGCACGTAGCTGATCGCCGTTGCTCTCGCCGCCGGTAGGGCAGTAAGGCTGCGTGTCAAATAGACCTGACCCAGCTGGGTGAATACCCCAACCCCGAACAGCCAAAGCAGCTCGGTTGGGGTGGGAAGCACGGGATTAAGTGCAACCAGCGGCAGGCTCAAGGGCAGGGCCACTAAGGGAAAGTAAAAAACGATCACCAGCGGGTGCTCGCTCGTGCCGAGGGAGCGCACGCTCACATAGGCAAGGGCGGTGAATAAAGCACCAGCAACGGCTATTAACACCGGAACAACCGCCAGGGTCGCGCCACCCTGAAAAAGTCCTGCTGGCTGGGCGACTAGCAGCACCCCACCCCAGCCCAGGGCTATGGCAGCCATGACCCGCTTGCCGATTGGCTCCCCCAGCACCAGCCAGGCCAGCAGTGCCGTGAACGGTGGGTATAAATATTGCAGCACCGTGGCCGATGCCAGGGGCAAGGCCGCTAGGGCGGCATAAACACAGAGCAGGGCGGCTGTGCCGATCGCTCCGCGCCAGATCAGTAGCCAGCGCCTGTTACCCCATTCTGGAATCCCGGCTCGTTTCAGCAGCCACCAGCTCAAGGCGACGCTCACGATTGCTCGGGCGAACACCACCTCGGCAGTGGGAATGCGTGTCCCCACCTGCTTGACACATACGCCCATCAGCGAAAAGCTCAAGGCGCTTGCAACCATGCCAAGCATGGCTTGCCTTTCCCGGTCAGAATCAGGTTTCGCTTCAGCGCCCACTGCAAATAGCCCCTTCCTTGAGCCTGCCGCGTCTCCACCCCCGCACTATTGAGGCCGTCAAGGAGCGGGCTGACATCGTTGATGTGGTCGGCGAGCACGTGGTGCTCAAAAAGAAGGGGCGTGAATACGTCGGCATCTGTCCCTTTCACGACGACACATCGCCGTCGATGACGGTGTCCCCAGCAAAGCAGTTTTACTACTGCTTCTCCTGTGGCGCGGGAGGCAATGCCATCAAGTTTTTGATGGAGCACCAGCGTCAGAGCTTCAGCGATGTGGTGCTGGAGCTGGCGCGCAAATACCAGCTACCGATCGAGACTCTCGATGGGCCCCAGCAGGAGCGGCTGCGTAAGCAGCTCTCCCGTCGCGAACAGTTGCACCGTGTGCTCACCCTGGCGGCTGGCTGGTTCCGCAGCCAATTGCGCGCCCCTGAGGGAGCTGCCGCGCTCACCTATCTGCGCGAAAGTCGCGGCCTGAGTGAAGCCACCCTGGAGGCATTCGAGCTCGGCTTTGCTCCCGACCGTTGGGATGGCCTGCTCAGCCACCTGCAGCAGGTTGAGGGGCTGGGTCCAGAGCTGCTGGAGGAAGCTGGCCTTGTGGTGCCACGCAAGGGTGCCAGTTTTCAGGACGCTCGTGGTTTCTACGACCGCTTCCGCGGTCGAGTGATGGTGCCGATCAAGGACCGCCAGGGGCGGGTGATCGGTTTCGGGGGGCGCAGCCTCGATGGCGGTGAGCCCAAGTACCTCAACTCTCCTGAGACAGAGGTCTTCGAGAAGGGCAAGCACCTTTTTGGTCTCGATAAAGCGGCGGCTTCGATCCGAAAGGACGACCGAGCCGTGGTCGTGGAGGGCTACTTCGACGTTATTGCCTTGCACGCCGCTGGTATCACCAATGTGGTGGCGTCCCTTGGCACTGCCCTCAGTAGCCAGCAGATCACCCAGCTCTGTCGCTGTTGTGAGGGGCGGCGGATGGTGCTCAACTTTGATAGTGATAACGCTGGTGTGCGCGCTGCCCAACGGGCTATCGGCGAAGTAGAGCAGCTGGCCTTGCAGGGTCAGCTGGAGCTGCGGGTGCTGCAGCTGCCCTCCGGCAAGGATCCCGATGAGTTCCTCAAGGGCCAGGGCGCCGGCGATTACAGGGCTTTGCTTGATCAGGCTCCGCTCTGGCTCGATTGGCAGATCGAGCAAGTGCTCGACGGCCGCGATTTAGCCCGTCCCGACCAGTTCCAGACAGCAGTAACGGCACTTGTTGCCTTGCTAGGCAAGCTGCCCCAGAGCGCAGTGCGTAGCCATTATCTGCAGCGGGTCGCTGAGCGCCTCAGCGGTGGTCAGGCCCGACTAGCGATCCAGCTGGAAGACGATCTACGTCAGCAGGTCAAGGGCCAGCGTTGGCATGGACGTTCCCAGAAGTGGGACTTACCCGGTGCAGCGGGGCTTCGTGAGCGGGCAGAAGCGGAGGTGTTGCGGATGTATCTGCACTGCCCCAGCCATCGCGGCGCGATCCGGGTGGAGTTGCGGCTGCGCGAGCTTGACGACTTTGCGCTGCAGCACCACCGCTTGCTTTGGGCTGCGATCAGTGGCCTAGAGGAGGACAACCTCGGTGTGGGCAGGCTCGAGGCGATCAACCGCGGCCACGACCCAGGCTCAGATCTCGCTGATCTTGATTTGCCGAGATTGTTGGGCGATCAGCTGGTGGTGGAGCAGAGCGCCCTGCTCTCCAGACTGACGCCACTGCTGGAGCCTAATGAGCTTCAGCGCATGGCATTCAGCCAGCCCCTGCTTCAGCTGCGCGGTGCGACAGCCGCCCTAGAGCGCCAGAAGAGTGTCAAGCGCTGCCGTCATCTGCTGGATGCTTGGAGCAGCCAGCGCCTCGAGACGCTGGAGCTCTGCATTGCCCGGCTGTTGGAGCAAGAAAGGGAGGAGGCTCAAGCCACGGCCTCAGGCCTGGCACCGCTGAGCGATATGGAAGCGCGCATCGAGGCCCTCTTCAGTGAACTCAACAGCGACGCCCTGCGCTTTCAGGACCTCTATTATAACGAACGTAAACATCTTGATCATCTCGATTCCCAGCGCCGCGCTGGCTACGAGGAGGTGATGTCTCAACCGGCGGCATAATTAACGGCATCCAACTCTCTCTTGCTCTAAGACCCTTTCATCGCTTTGCTTATCCTTTTACTTTGATTCTCCGTCTGTCTCTGCAGCTGTGAGCAGCCCAGTCTGGGCCTGATCTTCCAGTCACAGTCAGCCTTGATCTACATCTTGTTTTACTGATCCCCGCATTCGCTTCTCAACTGCTGATTCCAGCTTGGTTCCATGGGTTTTTTCGAGGTGTTCTGGGACGGTGAGGCCATCGGCGACGGCTGCGATCTTGAGGAAGCTCTCACCGCCTATCTCTCCGTGCAGGCTGAAGGTATTAGCTGGTCTGAGGCTTGCGCCGCTGCCAGTGCTCCTCCGTGCATCCAGCGCTATGCCTCGTTTGAGGCTTATCTCGACAATGCTGATGAACAGGAGGAGATCACTGTTACTGCCGCCATGATCGAAGCGGCCTTGTTGTCATTTGGATCAGGCCCGCACCACCGGGATGGCGTCTAGGCGGGTGGTAGCGGCCCCAGATAGTCGTGATCGCCGCATCCTCCAAGGGGTTTGCAGTCCCGCGGCGGCCCATTGCACGGTCCCGCTGCCGTAGTGGCGATTGAGCTGGTCGATGGTTGCCATCAGCGCTGTGCGACGGTGTTGCTGCTCTATGGGCATTGGCAGCAGCAAGTTGTGCTGGAGGTTCTCCTCGCCCTGCAGTTGCTGCAGCAGCACCCCCGCTTTGTTCAGGGGCTTGTTGGGTCTGAACAGCACTGGCACCAGAGGTAGGGCAGCCTGCAGCAGCACGGCGGTGTCATTGCTGGCTAGTGGCAGGCTCACCGTGGCACTGTTGCTGTAAAAACTGGTGCCGTTGAAGGGGTTGCTGCGCGCGAACACCGTGATGGCTCCAGCCCGTTGATGTTGCCGCCGCAATTTCTCTGCTGCCCGGCTCAGGTAGGAAGCGATAGCCTCCCTCAGCTCACTTTGGCTGGTGATCGGCTGGCTGAAGCTGCGGCTCACGCAGGTTTCCCTCTTGGCGGCTGGCAGGGTTTCTAGGGGTAAGCAGGCCATACCACGCAACTCCTGCTGCAGGCGCAGTCCGACCACGCCGCAGTGGCGGCGCAGTTCGCCACTGGGCATGTCGCGCAGAGCTTTGGCATCGGCAACACCGCGCAGGCGGCACCAGCGGGAGAGCTGGCGGCCAATACCCCAGACATCCTCGATGGCGATCGCTGTGAGATGGGGGTCGGGGTCGGCCGTGCTGCCAATGTCAAAGACACCCGAGGCGCTAGCTGTCGTCTTGGCAAGTCGGTTGGCGAGCTTGGCCAGCACCTTGCTTGGGCCGATGCCTACCGCCACCGGTAGGCCGAGCTGGCAGAGCACGTGGTGACGCAACTGGCGACCCCAATCGTGCAGGCTGCGGTGGTCGGCGGGCCGGTTTAGCTGGCCGAAGGCTTCATCAATCGAATAGATCTCCAACGCTTCCACCCATGGCTCCAGGGTGGCCATTAGCCGCTGGCTCATATCGGCGTAGAGGGCGTAGTTGGAGCTGCGTACCACCACGCCCTGGTGCTCCAGCTCGCGCCGCACTTGAAAGTAGGGCTGGCCCATGCGGATGCCGAGAGCTCGGGCCTCAGCGCTACGCGACACGATGCAACCGTCGTTGTTGGAGAGCACCACCAACGGTCTACCAAGCACGGCGGGATCCAGCACCGCTTCGCAGGAGGCGTAGAAGTTGTTGCCGTCGATTAACACGATTGCCTGGCGGCGGCGGCTGCAGGGTTCGCAGGTCATGGCGCTTTACGGCACACCCCAGCCAGGTTCCATGGTGCGGATCACGTGCAGGGCTACTGCCCAGATGCAAGCGCCATTACAGAAATCCAGCTCTAGGGGTGGGTAGTCCGGGTGGGCTGCCTCCAGTCGTAAGCGGCCTTGGTGGGCTACTAGCCGTTTAAGGGTGAAGTAGCCATCCAGGCAGGCCACCACAATTTGGCCGGGGCGAGGCTCCAGGCCTCGATCGACGATCAGCAGGTCGCCATGGCCGATTCCGGCTTCCTGCATCGATTCCCCACTTACCCGCAGCAACACAGTGCTGGCGCGGCAACGTATTAGCTGAGAATTAAGACTGGCGCTGCTCGGCAATGGTGAGGAGGCCGGATGAGCTGGGTGTGCCAGGCGCGCGCCGCGATTCAGTTCATACTAGTTCAGAGGTACTATCGCGCATTTTGGTCTGGCTCGCCGGACTCGGGCGTAGTAGTGGTGAAGCGTCGGTAGAGCCAGGCACCAGCGGCTCCCCATAGCAAGGTCCACAACACGAAGGTGGTGAGGGTGCCGAGCTGGCCGGTTTCGAGGGAATAGACGCCGGCCTGAATTAGTCCCGCATCGATCAGCGAGCCGCCGATGCCCCAGCCGAGCACCCAACTGAATAAAAAGCCAATCGCCTGGAGATTTCCAGTCATGTAGTGGAGATTAGGCGCTGGTTGAAGCGACGTATGAACAGTGCGAGCGGCATCGGACCGCAACGACGTTGCCAGCCCAGACCTTCCGGGTAACGCCGCCAGCAGGACAGGCGGCCACCGCGCCGGTCCAGGCAGATCAGGTAGCGGTAGGTAGCAGCTGGTGTTTGGGAAAGCGTTTCCAGCGCTGGTAGCGTTGCTAATGGCAGAAAAACAGCATGTAACTCCTGCCAACTACTGGGCGGCCTGCCGCTACTGCGAAGAGGCGAGCCAAGCAAGCTGGCGAGCTGCTGGGGGAAGCCGGCATCTGGCAACAACCAGTGGCCCTGGCGCGATTGGCAGGGTTCGAGCAGGGAGATCAAAGCGGCACAGGGCACGGGCAGAAACGGGCAGGACCTTTCTCCAGTGCCCGGTCTGTCCCAGGTTCAGCCGCGGTGGGGTAGCTCCCGGATCTGATCCTGCCCTATCCCACGCTGGCCATGTGGCGCATCAGGTCAAGGCACTTGCAGCTGTAGCCCCACTCGTTGTCGTACCAGGCCACAACCTTTACGAAGGTGTCGGTGAGGGCGATGCCGGCACCGGCATCAAACACCGAAGTGCAACTCTCGCCAAGGAAGTCGCTGCTCACCACCTCGTCTTCGGTGTAGCCAAGAATTCCTGCCATGGGGCCTTCGCTGGCTGCCTTCATGGCGGCCTTTATCTGGTCGTAGCTGCCGGGTTTAGCCAGGTTCACGGTGAGGTCCACGACCGACACATCGGCGGTGGGCACACGGAAGGCCATGCCGGTGAGCTTGCCGTTGAGCTCTGGGATCACCCGGCCAACGGCTTTAGCGGCACCGGTGGAGCTGGGGATGATGTTTTGGGACGCACCGCGGCCGCCGCGCCAATCATTCACCGACGGGCCATCCACGGTTTTTTGAGTGGCGGTGGTGGCATGCACAGTGGTCATCAAGCCGTTGACGATGCCGAAGTTGTCGTGCAACACCTTGGCGACAGGTGCCAGGCAATTGGTTGTGCAGCTTGCATTGGAGACCACGTCCTGGCCCGCGTAGCTGCTGTGGTTGACGCCCATAACGAACATTGGTGTGGCGTCTTTGGAGGGAGCGCTCATCACCACACGCTTGGCGCCGGCATTGATGTGGGCGCGGGCGGAGTCGTCGGTTAGGAAAAAGCCAGTGCTTTCAAGTACGTAATCGGCTCCAACCTCGCCCCACTTGAGGTTACTTGGATCTCGTTCGGCGCTGATACGGATCAGTTGGCCATTCACCACCAGCTGTCCGTTTTCGACGGCTACTTCACCCTGGAAACGGCCATGGGTGGAGTCGTAACTGAGCATGTAGGCCAGGTAGTCGACCTCGATAAGGTCGTTGATGCCAACGATCTCAACTTCCGCGAGGGTCATGGCACGGCGGAAGGCAAGGCGGCCGATGCGGCCGAAACCGTTAATGCCGACGCGAATGGTCATGGTGGAGCTCCCTAAACCCTGTGGCGAAAGTATGGGGGCACCATACGGGGGATGGATCAGTTCAGGGCCTGGCTCAGGGCCAATAAACCAAACGCCAGAAATAGGCCGCCACTCAGGCGATAGAGCAAGCGCTCGTTCACCCATTGGCCAATCCACTTGCCAGCGCCTACTGCCAGCCAGGTGACCAGGGCATGTCCAAGAAGTGTGCCGGTGAGTAGGCCGCCAAAGCTAAATACCTGGACTGGGGCAGTAGCCATGAAAATTGTAGTGAATTGGGTTCTATCGCCTAGCTCAGCGATAAACACCAGCACAAAGACCTCCCAGACCACTGCCCATGGAGTGTTGAACGCATTGCGATTCATCGCTGTACTGATCGCCTGCTCAACCTCCACCTTCTCCTCGCTGGCAGCATTTGCCGCAATTCCCTGGGCATCGATTAGCAGCTTGATGCCAAAGCTGAGAAAGAGCACGGCGGCCAGCCAGGGCACCAGGCTTTGGGGTAGAAGCTCACGTAGGCCATATCCGAGGGCCAGGGAGATCAGGGTGACCGCGGTTAGGGCAGCAAATGAACCGATAAAAACCCAGCGAGCGCGATGCCGCACCGCCAGGATCAGCGCTATGAAAAAAGTTTTATCTCCCAGCTCGGCCAGGGTGATGGCGGTAAAGCTGGATCCGAAGGCTGCCAGGCTGGGATCGCTGGAAAATGTTGCAACCATCATTTGTCAGTAGCTGAGGGCATGTCCTCCTCGTCCTCCAGCAGCAATTGCTGAAAGGCGATGTAAAGATCGTCATACTCAGCCGCGGTGCGCCGATCTGCTTGCCCAGCAGTATTGCGCCCACGGAGTGGTTTGGGGCTTGTGGCAATGCTATGCGGCGCAACAGGAATGGCGCTCTGACGGAGGCTCTCCAGCTCGCGTAGCCGGTCCATCAGGTGAGGTGGCACCGTGCCATCAGGACTGACCTGCATCAGCTCCCGAAATAGTGCTTCTGGGTTCTGCTCCAGCTCCACTTTGTGGCGCCTTTCGGTGGCTTTGGTTTGGCTCTGCTGAAGAGGCTCAGGCTTTGGTAAGGGTTGGGGCAGGCTGCGGCCCAAGTCCTGGAGGCGTTCGCGGCTACGGGCGTCGAAGCTCATCGATTTAGCTCAGCTGCAGCCAAGGCTGGCGCGGGTTTCACGGCCGGTGACCGGGTTGGTACCGCTGGCTAGCCCACAGAGGGTTTTGAGCGCATCAGCCCGCAAAGGCACATTGGTGAAATCTGCCCCTTCAATAATCACATTTGTAAATTTGGTGTTGAAAGCAAAGGCATCTTCCAGCACTGCATTGCTGAGGTTGGTGCCATCGAAGATTGCAGAGTCGAGCGTTGACTCTCGCAAGTTGGTGTTGCTTAGGTCAGCGTCCTGAAGCTTGGCGCCAAATAGGCTTGCCCCCTGCAGGTCGGAGCCGGCAAAAGTGGCGTCTCGCAAGTTGGTGAGGTTAAAGGTGGCACCCCGCAGATCTTGGCCGTGAAAATCAGCACCGATAAGCACCTGTTTGGCCACATCCATGGCCGCCTCGACTGGTAGGGGGAAAATAGAGACCAAGCCGATAGCAGTAGCCAAGGCAAATAACAGCGCCAGCACTCTGCCGGCCAACCTGCGCGGGCCTCGACCGGAGTTGGATCGATCGGAACATAACGGTGGCAACATGACCGCTGGATAGCTGGATCCAGCCTAAGCAGGGCACCTAGCTGCGCATCCCGTGGGAATCCTGGGTGCTTCTGCATCAAGCGAATGGCTCGCACCGCTGCACGCCGTCAAGGTGACTGGGCCGAGCAACGGGCGCTGCTGCTACTGCTCGGCAGAGGTTGGCGCTTGCTTTCACACCAGTGGTCATGTCGCTGGGGAGAGCTGGATCTAGTGATGGAAAAAGATGCTCGCCTGCTGGTGGTGGAAGTAAAAGCTCGCAGCCGTTGCGGGCCTGATAGTTGGGGTGCCGGAGCCTTGCGCCGCGGTAAGCATCAGCGGTTGGAGCGAGCCTGGCACTGCTGGCTGGATGCCCATCCGGTTTGGGCGGAGAGCTCGGTGGAGCTGGTATTTGCCTTGGTGCCCCTAGCACCAGCCACCGGACCTGTTCGCTGGATCCACTCCGATCACTGATCAGTTGTAGCCACCAATAATTGCCGGCAGAACTCGACGGTGCACATAAACCTTTACTGGCCCATCCCTAGCTCCGTTTCCCCGCAACGCTCAGCTGTAACGCCCGCACCTGATGGTGCGGGCGTGGTCGGGAACGGCGGGAGGAAACTATGGCTGCCTTGCAATCAAGTCCTACGAATGGATGAATTGATCTAGGCCAAAAGCCATTCTGGACACCTCACGAATTTGAGATGACATTTACTGCCCACCGTGCCCGCAAGCGCTTCGGCCAGCATTGGTTGATAGATCAGGCAGTGCTCGCGCGCATCGTTGAGGCAGCAGAGCTTGAAGTTTGCGATCGGGTGTTGGAGGTGGGGCCGGGCCGGGGAGCTCTCAGCGAGCGGCTGCTGGCTACTCCGGTGAGCGCAGTAGTTGCAGTGGAGCTTGATCGCGACCTGGTGCTGGGCCTGCTGGAGCGCTTCGGCGATCAGCCGCGCTTCCAGCTCACTTCGGGGGACGTTCTGTCAGTGGATCTGCCAGCCGCCAACAAGGTTGTGGCAAATATTCCTTACAACATCACAGGCCCGCTACTAGAGCGGCTGGTGGGCAGGCTGGATCGCCCTGTGGCCCACCCCTACGACCGTCTAGTGCTGCTGGTGCAGCGGGAGGTAGGGGAAAGGATCCGCAGTGAGCCTGGCGCCAGCGCCTTTTCAGCTCTGAGCGTGCGTATGCAGCTGCTGGCCAACTGCCGCTCCGTATGTGCCGTGCCACCGCGCTGTTTTCAGCCGCCGCCACAAGTGCACTCGGAGGTGATCTTGTTGGAGCCGCTGCCAGTGGAGCAGCAATTAGCACCCCAACTCGCCCGTACGGTGGAAATGCTCTTAAAGCGCTGCTTTGCCGCTCGCCGCAAAATGGTGCGCAATACCCTGGCTGGCCTTCTTCCTGATGCTGAGCTGGCTGGGTTTGCGGAAGCAGCGGGAATCGGCTTACAACAGCGGCCCCAGGAGATAGAGCCAGCAGCCTGGGTGGCGTTGGCGGGCGGCTTGAATCAGGTCCTTCCTACTGCCAACCGCCCCTGCCCATGACTGATCTGTGCGTGCGTGCTCCCGCCAAGATCAATTTGCACCTGGAGGTGCTCGGCCTACGTCCCGACGGCTTTCACGAGCTGGCGATGGTGATGCAATCGATCGATTTAACCGATACATTGCGGTTGCTGCCAACGGCCGATGGCCGAATAAGCCTCCAATGCGATCGAGCCGACCTGCCCACTGACGGCAGCAATTTGATCGTTAAGGCAGGGGAGATGTTGCGCGCCCGCTCTGGCTTTCCTGAGCTAGGTGCTCAGATCATTCTCGAGAAGCGCATTCCGATCGGGGCTGGCCTAGCGGGTGGATCAAGTAACGGGGCGGCTGCGCTGGTTGGTCTCAATGAGCTATGGGGACTGGGCTTTGAGACTCATCAACTTCACATAATGGCGGCCGAGCTTGGTTCTGATATGCCGTTTTGCCTTGATGGCGGCACCCAGCTCTGCTTTGGGCGCGGTGAGCAGCTAGAAGCATTGCCATTTTATTCAACTGAGCATCCCGCGGTTCTATTGGCTAAGCACCCAGGGGTGAGTGTGAGCACGCCCTGGGCCTATGGACTCTGCAAGGAGCTACGCGGCGACTTTTATTTAGAAGCTGAAGCTGACTTTGAACTGCGCCGGCAGGCCCTACGCCAGTCTCCATTGCTATTGGCCATCGCAGGAACAAAGCAGTGGCCACCACTGCGAAATGACCTACAGCTCGTGGTGGAACCAGAGGTTGAAACTGTGCGCCAGGGCTTGGCGTTACTGCACCAGTCCGAGCAACCTTTAGCGGTTGCGATGAGCGGTTCTGGCCCCAGTCTGTTTGCCCTGTTCCCAGGGCTGGAACAGGCTCGCAAAGCCCATGGAGACCTCGCTGAACAATTTGAGCGGTATGGCTTTGAGTCTTGGTGTTGTGGCTTCAGCGATCGGGGTGTCAGCCTTATTCAGTGACTAAATCCGAATCCCCCATCAAGCCCAGTGATGCAGCACCCCGTAAAGGACCGCTGAGTTTCCTTTCTGGATCTCTGACCGCGGGTCTGCTGGCCTGGCTGGCCCTAGGTCTGAGCCGAAAATTATTAACGTACTACGCGCTGCATCCGCCCAGATACGGCTCAGCGATTGCCCAGAGCATTGCCACTGCCCTTAAAACGTTGCTTGTGGGAATGTCGTTTCTTGCAACCTTCAGCTTTGCTTTTATTGGCATTGGTCTGGCGTTGGTGTTCGTGCGCAGCTTGGTGTCCGGTTCCGGATTGGCTCCTGCCGAGGCGAGCGAAAAGCCTTAGTTTCTAGCCATGACTCCCCACGATCTGGGTTTGCTAGTAACGCTGTTGCTCCCCGGCATGCTTCTTTCGGTGCTGCTGCTTTCAACCTTTGCCGCCGGCGGCTGAGATAGGTTGGCAGCCAAATGGTGTAAGCCCAGACGTGGCAGAGACTCTGCTGTTCAATGCCCTTCGGGACGCTATCGACGAGGAGATGGCGAGGGATCCTTACGTATGCGTGATGGGTGAGGATGTCGGGCAATACGGCGGCTCTTACAAGGTCACCAAAGATCTTTATGAGAAATACGGTCAGCTGCGGGTACTGGATACCCCTATCGCCGAAAACGCTTTTACAGGCATGGCTGTAGGTGCGGCGATGACGGGGCTACGTCCAATCGTAGAGGGCATGAATATGGGCTTCCTGCTGTTGGCCTTCAACCAAATCTCCAACAACATGGGGATGTTGCGTTACACCAGCGGCGGCAACTACACAATCCCCACTGTTGTACGTGGTCCTGGAGGGGTTGGTCGTCAACTTGGTGCTGAGCACAGCCAACGCCTTGAGGCCTATTTCCATGCCGTACCCGGCATAAAAATCGTGGCAGTGAGCACTCCCACCAATGCCAAAGGCCTTATGAAGGCGGCAATTCGCGACAATAATCCCGTTCTCTTTTTTGAGCACGTGCTTCTGTATAACCTTTCTGAAGAAATTCCTGAAGGTGATTACATCTGTGCTCTTGACCAGGCTGAGGTTGTAAAGACTGGATCAGATATCACGATTCTTACTTACTCGCGTATGCGTCATCACTGCCTCAAGGCTGTTGAGCAGTTGGAGGAGATTGGGGTGAGTGTGGAGTTGATCGATCTGATCAGTCTTAAGCCCTTTGATATGGACACCATTTCCGCCTCGATCTCCAAAACCCACAAGGTGATTGTGGTGGAGGAATGTATGAAGACAGGTGGTATTGGGGCTGAATTAATTGCCTTAATCACAGAACATTGTTTTGATGAGCTTGATGCTAGGCCGATTAGGTTATCTTCTCAGGATATTCCAACTCCCTACAATGGTGCTCTTGAAAACCTCACCATCATTCAGCCCCATCAGATAGTTGATGCGGCCCAGCAGCTTGTCACCGGAAAGATCTAGTTATGGCTCGTCAACAGGGGTGGTTTGCCCTGATCCTTGCCTTGGCAATTGCGGCAGGGGCCTTGCTCTTTAGCTGGAACACTCCGGAGACGCCCCTGGGCCAACGCCTGGGTCTAGATCTGCGTGGTGGCAGCCAACTGACTCTCCAGGTTTTGCCAGCTGGGGTCATCAAAAAGATCCAGAAGGAGCAACTAGATGCTGTCAAGGAAGTTCTTGATAGACGCATCAACGGTTTGGGCGTAGCTGAATCCACCTTGCAAACCGTCGGCGAAGATCAGCTTGTACTGCAATTGCCTGGCGAGCAAGATTCCACCCGCGCAGCCAAGGTACTTGGTACTACAGCATTACTTGAGTTTCGAGCCCAAAAGCCTGGTACCGAACAGCGCATGCAGGAATTGCTTGTCTTGAAACGTCAGGCAACAGCACTTTTAATCCGCCTAAACGGTCCTAATAAGCAAACCTCTGATACGCAGCTTGATGTACTAACGCCAACTCCACCTGACACTAAACAATCTGATCGTGATCAGCTAGAAGCAGATCTTCAACGTATAAATATCGACATTGTCACCCAATTCGAACCAGCTGGACTAAGTGGAAAGGATCTTGTTACTGCAGGACGCCAGCAGCAGCAAACAGGTTCTGGCTGGGATGTGACTCTAGGTTTCACTAAGGAAGGGGGAGATAAGTTTGCCAGCCTTACCCAGTCGATTGCAGGTACGGGCCGTTTGCTTGGCATCGTTCTAGATGGCCGTTCAATAAGTGAGGCAAGTGTTGGCGCCGAGTTCAAAGCAGCTGGAATCACCGGAGGGTCGGCCAGCATCACAGGTAATTTCAGCGCCGAGCAAGCTAGGGATTTGGAGGTACAGCTCCGAGGTGGGTCTTTACCTCTGCCAGTGAAAATTCTCGAGGTGCGGACAGTTGGGCCATCGTTAGGAGCTGAAAACATTCGTACTAGCCTTGTGGCAGCCCTCGCAGGCCTCTTGCTAGTAACTGTTTTCATGCTGGTCGTATATAGATTAGCTGGGCTTGTTGCAGTAGTTGCCCTGTCCCTTTATGGCTTGTTCAATTTGGCAGTTTATGCCCTAATCCCTGTGACACTCAGCCTGCCTGGGATTGCTGGATTCATCTTGTCTCTGGGCATGGCGGTAGATGCAAACGTCTTAATTTTCGAACGGATCAAGGAAGAGCTACGTTCTGGTAATACCTTAATTCGTTCTATTGATACTGGCTTCGCTCTCGCATTTTCATCGATCGTTGATGGCCAGGTTACGACGCTTATAAGTTGTATTGCTTTGTTTACATTGGGAACGGGGCTAGTCAAGGGATTTGCAGTCACGCTTGGCATCGGTGTTCTGCTTAGTTTGTTTAGCTCCCTCACATGCACCCGCACGCTCCTGCGGGTTCTTATGAGTTATCCAGGCTTACGCCGTATCAACTATTTCATACCTCTTGTTCAACGTTTAGAGGGAGTTGCCTGAAATGGCTCATACACCTACCAATACTAGACCAATGTTTTCTTTCCGAGTTAACCGCCATCGCCGTCAGCTTTGGCTCCTGTCAACAGTTGCTTTACTTCTGAGTTTGTTGGGAATGGCTGTCAGCTGGTTTTCACCGTCGATTCGAGCACCGCTACGTCCAGGGCTTGATTTCACAGGCGGTACCCAGATTCAAATCGAGCGTGTCTGTGATTCCTCCTGTGCCCCATTAGCAGCAGATTCACTTCAAGCAAGCCTGGTTGCATTGAAGCTGCCAGCAGAAGGCTCAGATCCTGCTCCGCCACTTATTGGTTCGACAGTTCAGCTTCTTGATGGTGGACGCTCAGTCGTTTTGCGCTTGCCTAGCCTGAGTCCAGTCCAGGCTGATGCAGTTCTCAAGTCACTCCAAGAGCAGATAGGAAATACGGCCTCGGGTGGCTTGTCTATTGACACCATTGGCCCCACCCTTGGCTCACAGTTGCTGCAAGCCAGCTTGGTTTCTTTGTTAGTTAGTTTCGTCGGTATATCCATATATATTTCCTTCCGCTACGATGGTGTTTATGCATTACTCGCACTTTTATGCCTTGCTCATGATGTTTTGATCACTTGTGGTTTGTTTTCTTGGCTTGGAGTTTTGGCGGGCGTGGAAGTGAATGCACTTTTTGCTGTTGCTCTACTAACCATTGCGGGCTATTCAGTGAATGACACTGTGGTTATTTTTGACAGAATAAGGGAGAAGCGCTCTCAGCTAAAAGATTTGCCCTTAGCAGATCAGGTTGATGAGGCAGTAGTAAGTACACTAACTCGTTCTGTTTACACCTCGCTTACAACTCTGCTGCCATTGATCGCCCTTATTTTCTTTGGTGGCAGTACCTTGTTTTGGTTTGCAATTGCCTTGAGTTTTGGCATTTTGGTTGGAGCTTATTCAAGCATTGGTGTAGCTCCTACCCTTTTACCGGTATTGTCCCGTCGCTAAACAGCCTCCTATTCATTTTGCTAAGAAGGGAAAGGGTAGTCTTGGATGGCCAATGGTGCCACTCTTGCTCGGTCTGCTTGCTCTTTTAGACCTCCGAGTAGAAATCCAGCTGTTGTTAGACCACTTGACAATTGCTTCGTTGGCAGCAGCGATTCGCAACCATCTTCTGGCTACGGCAGTGATCTTGTTATTGCCCTCGTTATCGCAAAAGTATCGGCAACTCCCCCCTAAATAATCACTCATTTATTCAAGTCCAGTGATCCATCAATTCCTTTACAACTATTTCTTCAAATAGCACTTGTAGTACAACTACTAAAGGCAAGGCAAGCAGTACGCCTGGGACCCCCAACAATGCTCCCAGGCAGAGCTGGGCAGTGAGTGCCACGGTGGGCAGTAGGTTCACCGTTCGCCGCAGCAGCATTGGCGTTAGCAAAAAAGCTTCAGCGTTTTGCAGAACCAGCCGCAGCGTCAGCACCTGTAGCATTTTTGTAGGTGACACCAGCAATGCAACCGCTAGTGGCAACAAGGTGGCGACTGAGGGGCCAATCGTGGGAACGAAGGTAAGTAGACCGCACACGAGTGCGCTAAGTAGGGCCAACGGCACGCTAAGCAGTGCCAGCCCAGCCCAAGTTAGTAAAAAAACGCTCACTGCAGATAGGGTCATGCCAGCTAGCCAGCCACCCAGTGCTTGGCGCAATTCACCCAGCAGATGTTGCATCTGGGGGCGCCAGAAGCTTGGGGTAAGGGAAACAATCACCTTTTGATGACTTCGAGGATCAAGTGCCAGCAGTATCGCCAGCAAGGCCATCAAAAGCATCTGGATTGTTGTGTTTGCAGCGCCCCCGGCCATACCAAGCAACTGTCCACCGAAAGGCTGGAGCCGCTCCCAGGTACCCAGCGCCATCAACTGCTGCTCAAGATCGGGTAGCCAGTTCACCTGGCGTGCCAGGCCACTAAGCCTCAAAGCTAAGACAGGCAAAAGGCTATTTAATTGATTGATCTGCTCGAGCAGCTCAGGCAGCAGGAGCTGGCTCACTAGGCCGCCTACCAGCACCAAAGACACCAGCACCACAATGAGGGCAGTGGGGCGATTCAGCGGCAGCAGACGTCTTAAAAAGGTTGTGGGTACGTCAAGAGCGACAGCCAGTACAACGGCTCCGAACAGAACAAGCAGTACCCAGCGCAGTTCCCAGGCGAGCAGCCCAATGACAATCAGTGCTAGGGCTCCAAGCACTGTGCGGCTGTTCATCGTGTCAGCCTGCTATGCGCACACGTTTCCATTGGTCCAGGATGTCGCGAATTATCACTTCTCGCACTATCACCTGCAGACAAACGGCAAGTGGTAATGCCAGCAGCAAACCCAGTGGTCCAAACAAAACCGTGAACACCAACTGTGCCGTAAGGGTGAAACCAGGCAGCAGCTTGAGCTGGCGATGCATTACCGAAGGTGTAATTAGATAGCTCTCTAGATTTTGAACAGCAACATAAAGCCCCAGCACCGCAGCAGCTTTCCAGGGAGCATCTAGCAGCGCCACCGACATGGGAAATACTGTGCTTAAGGTTGGGCCAATGTTTGGTATGACATTGAGCAAGCCTGCAAGCAGGGCGTTTGCTGCCACTAATTTCACCCCCAGCAAACTCAGACCTATAGCTGCCAGAGTGCCTACGCAGAGAGAACTGATTAATACCCCCACAATCCAGGCACTTAGGGCATCGCCGCATTGCACCAGAACCTGACGCAAGCGGCGGCGGTAAAACGACGGCACCAGCAGCACAACCACCTCCAGGTAGGGAGTTGGCTGCACCGCCATCATCAAGGCAACGGCAACAACAAAAAGAATTTGCAGCAAACCTGTGCCAACTCCACCTGCAAGGCCAAGCAGGCTTAATGCGCCGCTGCCAAGCCGGTTGGCTAGTCCAGATGCTGCATCAGAGTTGCTATCGACTAGCCAATCACGAAGCCAGGAGAGGTCGCCATCTCTGCTGCCGTAAATCATTTGAGAAACCTGAGTTAGGCCATCTCGGATGAGAACCAGCAGGGCTTCAGCTGCAATGGGCAATTTGCCCACCAACTGGCTGAATTGATCAATAAAAGGGGGGATAACCACGGTGGCAGCTACAGCAAGCACCAGAGTTACCGTGACCAGGCTGAGCAGAAGCGCTATTGGTCTTGAGCATCCAAACCTCGATCGGATCGATCCCACCAGAGTGCATAGGCCCATGGCCAGAACTACAGCAGCAAACAGCCAAATCAGGCTGTGACGAATGCTCCAGAGCAGCACCAGGGATGCCACCAGAGCCACGAGGCCTAACCACTGGCCGAACTTCAAGGGATCAGTTCTCTTCTTGCTCGTGCTGATCATCCTCCTTATTACCCGAGAAGCCCAGATCGTGACTGTCTGCGTAGCGCTTGGCGAAGCGCATGAAGCGATCGAAATCCTCGGTGCTCTTCCAGGTGAAGCTGCACTCCAGGGCGCTGGCCTTGCCGTTTACGAAGCGGGCCTTTACTTCACGGGTAACCAGCTCGCCTTCTTCATCGATCAGAAACATGCCAGTGATGTCGCCCATGCTTTCGGGTGCGAGGGCTTCGGGTTCCTCAAACACGAAAAGGGCTTGTCCGGTGCGGCCGTCCCGTGAGCGGGTAAGGCGGATGTCGGGCACGACCGGCTCATCCACCCCACGGAAGAACTGAATGGCGGCGCCCATGGCAACGGGGAACAAAAATCGATCTTAGGAGCCAGGCTTAACCTGCTCCCACCAGGGCGCTGGTTGAAGCAATTCGGCTGCAGCTGCATCTGGCCCTAGTCCGCCCAAATCGAAGCTGGACAGCAAGGGTGTTTCGCGTCTGCTGAGCTCGTTGTCATAGCAACGGTCGTAATAGTCGAGCATCTGTTGGCAGGCAGCCGCCCAGTCATGAGAAGCGATCGCTTCAAGCGCTGTTGCGGTGCGCTGGGGGCCAAGCCGCCTGGCGATGCGTTCGGTTGCTAGTCGTAAGGACTCCTGCCCCTGATCGCCATATACCGCAACAAGTTGTTCAATCCTCTCCGTTATGGGACGTTGAATCTCAACTGCAGGCGCCTTACTCATTTGGCGCCATAAGCCCGCAGGAATACGGCAGCGACCAACCTGGGCGCTTTCCGCTTCAAGCCAGATCGGTGCCTTGCCCGCGCTGGCCGAGAGGGATGCGGCGAGAAGGTTTTCGTAGTGCTCTGTGCTCGGTTGAGGTGGTAGGCCTAAACCGCCGAAGCTGCTGCCACGGTGACTGGCTAGTCCCTCGAGATCAACGATGGCCTCCCCTCTTTCCCGAAGGGCATGCAACAGATCGGTTTTGCCAGTGCCGGTTCGACCACCAAGGACCAGCAGGGGCCAGGCTGTCTCAAAACATTCCAAAACCCAGCGACGGTAGGTTTTGTAGCCGCCTTGCAAAAGCAAAACGGGTAGTTCCAAGGTGCTCGCCAGCCAGGCCACGCTGCCTGAGCGCATGCCACCTCGCCAGCAATGCAGGCGCAGGGTCTTTCCTGCATCTGAAAGGTCCAACAACCTCTGGGCAAGGGATGGGAGCCTCAAACCAACTGATTTAAGTCCCAGTTTCACAGCAACCTGTCTTCCTTGGCGCTTGTAGGCGGTGCCGATTTCGGCCCGCTCCTCGTCGCTAAATAAGGGCAGGCTGACAGCTCCCGGTATGTGACCTTGTTCAAACTCCCCAGGGCTGCGTACGTCCACAATCGGCCCACTGGCAGCCAGGAATGCCTCCACATCTTGGGGTGGGTTGGGGTCCGGCATCGATGATGAGGATCTCAGCTGACATAGTGGGCCACGCTGGCACCGTTACAGGCTCGGCTTCCCTTTCCATGCTTTCCGGACCACCGGTTACTGCTACCTCCATTACCAGCCCCAAGGAGTTGCTTGAGCGCTTTCAGGCCGGTAATCCCCGTCAGCGGCGTGCATTGGTTGCCACCTTGCAGCAGCAGCGACAGGTTTTGCGGCCCCTAATACCAGATCATTTGGCTGGAGTTGATGCCACTGGAGATGATTGGGCAGCTGGCTTTTTAATTCAGCTACTGATTGAAGAAGAGGATGAGCTGAGCGAAGGGTTTCTGGTCCGCTACCCCAATGGCTGGCTTGCCACGATGTCAGCCCGTGGCCTTGATTACGCCGCCCTGCAGCGGGCCCTGATGGCTCAACAATTTGAGGATGCTGATCGTCTCACCAGCAGTTTCCTCCGGGAGCTAGCTGGTTCAGAGGCTGTACGCCGGGGCTATGTGTATTTCAGCGAGGTGCCGCCGATAGCCTCCTCCGACCTTGAAACCCTCGATCGGCTTTGGGTCTGTTATTCGCGTGGTCGTTTTGGATTCTCGGTGCAGGGAAAGTTGCTACGAAGTTGTAATGGCCGCTGGGAGCTGCTCTGGCCCAAGTTGGCCTGGAAGGATGCCGGCCGCTGGACTCGTTATCCAGGTTCTTTTCAGTGGTCAATTGAGGCTCCTGAGGGCCATATGCCCCTTGTGAATCAACTGCGAGGTGTGCGGCTGATGGATGCCTTGCTTAATCACCCAGCTCTTGAACAGCGGATCAAGGCCTGAGTAAGGGTGCAGGCGGCGCACGGTCAACGAATAAGACTTTGCGTAGTTGTGCCCGATCGCACTGAACTGGTCGGTCTTCATCACGCTCTCCAAGCTTCAGCTAGCGCCGCTGTTGGAGTTGTTGATTAAGACAGTTCTACGATCGCTTATTTGGGATGAGGTGCAGCTTCTGCTGCAAGCAGCCCTGGTAAACGCGGCTCACCAAAGCAACGGGTGTGGTCCAGCAAATGTTTGTGAGCGTTTAGTCGGCAGTAAAAGTTTCTGCTGGAGTCGGTCGGTGGCTGGGGCAACCCGGATCGCTCAGATCGGCCTTTAGCCAGCTGAGACCATTCTCCACCAACTCGATGGCCTGCTGTCGGGCGTCCGTGGATTGGCTTGCACCAGGATCGTCGGCCCTGAGTAGCAGAACAAGGGCTGCTGCAAGCTGCTCAGCACCACGTCGGGGGCGTTGGGCCTTGAAGGCATGCCAATCCCGATCACTTATGGCCAGTTGACGCTGTAAAACTACAGCTACCTCAAGGGATCCTTCTGGCCAGCATCGTTTTGACTTGGATAGCGGGGTTTGCACTGGACACATACAAGCTCGAGGTTCCATCCTGAAGCCTGTTACGCCTCGTTGGGAGCTAACTATGGCGGCGAGACCCCTGGGCCATCACCCGGTGCGCCAACCAGTTCGTCTGCTGCACCTGCTTGATGGGTTGCTCACCCAGGGGTCGTTAACGACAAAAAGTTCTGGGGTGAGTCAGCGCCGTCAACTCCAGCGCCTTGAGACAACCCAGAGATTGCTTGATCCCCTGCCAGAGCAGTTAGCCCCTCCATATCGCCAAATGGTGTTGTTTTGGCGTGGTCTTCGCTGGGCAACAGTTGGACTGCTGTTGGCCTGGTTACTAAAGCGTTAGCGAGGTTTGCGCGCTGTCCAAACGCGAGTCATGAAATGGCTTTCGGCTGTGATGCCCTCAAAACCAGGCTGGTCGAGGCGAGCACCAATGTCATCTGAGATGTAATCGCGGTAATAAGGCTCATGGAAAACGCGCCTGAAGTTTTCCATTACGGCACTGAATTGGGGTGAATCAGCCAATTGGACGGAGTCAGCTATTACCACAACACCGCCTGGCTCCAACACCCGATAGGCCTCGTTGATGACGTTCTGACGTGCATCGCCCGGTAGCTCGTGGAAAAGAAACACACAGGTGATCGCCTGAAAACTTTCATCGGCAAAGGGCAGTGCTTCAGCGTTGCCTTGGGTCAACTGGGGAAGTTCACCGGGTAGCTGGCTAAGCCATTTGTTTGCCTTACGCAGGTAGGCACTGGAAAGATCCAGCCCAATTAACTGGGCCTTGGGTAAGGCCGCCCTGATCTGCCGCAAGGTGCGACCTGTGCCAGTCGCTAGGTCGAGCACGCGCACACGGCTGGCTGGACGATCAGCGAAAGCTTTGATACCCCGCAGCAAGGGAGCAAGAACACGTCGCCGCATTGGGTCAGCAGTGCCATTAAACAGAATTTCCACCTGCAGGTCGTAGAGCGCTGCGGAGTGATCGCTTAGGTAGCCATCAGTCTGGTGATGAAAATTTTGCAGGTAATAATCGGGGTAGTTATTTGGCTCAACGCTTTTAGGTAAATCGCGCACATTGCGCTCTCGGCGCCGATTCCAGGTGCTGGGCATATCTAGCCACACCAATGGATATCGACTTGCCCAGTCAAGCCAGGGGGCATCAAAAAGCAGAGATGGAGGGTAGATGCCCTGTTCAGCTTCCTGCCAGTCGCGCTCGTGCAATGCATCCATGGCCTGACTAAGCCTGCCAAGCAACTCAGGCGGCACAGGCACGGTTTTAGGTGTGCCATCTGGAGCAAGCAACCCCATCAGCCTTGTGCTCACCTCCTTGTGGGTCACCCCAAGCAGCGCCCTGCCCTGCTGCATGGTTTGGTAGGCCAATTTTGTGAGCTGGTCCGGCATGGCGAAGCTATGACTTGTGTCTATTTCAGCGAATTTGAGCTCACACCGCGATTGCTCAAGAGCTGCGGAGATCCGACTAATAAGAAGCAACAACAACTAAATGGCTACGGACAGGCTTCAAAGAGGGGTGAGCACGCCACAACAAAAGCCCGCTTACATAGCCAGCATGAGACGTTGCTGATCAGCTAATTAAGCGTCGTAGTACATCACGAACTCGTGGGGGTGGGGTCGCTGGCGTAGTTGTTGTACTTCCTCGTATTTAAGGGCAATCCAATTGTTGATGAAGTCCTCGGTGAAAACACCGCCAGCCAGAAGGTAATCCTTGTCTGCATTAAGAGCTTCGAGGGCACCGTTTAGTGAGGCCGGAACAGTGGAGATACGTGCCAACTCCTCTGGAGACAGCTCAAATAAATCAACATCAGTGCCATCACCCGGGTCGATTTGATTCTTGATGCCATCAATGCCTGCCATCAGCATTGCCGCGAAGCCGAGGTAAGGGTTGGACAGAGCATCACCGGAGCGGAATTCCAGGCGCTTGGCCTTGGGGCTTGGACCTGTGAGCGGAATGCGAACTGCGGCGGAACGGTTGCCTTGGGAGTAAACCAGGTTTACTGGAGCTTCGAAGCCTGGCACCAATCGCTTGTAGCTGTTTGTGGTGGGATTTGTAAAAGCAAGGAAGCTTGGGGCGTGCTTCAGCAGCCCACCTATGTACCAGCGGGCGGTCTGGGAAAGGTTGGCGTAAGTGCCTTCGCCAAAAAACAGGGGATTGCCACCTCTCCAGAGGCTTTGGTGTACGTGCATGCCACTCCCGTTATCGGCAAAGACGGGTTTGGGCATGAAGGTGGCTGTCTTGCCGTACTTACGAGCAACATTCCGCACTACATATTTGTAGATCATCACGTTGTCTGCTGCGCTAATCAGCTCAGCAAATTTGATGCCCAGCTCATGCTGGGCCGTTGCTACCTCGTGGTGCTGCTTCTCAATCGGAACCCCCAGGCTACCCATCGTAAGCAACATCTCGGTGCGCATGTCCTGAAGGGTGTCATTGGGGGCGACCGGGAAGTAGCCCTCCTTCAACTGAATTTTGTAGGCGAGGTTGCCGTCCTCCTCGATGCGGGCACTATTCCAAGGCGCTTCAACAGAATCAACGCTGTAAAAACTGCTGCCGCTGCCTGAGCTATAGCGGACGTCGTCAAAGACAAAGAATTCAGGTTCAGGACCGAAGTAGGCGGTGTCGGCGATACCGGTGGAACCGAGATAGTTGAGAGCTTTCTGGGCCAAAGCCCGGGGGCAACGGCCATAGGGTTTGCCACTGCGAGGCTCCTGGATAGAGCAGATCAGGCTCAGTGTTTTGTGGCTGTAGAAGGGATCAATCCAGGCAGTGTTCGGGTCAGGCACCATCGCCATATCCGATTCGTTGATCGCTTTCCAACCCCGAATTGAGGAGCCGTCGAAGGCGACACCATCGCTGAAGGATGCTTCGTCGATCAGATCGTGGCAGACCGTCAAGTGCTGCCATTTGCCGTGTAGGTCGACAAACTTGAGGTCGATCAATTCGATTCCCTCCTCATGGATCTGACGGAGGACGTCTTGGGCTGTTTGGGCCATTACGAACAAAAAAGATGGGTGTCGACCGGATGCGGCGTCGCCGGACCGTGCGTATCGGCCAGACCCTAATTGGTAGGGCATGCAGCGAAAGTGGCCGTGGTAATTGCGTAACCGTTTCTGTCAACTTCTCCAGACTCCCAGCCTGGCCTGGGATTTGGCGAAATGTGAGTGCTAGTTTTTGGTGCAGGTGCGCCGATTTGATTCCGCCATGCGCGATGCCATCACTGGTCTGATTGGCCGTTATGACCAGCTCGGCCGCTACTTAGACCGCGATGCAATCGACCGCATCAGCAATTACTACTCTGAAACCAGCGTTCGCTTAGCTGCGGTAGAGCTGATAAACCGTGAAGCAGCGGCCATTGTGCGCGAGGCTTCCCAGCGACTTTGGCTTGCTGATCCAGAGTTGATCCTCCCTGGTGGCAACGCTTACACCACAAGGCGTCTTTCGGCTTGCCTGCGGGACATGGACTACTTCTTGCGTTATGCCAGTTACGCGCTGATCGCAGACGATTCATCAATCCTCAACGAGCGGGTGCTGAATGGTCTTGACGACACCTACAAGAGTCTTGGTGTGCCCACCGGACCCACTGTGCGAAGCATCGGCTTGATGGCTGATGTGATCTGCGAGATGTTGCTGGATGCTGGTTTGGCCTCCACCGCAGTGGTTCGGGCTCCTTTTGACCATCTGTGCCGTGGTCTTGGTGCTACCAATTTGCGGGCCCGTTAGACCCCGCAAATTGTTGTTTAGGCTCGATTTACACGCTTCTTCCTGGTCTTGGTTTCCCTGCCCGTGCTGCAACCAGTTAATTCAGCCCATCGCCGCACACTGGCTCCGATAGCTACGCCGGATCGTCTGCTGCTTGGTCCTGGCCCCTCCAATGCCCATCCCACCGTGCTTCAGGCCCTAGCCCGAATGCCGATCGGTCACCTCGACCCTTTATATGTTGAGCTGATGGGTGAGGTGCAGGAGCTGCTCCGCTACGCCTGGCAGACCCACAACCGCCTCACCATTCCAATGAGCGGTACTGGCAGTGCCGCTATGGAAGCCACCCTGGCCAACACCATTGAACCTGGGGATACGGTTTTGGTGGCAGTCAAGGGCTACTTCGGCCTGCGGTTGGCGGACATGGCAGGTCGCTATCGGGCAAATGTTGTGACGATCGAGAAGCCTTGGGGCGAAGCCTTCAATCTTGCTGAACTCGAGGACGCTGTAGCCACCCATCGACCCAAGATCTTGGCAATTGTCCACGCCGAGACATCCACCGGCATCTGCCAGCCAATGGAAGGCATAGGTGAGCTATGTCAACAGCACGACTGCCTGCTGCTGCTTGATACCGTCACCTCCCTTGGCGCGGTGCCCCTTTTCCTCGATGATTGGAAGGTGGACCTTGCCTATAGCTGCAGCCAAAAGGGCCTTAGCTGTCCGCCTGGACTCGGCCCCTTCACGATGGGTTCGCGAGCTGAAGCAAAAATGATGGCCCGAGCAGACAAGGTCCCCAACTGGTACCTGGATGTCACGCTGCTTAATAAGTACTGGGGCAGCGATCGGGTGTATCACCACACCGCTCCAGTAAATATGAATTTTGGTATGCGCGAAGCTCTGCGCCTGCTTGCCGAGGAGGGGCTGGAGTCTGCCTGGGCACGCCACCGCCGCAATGCCGAGCTGCTTTGGACTGGTTTAGAGGCCCTCGGGCTCGAGCTGCACGCCCCGGCCGCCCTGCGCTTACCCACTCTCACCACAGTGCGAATCCCTGAGGGAGTAGACGGCAAAGCTTTCTCTTTGCACCTGCTCAACAAGCATGGAATTGAGTTGGGTGGTGGCTTAGGCGTACTGGCAGGAAAGGTTTGGCGGATCGGTCTGATGGGCTACAACAGTCAGCCTGAAAATGTCGAGCGACTCCTCGATTTATTTGAGACTGAGCTGCCTGCCTTTAGGCCCTCTGCTGCCGTCGCCTCCTAAACCAGCTCTCGAGAAGGCCGCTGGCCTCTTGGCCTAAAACTCCGCCAATAACGGTCATATGGTGATGGGCACTGGCGTTTTTGGCGAGGTCAATACAACTGCCGAGGGCGCCCCTTTTCGGATCTGCAGCGCCGAAAACTACCGTGCCCATGCGAGCCTGCACCAAAGCACCGGCACACATCGGGCAGGGCTCAAGGCTCACCAGCAATGTGCAGTCATTAAATCGCCAATTGCCACGCAACCGAGCTGCCTGGCACAGGGCCACCAATTCGGCGTGGCCTAGTGGATCGTTGTATTGCTCGCGCCGATTGCTTCCCCAGCCAATGCAGCGGCCCCCTTGATCAAGCACCACTGCAGCTACGGGAATTTCGCCCTGGGTTCCAGCACGTTCAGCGTGGCGAAGCAGCATTTGCATCCACTTGAGTTGCAGCTCAGGTCTTAGTAGACCTGTGAGTCGGGAACGATCCACTGATTAGTGACTGCAGCACCCACTTTTAACCTACCTCTACAGGTGACAATGGCTTGATTCGATTGTTAGTAGTTGGCTAGCGCTCCCCTTGCCCCGCGGGCCAGCCAGCCCTTGCCCTTCGCTAGTCCGGAGCAGTTAGACCCCACGCTGCAAGATTTTTTAGAGAAGGCTTCTCGCCAACTCTGCATTTGGCTTGGAAGTGCTGCCGAGCGCTCACCTCTGCCCGGCTTGAGCGTTTTGCCATCGGTGGAGCCGGAACGTCACGGTTTGGCTCCTGAGATGCTGCTTGCCGATCTTCAGCTGGTGATGGATGGGGCTTTTAATCCCAACCACCCTGGCGCTCTTGCCCATCTCGACCCACCACCTCTGCCAGCTTCAGTAGCCGCTGATCTGATCTGCGCTGGCCTGAACAACAACATGTTGGCTGAGGAATTGTCGCCAAGCTTGAGCCGCCTCGAGCGCAGCCTCACGGCCTGGCTGGCTGAGCAGCTTGGCTTGCCAGCGGGTAGTGGCGGCGTGGCAGCCAGCGGCGGCACCCTTTCCAACTTGATGGCGCTGGTCACGGCGAGGCGCCAGCGGGGCCTCGCCGTAGATGGCCAGGCTGTAGTAATTGCCAGTATTGATGCCCATGTCTCTCTCGCTAAGTCTCTGGCGGTGATGGGCTTACCCCCCCAGGCCCTGCGCCTAGTGAAAGTGGATAGCCATGGTCGGCTCGATCCAGGCGCTTTAGAAGCGGAGCTTGATCAACTGGAGCTAGCAAAGCAATCTGTAATCGCCGTAGTAGCTACCGCAGGCACCACCGTTCGTGGAGCAGTCGACCCCCTCAGTGAAATATCTGAGATTTGTCACCGGCGCGGCCAATGGTTGCATGTGGATGGCGCCATCGGCGCGGTGTTTGGCCTGGTGCCTACCCACCGCCATCGGGTTGTTGGGCTTGAGCGAGCCGATTCGATCACTATCAATCCCCAGAAGCTGCTGGGAATAACCAAAACATCATCCTTACTACTGCTGGCCCGCCCCCAGGCACTGGCGGAGGTGTTTCACACCGGCCTGCCCTACATGGAGCCGAGTTGGGGAGGTCCCCATGGTGGTGAAAGTGGCCTGCAGGGCACTCGACCCGCCGAGATCCTCAAGCTTTGGCTCGGTCTGCGGCAGCTCGGACTTGTGGGTATCGAAGCGGTACTCGATGGGGCTATTCAGCGTCGTCGCCAGCTTCACGCCCTACTGGCACCCCATGGGCGGCTGCAGCTAATCGGCGGCTCTTTTCATCTGCTGGCTTTCACTCCCCATGAATTTGATGCCGCAGCAAGCCAGGCCTGGAGCGATCGCACTCGCCATAAGCTGCTCCAGGAGCAGTTGATGCTTTCGCGCCCTCACTACGCCGGGCGGCACCATCTCAAGGCAGTGCTTGGTAACCCCCACACCAAACCAGCCCACCTCGAGAACCTCGCCAGGGTGGTGCATGCCAGCCTTGATCCCTAATTCTCATTAACCTCCTTGAGTGAACCCCCTACTGGGACGAGCACCGGACGCGGCCGGTTGGTCGCAATCGTGACTGGCACCATTTCGGTACTCATTGGTGTTCTTTATCTGGCCATGATCGTGGTGCTCGATAGTCGAGGACCACTGCAGCCTCCGCCACCGGAGGCCTTAGTCGAACTGGCGGTTAATCGGCCCGAGGCCTTGGCGGCAAGCTCGGTTGCTTTTCCTTCAGTGGTTGCACCACCCGATTGAAGGCGGCTTTCAAAAAGTGACTCATGGCCCCTTCTCGACGACTGAGGTCGTATTGCTGTTGCACGACCTCTTGCACACCGCCGTCTCCCCAGTCTTGGTCACGCTCGAAGTAAGTGATGAAGCTCAGTCCTGCAACGCGGGTGAGCCATGCGGCACTAATTGCCTGAATGGCACGGCTCAAAACCAAAGCAGGTACGTTGAGACTCAGAGCAGCACTTAGCAGGTTGACGCCCCCTTTTACCAGCCCAAGGCCAGCCATGGTGCGCCCCACCGATAGTGCCAGGTCCTGGGCGCTCTGGCGGCTCATGCTTATGCCATATGTACGGGCGATCTCTACCACCATCTGGGCATTTACAGCTGCGGCACCGAGCAGGTCCAGGCCAGGTAGTGGTGTGACGGCAAGGACCCCGGCTCCGATCCACATGTAGCGATCAACGATCGCCTCGCAATCGGTGCGGCGCTGCTGGGTCAGGAGGGAGCGGCTTGCTTCACTGAGCCGCCGGCACTGCAACAGCAGGTTGTCAGCAATCAGTTCTTCCCCATCGGCGTGGAGCACAGCCGCGATTCGCCTTAAAAGGGCATCGACTTCAGCAGCGGGCTGCAGGGGCCGCCCACCTGGCATGGGCACGCTTTGGGGTGACGCGCTTGCGGGAATCACGTCTTCCGCAGCAATGCGCTCGCGGCTGCGTTGGCGCAGTAGATGCAGCAACCTTGCCTCCTCCTGTTCGCCGCGCAGGTCGCACTTGTTGAGCACCAGCATCAGTCGCTTGCCCAGCCCAGCCAAGGCTTCAAAAACCTCAAGCTCGGCGGAGCGCAGGTCGCCATCCACCACAAGCAAGAGCAGGTCCGCCTTGCTTGCCTGATCTCGAGCTAGCCGTTCCCGTTCCAGTCCGGCCACACCTGCTTCGAGGATGCCGGGCGTGTCGACCAGAATCACTGCTCGTTGCAGGCTGCGCAGACGTAAGCGATAGCGCTGGGCTTCGTTGGTAGATCCCATGGCAGCCCCAACTTTGCCCACCAGCTCTTGAAGAAGGGCTCGGATTAGTGAGGTCTTGCCTGCCGACCCAGTTCCGAAAAGCACAATCACGAGGTCGCCCCTTTCCAGTTCGGCCTGCATGCGCTGACGCTCTTGACGCAGGCCTTCGCGTTGCACCGCATCGCGAACTCGATCGAGGGTTTGATCGATGGCTGCCAGGTTTTGGGCGGCTGCCTCCCGGCGGTTACCCGGGGGTAGCAAGCTGGCCCTTGCTTTTGGTGAGGCCTTGCCTGCAATGGTCTGCAGCCACGGCCAGGCCAGTTGCACCAGCAGCAACACGAAGGCAACGAAAACAAGCGCAAATACAGGCTGAACGATCCAGCTCGGCAGATACCAGCTCAGCTGCCAGTAGAGGTTGTTGACACCCTGCAGCACCGCGCCAACGGCAATCAGTGCCAGCAATGCCAGGCCGGCGATCATCCAGAGGCGGTTGCGGGTGCTCACAATTCAGGCATCAGGATCGGGCTGCTCGGATGATCTCGCTCCACAGTCCTGCAGCCAAGGCGCTGCTGGCGCGGCTTGGGCTGTTGTCGTCATTACCCAACCAGATACCCACTACCCAGTGGCGCTGCGGTTCATAGCCAACAAAAAGCAAATCGCGGCCTTGATTGGTTGTGCCGGTTTTGCCACCCTCCTGACCGCCAAGACTGGCCATCTGGCCCGTACCCCTTTGCACAACGGCCCGCAGCAACTGCTGCATGACGCGGGCCGTTGCTTCGCCGCTGACGCGGCGTCCCGCCTGGGGTGTTGCCGGGGCGTTCGCCTCGCGGCACTGGCTTGATGACTGGCCGATACAGGTCTCTCCATCGGTAAGCCGCCGAATAGTGGTTGGGGAGTGCCAAACGCCATCGTTGGCGATTGCTGCGTAGGCAGCTGTTAGCTCCAGCAGGGTGACCTCGCTCTGGCCGAGGGCCAGTCCGGGCACAGCCCCCAGGGGGCTGGTGAAGCCAAGATCGCGAGCTTTTTGGACTATTGCATCAAGTCCCACCCGCTGGGCCAGACGCAGCGCTGCTGTGTTGCTACTAGTAGCGAATGCAGACACCAGGCTCAAACTTCCGACACAACTACTGCTAAAGGTCTGACCGCGCCAGCGCAATGGCGAACAGTTGATCGGATCACTGGGCTTGCCGCCCCGCTCGAGAGCGACCAAATAGGGAACCAGCTTGAATGTGCTGCCGGGCTGGCGCATAGCCATTGTGGCCCGATTGAACTGGCTCTGGCGGTAGTCGCGACCGCCGGCAAGGGCCAGGATTCCGCCAGTGCGCGAATCGAGCACCGCTACTGCACCTTCCTCTACGCCCAACCTCTGGCTGGCACTAAGTCGTTGGCGTAACAGCCGTTCCACGTGTGCCTGCAGGCTGCGATTCAAATAGGTATCGATCAGAAAATTTCCCTCGGCAGCCACGTCAGCCCCCACCAGCTGATCGAGGTCGCGGCCCACCTGGTCTGAATAAAAAGGCACTCCGCCAATAGATGTGTTTCCACTGCAGGCTTGAGGCGAAAGCCGGATTGGGCTGCGACGGCCGCTACGGCTCTGATCGTCACTTATGCGGCCGGTATCGCCCATCTTTCTGAGCACAGCATTGCGGGAACTCAGGGCAGCCTGTGGATCGAAGCAGGGGTCGTAGCCATTGGGTGAGGGAAGCAGTCCCACCAGAAGGGCGGCCTCCTCAAGCTTCAGGTCGCTTGCTGGCTTGCCAAAATAGTGGCGGGAGGCATCCTCGAAACCCCAGCCAACGCCGAGATAAACGCGGTTGAGGTAGCTCAGCAACAGATCTCGCTTGCTGAAGCGTGCCTCCAGCTGCAGCGCCACCAGCAATTCACGCCACTTGCGCGCCAAGGTTTCACCTTGACCCACCTGATCGGGGTAGAGGCTGCGTGCTAGTTGCTGGGTGAGAGTGCTGCCTCCCTCCAGCACCCTTCCGCCAAGCACGTTAGTAACAAGGGCTCGCCCTGTTCCAACAGGGTCGACTCCGGGATGCCACCAAAAGCGGCTGTCCTCACTGGCAAGCAGGGCATCGATCAACTCCCGGGGAAAGGCCTGCAAGGATTTCAGCTCCCTGTGTTCGCTGGCCTGGGCAGTTGCGATTGCTTTGCCCTGGCGGTCATAGATCACCAGGGGCCCACGCACCGTGGCGAGGCTGCCGCGAATGGGCACCTGCAAGCCGGAGATGGCCTGCAGGCCAAATCCACCTAGGGCGGCTGCAGCAAGTATCAAGCTGATTAACCGCAGCAACCTTTGCAGCTGGGGTAGGGGGCGGATCTGGAAATCAAGCTCAGGCAGTCCCGCCTCCTGGCTAGGGCCAAATCGCAGACTGTCGCCGTTACGGAGAAGCAACTGCTGCACCCGCCGTCCACTCCACCACAGGCCGTTTGTTGAGCTGTCGTCGCTCAGCAACCAGTGGGATCCCCGCTGCTCCAGCAGGGCGTGCTGGCGGCTGACCGCTTGATGGTCAATGCTTATTTGACAATCGTTGTCTCGACCAATGCGGTATGTGCCCGGGTGAAGGGGCAGAAGGCGCGAGGCTTTGCCAGCTATGTGAATTTGGAGTTGTGCTTGGCCTGGCTGGCTAAACCGCTGCCAACGTCGGCTTAGGGCTTCAAGCGCTGGGTTGGCCATGGCTACCCAACAGCTCGATGGCGAAGCAAAGTACCGCCAGATTGATGGCCACATCGGCCAGATTGAACACAGGGAAGCTCACCGGCACCAGGGCTAAAAAATCCACCACAAAGCCAAGTCGCCAGCGATCAAGGCCATTTCCCAGAGCTCCCCCCAGCAGCAGGCCTACCCCAAGGCTCCGGGTGAGGGTCATTTGACCCTGCCTCTGAATCCATACGGCCAAACCAATAGAGACCACCAGGCTCACTAGACCTAGTAGCTGGGTATTAGCACTGAAAAGGCTGAAGGCCGCTCCGGTGTTGCGGACAAGCTGGAGGGAGAGCAGCCCAGGCAGAAAAGCCGAACCGCCCTCTAGCGGCAGATTTGCAACGGCCAGGGCTTTGCTGCTCTGGTCGAGCAACAACACCGTTGCAGCGCAGGCGTAGGGGAGGTTGCGCTGCCGTCTCATGACTCCACCAGTAGCAAACGGCGCAGCAGTAGGGCCATCAGCGCTACAGCGCAGCAAAGGAGCAACTGAGGCAGCAATGGCGCCAGGCTGTAGCTGAATAGGAGGATTCCAAGATTTGGTCCCCAGCGCCCAGCCAGTGCACCCAGCAAAAGGTTGGCTACACCGCAGATCTGTAGGACGCCCAGCCCGACCACTGCGGCTCCAAACAAATTAAGCAACTCGCCCATGTTCTGCTGGCGCACGAGTTTGCCGGTGAGCCAAGCGGCAGGGATAAACCCCGCCAGATAGCCAAAGCCAGGATCCAGTAGGTACGTGCCACCCCCCCCACCCTGAAAAACTGGAAGCTGAAGTAGACCCAAACTTATGTAGGCCACTGCTGCGAGCATGCTGCTACGTGGGCCGCAAACCAATGCGGTTAGTAGCAAGGCAGGCACCTGAAGGGTTATGGGCAAGGTCGTCAGAGCCAAGCCGCCGTTAGCGGTCGGATGCGGTGCAGCGGCCTGTATTAGTCCGCCTACCAAGATCAGCAATAGACCGGCGATTGCGCCGCTCCAGGTGGCTAGGGCCCTCAACTGATCACGTCATATCTAGTTTCCATTTTGGGGGTCGAGCTAACGGGCCGTCTAACTTCGAGCCATTAAGGGAAACTATGGACGAGCCACAAGGAGCCGAGTCGTTGGAGCTACTACCTTTTGCTGTGGGCGATGCAGTGCAGCTAAAGGGCCGGCCCAACTACCTAAAAACGGCTGATCCAATGCCGATGTTGCGTCCCCCAGACCTGGTGGATAGCGATGAGCAGGGCTTGGTGCTTGCTATCAAGGCGCGCAATCAACTGTCAGTTCGTTTCCGTCGCGGCACTTTTTTGCTGGAAGCCGACCAACTACAGGCTGCAGTGACTTAATTCAGGCACTGAGACCATGGCGCATCCAGGCATGTTCTGCGGCGGCTATTGCTGGCGCCGGGCCACAGATGCTCAGGGCGGGAGTCGAAAGTCTGCGGCGAGCTGCCTCGAGAAGGGTGCCAGCATCCAGTTGCTGGGCTCGCTCGAGGCTGTCCTCTACGTATGTCCAGCCCAGTCCATGGCCCAACACCAGCGCCTGACGATCTGCGATTTGGCCACAGGTCTGGCGCCCTATGGCATCCTGGCCGCGGTATTTCGCCTTGGCCAAAGCGAGCTCAGAAGAGCTCAAAGGCTGAACAAGAAGCCTTTGCCACTCCTCTAAAAGAGCAGTGGTTGCTTCTTCTGCCCGCTCGGCTGATGTAGAGAGATGCCAGATAAAAGGCGTGGCACCCCTACGTGCTGGCATGTGGACCCCAACGTCGTACGCCAAGCCTCGTTCCTCTCTCATAGTCACGAACAGGCGGCTGGACATGCCCATGCCTAGGTGGGCCTGAAGTAGCCGCAAGGCCAACCCGTCCGGATGACTAAGGGGCACTGTCGCCGCACCAAGCATCAGCACCAGTTGTTCTGTCTCCTGCTCCAAGCAGGAAAAGCGCTCCAGTTCGGAGGATGCAGCTGGTCCATCGCCGGGGCTCAGTGGGCCCGTTTTCCAGGGGCGGTTAATTAGTAAGGGATTGAGCAACTGGGGCAGTTCATCATCCAGATCTCCGCATGCCACTAACAGGGCGCCGTTCTGGCCGAGCTCAGGTACCAACGCAGCTATCTGCTCGGTGTGCAGGGCAGCTAGTTCTCCATCTACTCCGAGAGGGTCGTGGCCATAAGGGCCATCGCCATAAAGTAAGTGGCGCAGCTGATCGTGGGCTAGCTGAAAAGGATCCTCTCGCTGGCGCTGCAGGCTCTGAAGATTTAGGTCCCTCTCTAGATCGAGTTGGTCGGGGCTCAGCCAGGGCTGTTGAGCCATGAATAGCAACAGGGGAAGCAGCTCGCTCGTGTCGCTGCTGGCGCACTTGAGGCTGATCACCAGGCAGTCCTCCGCAGCTTCAGCGCGCAGAGCGGCCCCACGCCCCTCCACTAGGTCGGCCAAGGCTTCAGGTCCGTAGGTGCCGCAACCGCGGGTCATCAAGCCAGCTAGCAATTGACAAGCCCCGCGCTGACCGGGCAAATCCTGACTGCTGCCTCCACGTATCCATAGTCGGCAAGCTGCAATTGCAGGACCAGGCCGGTGCTTCCAGATCAGTGGTAGGCCACCATCAAGGCTGCACTGCTGCCAGTTATCAGTACATGTATTGGTGCTGATCATGTCGGCACCGCCTCGAGAATGCAGGCCCGGCTGATATCAAGCAAGGGCAGCGAGTGTTGAAGTAATTCATCCGCACTCCAGCAGATGATTTCTTCAAGAGGCAGTTCCAGCCGGTGATGGCGTCTCCAGAGACGGTTGTTGCCGACCAGGCCTGCCACACCTCCAGCTGCTTCTAAACCAAAGCGGTAGCCGTTCGCCACAAGACGCTGGGCCCGCTTCCATTCCGCCTCAGCAATACCCTCCTGCACCAACTCGGACAAGACCGTATCAATTGCTCCGCGGACGGAGGCCAGCTCGTCTGTTTCGCAAATTGCCTCCAGCAGGGCAAAACTGCCGAACTCCATCACGTGCAGATCGAGATCGATGCTTTCCACGATTCGAAGTTGCTCTCGCAGCCTTTCCACCAGGCGGCTTCGGCGCCCCTCGGCCAGCACTGTTGTCAGCAGGTCTGCGCCCATCACATCGTGCAATTGAGCGGCAGGAGGCAAGCCCCAAAGCATCAGCAGTCGCGCTGATTCGAGGCGCTGGACTTCAATCCGGTGCTCCCCTGGCTGCACCAAGAGGGTTGGCTGGCTGAAGGGTTCTTCAAGTAGTGGCAATTGTGCTAGGTCGCTTCCAGCGATGCGCGCAGCCAATTTCTCCTGCTCAAGTGCGCCGCTAATGGCGAGCACGCAACGGTTGGCGCCATACAAACGCCCATGGAAGGCGGCCATGGCATCAGGTGTCTGCTCAAGCAGCAGCTCACGCTTGCCGAGGATCGGCTTGCCGTAGGAGTGTCTTGGGCAGCCGAGTTGCAGTAAATGCTGCAGGGCAATTTCATCAGGCTGATCCTCACTTTGGGCCAGCTCCTCGAGCACCACACGCCGTTCCATGTCGAAGGCTGCGGCATCGATGCGGGGATGCAGCACCAGATCGAGCAGTAGATCGAGGGCGTTTGCAGCGGCATCAGGCGGAATTAAAACGTGGTAGTGAACGTCGTCGAAGCCAGTGGCGGCATTGCTGTTGCCACCCATTGCCTCGATGCGAAGGTCAAATTCACCAGGCCCGAGCAGCTCGCTGCCCTTGAACACCATGTGTTCAAGAAAATGTGCCATGCCGCTTTCTGCAGCTGATTCAAAAACGCTTCCTGCCCGGCACCAAAAGTCAAGACACACCAGCGGTGAGTCGGGCAAGAAAAGGCTTACTACGGTGGCGCCGTTGGCGAGAATTTGATCGCTGGGGCTAGCCAGGCCTGGAAGCAGGGGCTGGGATAGGGCCAGGGGCAAGATTTAGATGCGTGGCAGGATCTGCATTCTGCTGGCTGCACCTCCTGTCGTGAGTTCCGCCTCCGCTTCGTTTCTTACTCCCGACGCTGCCTCTAAGAGCTCTGGCGCAGAAAGCGGTGCAATTCATCCCCTGATGATTGCCATGGCGGCGCAGATTCGAAATTTTTGGCAAGGCCTGCCCGAATTAGAAGCGTTATCGATCTCTCCCGATTTAGAGGCTATTAGTGGCAGCCTTGATGGCGAATCGCTGTTTATACGAAACGAGCTGCGTCGCTGTAGGGGGCTGCGCAAGCTGCACTTAGAAACAGCCCGGCTAGGAGCGGGATTGCAGATTTTGCACTGCGTACTTTTCCCAGATCCCCGCTTTGACCTACCCGTTTTTGGGGCAGATGTAGTTGTTGGCCCGGCTGGGGTCTCCGCTGCGATAGTTGATCTCTCCCCTGTTTGCGGCGAGCTGCCAGTTGGCATCGCTGAGGCTCTTGCCGCTAGGCCCCACAGCCGCTTTGAACAGGAAAGACAGTTGCCAGGCTGGGGGTCGATTTTTTCTCGCTACGTTCGTTTTGTGAGACCCACGACCGCCGCTGAAGAGGCCGCGTTTCTTAATGAAGTAAGCGGCTTTCTTGATGTCCTTGCTGCAGCCATAGCCTCCAGTGAGCCTCAAGCATCAACCCACCCAGTTACGGTTGATCGATGGCAGGGTCAGCTCCGGTATTGCAAGCAACAGAAACAAAACGACAAGACTCGGCGGGTGCTGGAGAAAGCCTTCAACCCGGAGTGGGCAGATCGTTACATCGAGGAGTTGTTGTTCGACGATCCGCCAGCACCGTGAAGCGCGCCTTGCTGGGTGTAAACCGGCTTTGGTGGTTTGGTGGTGCGGCCCTGCTGCTTGTTTTGGCTGTCGCCGTGGTTCGCCAGCAGCGAACCCCTGCCGTCAAAGCACCGGTGGTTGCGGCAACTCCCCGTAATCAGGAAGCGGTGGCAGCACTCGGACGGCTGGAGCCGGCTGGTGATGTGCGCTTGCTGGCGGCCCCCATCAGTGGCATTGGCGGCAGCCCCCGGATCTCCGAGCTTTTGGTTGAGGAAGGCGACCGTGTCAACAGTGGCCAGCTGCTAGCCCGCTTTGACACAGCGCCCACCCTTGTGGCCCAACAACGGCTAATTGAGGCTCGCCTTCGCAACCTTGATACCAGATTGGCTGTACAAACCCGCGATATCCGTCGCTACCGCCAGCTGAGTCGCTCTGGAGCCATACCAAGCGGTGAGCTGGACAACCGCGAGACGGACCTGCTCAAGCTTCAGGGGGACCGCAACGAGGCCTGGGCAGAACGCGAAAAACTCAAAGCTGAGTTGCTGCTTACCGAACTGCGGGCGCCCATGGCTGGCACCGTGCTCAAACTCCACGCCCGAGTTGGTGAGCGACCGACTGAAACAGGCGTTCTTGAGCTCGGCGCTAGTAACCGCATGCAGGCCGTGGTGGAGGTTTATGAAAGTGACATCGACCGGGTGCGCCTTGGCCAGAGCGTTTCTTTGATCAGCGAAAACGGCGGTTATCAAGGCGCGCTTACGGGCGAGGTGATTCGGATCAGTCCCCAGGTGCGGCAGCGTTCAGTGCTTTCAACTGATCCCACCGGAGACGCGGATGCCAGGGTTGTGGAGGTGCGGGTAGCCCTAGATCCCTCCGATAGCCAGCGAGTGCGCGATCTCACGGGCTTAAAGGTGATTGCGCGCCTCGCTGCCACCAGGGCGCCTGGGCAGCCCTAATGCTTGGCCGTATCTGGCAGGGCCGCCGCATTCCCCTTGCCTGGCTGCTTTTGACTCGCCAGCCC
>JAQCGH010000042.1 GCA_027620015.1 Cyanobacteriota bacterium
TAACCAGGCCTCCACTCCGAAGGACTGCTGGCGAGGGCCGTCCAAAAGATATGCCCCCAGTTCGATAGCGCTTGCCAGCCATGACTGCAGCAGTTCCATGGCTGCTTCCTGGTTGTTGCTATCAGTCACTGTCCTTTGCAGGCAAGTTGCTAGCCGGCCCTGTTGCCTCGCTTGGGGCCGGCTCATGGATGGGGCATAGATCTCCAAGTACCCCCCGGCGGGCCAGGGCACCCGCCAATGGCTGGGACCTAAACCCTGCATAGGTTCAACCGACAACATGAGGGCGTAAAACTCTGCCAAAACTGCAGGATTGTCCGCTGCCAGCACAAGGGAGCTGCGAAGGCTTGAGGTGTCTTGTTCCATTTTTATTAACTGTCTAAGAAGGCTTCAACAGCTAGATCGGGGCGACGCAGCAGGCCAAAAATCGTGCCGGCGTTGCCATGGCACAGCCGCAATTCTTGGCTGAGCACAGTGATATCTAGCCAGGCTGGAAAGGATTGCCGTACGTCCCTTTGCAGCTGCAGGCGTGTGCTCCCTAGCTGGGGTCCGCTCCATCCACCGCGCTGAAATTGCACCTGCACTCGCTGTTGTGGTGTTGAGCCGAGGTTGCAAGTGCGATGTTCGAGCTTGATGCTGGCTTCTATTGCTATGCCTCCCAGCACTGCTAGCCCGCCTGGAGGTCGTAGGAGGTTTAGTGCCCGCTCCCGGGATGGGGAAAGTATCTGCAAGTTTTCCAGCCAAGGCACCGCTTGGAGATAGGGCTGACTGCTGCTGCTCCAGCGCAACTCCCAAACCCCTTCAAGCAGTTCGAGGGCCCCTGGAGTAGCGAGATCTGCTGGCGAGCTGCGCTCGAGTTCGAGTATCAATTCACGTACTCTCACTCCCTGGCTTTGGGCTTCGCCCCTGGCTCCGTTGCTCAACAACCTTAGAAGTTCTTTACTTGCGTTCAACATCTGGGGTGGATCAAAAAGGGGCAGGAGCGGCAGGGCGTCTTCACAATCAGTTATGATTTTCGAAATATTCCTCAACACTCATGACTGATTCTGCTGCTCGCTTCGGATTTGTTGCTTTCGCCGAAACTTGGAATGGTCGTTTGGCCATGATGGGTTTCGTTATTGGTCTTGGTACCGAGTTACTCACGGGTCAAAGCATCGCTGCACAACTTGGTCTGGGCTGATCATTAAGAGCCAGCTGCGTTGCCCAACTATTGTTCCTGAAATTTTTTCAAAACTAAATATAAAATCCCGGAGCATAAGCCCCGGGCTTTTTAATGACTTTAATGCTTATTTTTGCTAGATAGTTTCGCTTCATAGAAGAAGCCGCCACTTACACTATTTTTACTCACAACAGCGCACTTAGTTGCAACGCGCCACAAGGCCAAATGGATAGGGGTGGGATCGAAGCGAACCAAATGGGGAAATTGCTGTTTTAACAGAGCATTTCCGCGCCAAGCGTTGTAGTGGGGGATTCTGGGATTGATGTGATGGCACACATGGGTTGAGCCGATGCCGTGATGCAGAAGGTTCAGAAGGGGGCCGTAGGGACGATCCACTGTTTGTAAAGCGCCTTTTGCCCAATTCCAGTCGCTACTTGAGAAATGTGGAATGTCTATATCAGTGTGCTGCAGCCAGGTGTAAGAAACTAACCAGGCGTTGATTACCAGATAGGGCAATCCATAAACCAAGAAAACTCGTGCCGTTGAAAACAGAATGCAGGCCCATACAAGTGCTGCCACCATCGCCAGCAGGCCAAGGTTGGAGACCACCATTAGGCGACGGCATGAGTCGGGAAACAGGGAGCGCACGCCATTCCTGAAGGGTGCGGCAGTTGTGAAATGGGAGGTGGGGCTGCCATATTCCTCGCCGCCGGCAACACCAATCATTAGATAAAGGGGCCATCCCAAAATCAAGTGTGTAAACAGCGAGGCCAACCCGTAGAAGCCATCACCTAGTTGTCGTCTTGCTTTTGCCACAAAACGTCCTGATGTTGAATCGGAGCGTGGTGGCACATGGGTTTCGCCTGCCTCAAGGTGGTTGCAGTTGGCGTGGTGCACCGAATGACTGCGCTGCCAGCTGAAGTAAGGCACAAGCAGCAAGCTATGCAGCACAAATCCCACTACTGCTTCGACACGGGGGTTGGGATGGAAAGCCCGGTGACCGCATTCGTGGGCAAGTACCCAGCAACCTCCTGCCACTGTTCCCGTGACCACTGCATAGAGCAGCCAGAGAGGTGCGGCACTGACCTGCATGGGGATCAGGGTTCCTATGCCATAGGCCAATGCTGACAAGCCAAGAGACATGGCCAGACTTCCCCAAGCCTTAACCGGGTTGATCCGGGTTAGCTCAGATGGCAAACAGCCTAAGAGCTCAGCTTTGCTGGGATAGCTGGCGCCTGGGTTGGTGACTTGCGCGGTGGATTGGGACGGCAGAGAAACAGTTGTAGTCAATGAAGCTGCCGCGGCACAAAGGATGAGAAGGGCCTCAGTAGGCCTAGGAGACTTTAGGGATTTGTATGGTCCCGTCGCGCTACTCCACGGCTCGATTGATTGCATCTGTCCATGAAGCGAGGCTTCCTTTGGCGTCGATAGGCTTTCACAAGTAAGGAGCTTCCGTGGCTGTGACCGACCAACCCCAGCGGTATGGGAAAAAGCCAGGCTGGAGCCAGCTCACTGCGATTAATACCGCCAAGCTGCTCACGATCGTGTTGCTGTTGGTGTTGGCGGTTCTGATGGGGGTGCAGGGCATGCGCCAGGCGATCTACCTCAGCCTGCACATCAGTTATTGCAGCTGGTGGCTGCTGGAGCAGTGGCTGTTCCCGGAGCGTCGCCAGCAGCTTTTTAAGGAGCGGGTGGGGTTGGTGGAATTTGGCTTAGCCCTCCTTTTCGTTGGGGTCCTGTACAGCCTGCCGGGTTTACTCGCCTTTCTCAATCCAGTGCCAATAGTTCCGGCCACCGTGGCTTTAGCCCTGGTCCTGTTCAGCTTCGGCAGCTTGATTAACACCAGTGCCGACATACAAAAAACCACCGCCAAGGCGATGGGGGCAGGACTAGTGAGCGACGGCATCTGGCGGCGAGTGCGCCATGTGAACTACCTAGGCGATCTGCTTCGCTACCTCAGCTTCGCGGTGGTGGCAGGCACCGGCTGGGCTTACCTGGTGCCGGGAATGGTGTTGCTGATCTACCTGCAGCGCATCGGCGTAAAGGAGAAGCAGATGGGGGCTAAATATCCTCAGTTCAGTGATTACCAGAAACGCAGTTCCCGGTTGCTTCCGGGCATCTGGTGAAAGGTTCTGGTGTATTCCAGGGCCGTTTACAAGCCGCGCTATCAGTGATGACTACTCAGCCAACAGATATTCCGAAAACAGTGCCGATTACCACCTTTACAGCGTTTGCTCAGCGGGCCGATTATTCGCTGCTGGATTCTCTGCAGGCAGATCCACAGGCCACGGTCGATGGCGATGATCACAGCCCCCGGCAGGTGTTTTCTGGCCATTACGTGCCAGTAACGCCCACGAAGCTTGCAGAACCAGTTTATGTGGCCCATAGCAGCACCCTTTTCAATGAACTGGGATTAGGCGAGGAGCTGGTCCACGAAGAGCACTTTTTGCGGCTTTTTTCCGGTGACATCAGCGTGGCCACCGAGCCGATGCGGCCTTACGGCTGGGCTACCGGCTATGCGCTGTCTATTTACGGCAGCGAGTACATCCAGCAGTGTCCTTTTGGCACTGGCAATGGCTATGGCGATGGCAGAGCGATATCGGTTTTTGAGGGCCTGTTTAACGACAAGCGCTGGGAGCTGCAACTAAAGGGCGGCGGCCCCACTCCCTATTGCCGCGGCGCCGATGGCCGAGCCGTTTTGCGCTCAAGTGTGCGCGAATTTCTGGCTCAGGAATTGATGTTTGCGTTGGGGGTTCCGACCTCGCGCTCTCTAACGCTGTATGCCTCGCGGTCGGAAACCGTTCGCCGGCCGTGGTACTCGCCTGGCTCTAGCTCGTTTGACCCAGACATCCTGGTAAATAACCCGGCAGCGATCAGCACCCGGGTGGCGCCATCGTTTTTAAGAGTGGGCCAGGTGGAGCTGTTTGCCCGCCGAGTGCGCAAACAGGCCCATCCGCGAGCGCTGGATGAGCTCCGTACGATTGTGATGCACTTGATTGCCCGCAATTACCGGGGGGAGATCAACCCTGCATTGGAGTTTTCAGAGCAGGTTTTGCAGCTGGCGAGATTGTTTCGCGCCCGGCTCACTGCCCTAGTGGCGAACTGGATTCGGGTGGGCTTCTGCCAGGGCAATTTCAATAGCGATAATTGCGCCGCCGGTGGCTACACGTTGGACTACGGCCCCTTTGGCTTCTGTGAATTGTTTGATCCCCGCTTTCAACCCTGGACGGGGGGCGGCGAGCATTTCAGCTTTTTCAATCAACCGCAGGCAGCGGAAGCCAACTTCCACATGTTTTGGACGGCACTAAGGCCCCTGCTGGCTGACAGCAAGCAGGCATTGGTGCGGCTTGATCAGATCCGCGAGGGTTTTGAAGCGGCGATGGCCGGTGCGCTTGAGGCGATGTGGGCCCGCAAGCTTGGCTTGGCGGCCCCTGATGCCGAGCTGGGGAATGGACTGTTAGCCCTGATGGATGCTGCAAAGGCCGATTACACGATTTTCTTCCGCAAGCTGTCAGCTATGCCAGAGCAAATTTCAGCTTTGCAGGAGAGCTTCTATGGACTCATCTCGCCAGAGCTGGATAGGCAATGGAGCCAGTGGTTGCAACGCTGGCGCGATCGGATCACGGCTCAGGGCAACCTCAGCGAAACATGCGCCGCGATGAAACGGGTGAACCCGGCGATCACCTGGCGCGAATGGCTGGTCGCACCGGCCTATGAACATGCTGCTCAGGGCGACACCAGCTTGCTTGCGGAGCTGCAGAATGTTTTTAGGCATCCCTACGAGGCGCTATCCCCAGCGCTGGCAGCGAAATACGACCGCCTAAAGCCCCAGCAGTTTTTCAACGCCGGTGGCGTGTCGCATTACAGCTGCTCGTCGTAAAACCAATCGACTCCATCTCGGATCCCTTCAGATCAGATCAAGGCTCAGCTGACCCGCCGCTTGCCTTGATCGCTTTGTGCGCGAGCTGGAGCGTTTCAAACCTGAACGCCTGGATCCATGGCGGTGCTGAATGGCATCAGCCATGGCGCTAAATCCCTCCTGCTCCCTTAGGGCCCAGATACGCTCGCGGGCGCTAGTGGCAGCTGCATTCCAGTCCACGATGGGCAAAGGATAGGAATGGCCAAGAAGGCAACCCACCTGATGCTGGGTTGCTGGGTCCATTTCCCAAGGTTGATGCAGATACACCGCAGGCACCTGGCGCAGTTCAGGAAGCCAGCGACGAATGAATCGTCCGTGGGGATCGTGATCGAGGCCCTGCTTGATGGGGTTGTAGATCCGGATCGTGTTGATGCCGGTGGTGCCCGATTGCATTTGGCACTGGCTCCAGTGGATTCCAGGCTCGTAATCAACAAACAGGCGGGCCAGGTGCAGGCCGCTTTCGCGCCAGGGAAGCCAGAGCTGATAACTGGCTACAGACATGAGCATGGCCCGCATGCGGAAGTTGAGCCACCCGGTGCTGTGAAGAGATCGCATACAGGCATCCACAAAGGGCAGCCCGGTGTGCCCGGTGGCCCAGGCGGCTAGCCGCTGGGGATCACTGCAGCGCAATTGTGCCGTGAGTTGATGGAGCTCGCGATATTCCAGGCTGGGCTGGCTTTCTAGCTTCTGGATAAAATGGCAGTGCCAGTGCAGCCGCTCATCAAAGCGCTGCAAGGAGCGCTTCCAGCCGCTAGCCGCCGGTTCACTTTCTAGCTCAGCGCGGCGTTGGCGGCTGTGCTGCACCACTTCCCGCATCGATAGGGTGCCCCAACTGAGATGGGGGGATAGCCGCGAGCAGCTAAAGGCTGCTGTGTTCGGGCTGGAAATCTCCGATTGGTAGCGGCGGCTTCGCTCAGCCAGAAAGCTCTGCAGCACTTCAAGCCCCTGGCTGCGGCCTCCTCGTTGACGGCTAGGGCAAGGATCGGGATCCAACTGCAGGTCATGGGCGCTGGGGATAGGCCCGGGATCCAGGCCTGGGATTGGCATGAGCTCCGCTGGCTCCGCTGCCAGGGTTTCGGCCATGCGGCTTTCCCAGCGGCGGGCCCAACCCTGGCGTTGCGCAAGCCTGCGGGTGACACCGAACTGGGGAACTTCATGCCAGGGGATGGCTTGCTGCCGTGCCCATGTCGCGAGTCGTAGGTCGCGGGCGAAGGTCCAGCCATTGCCGGTTTCCTCATGGCTCCAAAGTGCAGTGATGCCGAACTGGCGATGAGCCCGCTCAAGAATTTGCTCAATCTCGCCGATGCGCACAACTAGAGGTTGGCCAAGCTGCTGTAAAGAGGTGCGCAAGTCGAGCAGGCTTTCGCGGCAAAACTCCCATTGCCGAGCGGAGCTATCGGGCTGCTGCCAATACTTAGGCTCCACCACAAATAGCGGCAGCACCCGGCCGCACCGGCTTGCCTCAAACAGAGGGTGATGGTCTGAGATGCGTAGATCGCGCTTAAACCACACAACTTGCAGGGGGCCGATGGGGAAACACCCAAAATCCGGTGAATAATCGGGAGCTGCCGCAGTCAGGGTTGAGACCAATTAATCGCTTGGCCATGGTGGCTTGGCCAGGTCAGTTGCTGTGGCGTATTGACCGGTCGTGGTAAAAATCGCGTAATGGAATTGAATGCGGATCTCAGCCAGCGGGCGGTCCTTGATAGCAACGCTCTGGCCTGGAGCCCCTCGCCGATGGCGGGGGTGGATCGACGAATGCTGGATCGCTGCGGTGATGAGTTGGCACGGGCCACCTCAATCGTGCGATACGCCCCTGGCAGCTGCTTTGAGCTTCATAGCCATGGGGGCGGCGAAGAAATTCTGGTGCTGGCGGGAAGCTTCTCTGATCAGCTGGGTAGCTATGGCGCCGGCACCTATCTGCGTAATCCGATCGGCTCAAGCCATGCTCCCTCAAGTGAGGAGGGCTGCAAGTTGCTAGTAAAGCTGCAGCAAATGCATCCGGCCGATTACCGGCGGCTTGTGGTTAATACCAACGAGAGCCAATGGCTGCCTGGGATGGTGCAGGGGCTGACTGTGCTGCCGCTACATAGTTTTGGTAGTGAACATGTGGCCTTGGTGAGCTGGGCGCCGGGCACGAAGTTTCAGAAGCACGGCCATGCCAGCGGCGAGGAAATATTTGTGCTGGAGGGTGTGTTTCAAGATGAGCAAGGCAGCTATCCCGCAGGTAGCTGGCTACGAAATCCACCGGGTAGCGTGCACATGCCCTGGAGTGAGGAGGGTTGCACCATTTGGGTTAAGACCGGCCACCTACTAACAACTCGGGGTCCGGATGAATAAGACAGCTGAATTGGGGAGGTTGAAGTAGTAAGTCCATGACGGAAAGGATAACCAGTACTAGATTTGGGTTATGAAGCTTGGCTCCACCATTTCTACTCCAATTAGCAGCTTTTGAGATTGAAGTAGTTCTTGATTGCCAGCTTTTCTACGCCGCGCGCTCGGCAGCAGCGCTGAAAGGTGGATCGCCTACCAGCTCAGAAGAGGCGCAATCATTGATCGAGCTATGCAGTAGCGGGTAGCGCTGCACCATGGCGGCGTATTCAGCTGACTGACGGTAGGAACGCTCCAAAACGCGGTAGTCCTGATCGGGTTGCATGGACTGTTGATCACCTTGAACTAGCTCTGCTGCAAGTTCGAGATGCCTGCTGCTTAGTTGATCAGTTGCCATGGAATTAATGAGGACGCTCAGGGTTGCGGCGGAGCGCTCTGAGACAACTCTCCCTAAACGAACTGGAAGTGGGCGCTGTTGTCAGCGGGAGCAAACAGAAAAGATCTCCCAGCAGCAGCCAGCCGCCCCTTGCCATGCCGGTTCACAACCTGTTACATTGTCGTTAACACTTCGTCACACAGATGACTGACTCCTCTTCCCGCTTCGGTTTCGTTGGCTTTGCTGAAACCTGGAATGGCCGTTTGGCGATGCTTGGTTTTGTGATCGGTCTTGGCACCGAGCTTCTGACAGGCCAAGGCATTCTTTCCCAAATCGGGCTGGGTTGAGCGACATGGAAACCGATTACACCGTTGCAGTCACAGCTGTTGCTCTGATCACCGCTGTGCTCTCTGCCATGACGATCTACGTATTAAGCCGTCCAACTGATCTGGCTCAGAGGGCGAAATGATCTCGGCAATCACCATTCTCCTTATTGGTGCATGGATCGTTGGTGCTCTTAACCAGCCAGACCTAGCCGATTGAGTTTGTAGCTATTGAGCCTCCAGCATCACAACAACGCCACCATCAGTGAAAACCATGACGAACACCCCAGCAGACGACAAGTGGTTTCAGCATCGCGCTGATCAACTGATTCATATGGAGCAATTGCAGCGTGTTGAGCGCTTCAACGGCCGGGCAGCCATGCTTGGCATCGTGATCGGTGTTGTTGTGGAAGGCCTGACTGGTTTTGGTATCGCCCACCAAATTGGTCTTGGTGGCTTGGTAGATGGCTATGCCGCCTGCCGCACCCAGTTTCTGCCGTTCTGCTTCTAAGCCACTTGAGATCAGAGCTTTTCAACCCCTAGGCATTGCCTGGGGGTTATTTGACGTACCGCTTGCGTCCCTTGGAATTAATGGTGTAAACCCCACCACGCGGGCCTTTGTGCAGTTGGACGATTGCTTCTACACGCTTCTGAAGATCCACCTTTAGTAGAGCATCAGAAACAATGCTGTCACTCTCACGATCCTGATTTTGCTGACCCCCAAAAAGAGTCCGAAACCAATTAAACATTTTTTGACGATCTAGCTGATCTATTCTCCCTGCCTGTCAAGCCCCCTCGCTGGGCGTTTGAAAATTCGCGATATATATCGCTTTCTCTAGATAGTCCAGTCTAATAGCTGACGTAGGGGTCAGCGTTTTGTGTTTGCAGTAGTCCTATCGCCACCAACCACGCTGACGGAAGGCAGAAAACTCTTGTCTCAGCCGTTCATGAAGAGGGGTTATGTCGACCATCTCCTCCCTTGCAGGCACATTGACTACCGCGTTAGTTCGCTCAACCTCCTCCCTAAGCCGACGCATCACTGGAATTAAAACCAGCGCGCTGACTAGGCTGATCATCAAAAGCATTGGCATAACGCTGATGGTCATCGTCACGAATAAAGCCACGGCAAGCGCCTGCCCCGCAAATGCCAACCACTTCGGTTTCGCCTTGCCTGCCAAATGCTTCATCAGTCAATACTAGACAGCTCTACCTAGTGGGCGGTCCACCGATCAGACTGGTGCCGCAACTTCCGGTGATGGTTGCAGGTGCTTGATAGCTACAGCAGAGATGCACGAGCAAGGAAATTGGCAGACCGCTGGAAGTCACACACCCATCTGCCCTAAGTGATATAAAAGAATTTTATGCCAAATCTTAGGTGGCAAGCTCCAGCATTTAAGACGGCGCTGCCACTCTGGGCGGTACAGAATAGAAAATTATTATCAGAGTTTCACTGTGTAGGCGGTAGGGGACTCATCTTTTCGGCTTCTGGGGCAGGAGATGGAGGTAAATCTTCGGCTGGCGAAGATGCTGGAGAGGGAAGAATTGGATTTGAAGGAGCCTGAGAATTTCGCTCTTGGGAACTATTCCCCCCACCTGTCAACTCTTTCTGTAATTTTTCAATTAAAAGCTGCTGATCCTTCATTCGACTGTCCATACTGTCAAAATATCTTACCGCTGTTACAGCAGCGATAGCAATTGTAGTAAGACTTGCAATTACAGCGATGCTTTTCGAGAAACTTACCATAATCCACCCCCCTGCCTTATTGCCAGATCATCTTAGCCTGATTAACCCCGAGTAACACTGCACCGGATCTCTTCTGTCAGTAAGCCAAATGACTTGAGCAATAAACGGCACTCTGTGCCTAGGTTCTCGTAAAAGACGTAGTTGAAAACACCAACCGCTTCGGTGTTCCTCCAGGTATCTCAGCACTGGGGGATTGGAGTGGGGGAGACGAAAGAGGCATCGTTGATATACGCCACAGATCACAATAAATACTTGGGATTATCCGGGGCATGATCAAACGTTTGATGCAGATACCCAGTTTGCTGGCCAAAACGGCGTTGAAGTACCGAGCAGAGTCACTGGAAGCATCTCCTGAGAAAGCACAGCAGGGCTCTCAAGTTGTTCTGAGTTCATCAGCTCCCCCTAGGAAGCAATAACCTCAACCTGATGTCAACACCACACACCTCCAAATTAAGCCCAATTAATGCGTTCTCCAATAGGGAGCTGCGGTGATATCCCTTGGTAAGCCCTGAGGCAAGTTGACCTCTGGCTAGTGGGATTCAGCTGACCCAGGTTGCCAGGAGAAGCAGGCAGACCACCAGTAATGATCCTCCGATCAGCATCATTTTAGACCTGGACGTACTGAATTCCCCCTGCTCCATGACCACCATGCGTGGTTCTAGGGCGAATGCGTTGAGCCTACCGCCGTCTTCTTTGGTGACCTGCAAGGGAGAATTTGCCTCGGTTTAGAGATAAGGTATTTAAGGTGCTGTTTCCTGCCCATGACCTGGAATGGAACTTCATAAAGGGCATACGGCTGCTGAGACAGGAATGCACAGCAGCCGTATGCTTAAAAGAATTGGATATATGCTCAAGATTAAGATCTTGCTTACTTCAGCGGCACATAACTACTTTAATTGATATTGTGGAAGCAATGATCTTTTAGGTGATCTAGCTTAGTAAGCATTTCGATCGTATGCCTCTTCGCGGTGGGAGATAAAGTCGAGGCCACGCTCTTCTTGCTCGGTTGTAACTCGGAGTCCTACAAGAGCACCAACAATCCATAGGATGATTGCTGTACCGATACCAACAAAAGCGTAAGAGATCAACACCACATTCAAGTGAGCAACAAATAAGTCTGCATTCCCCCATGCTCCAGTAATTGATAGGCCGGAGTCATGATGGCGAAAATGCCCTGGAAGAGCGCAAAGGAAGTGTGCAAAGGAAGTGCCTGAGATTGCGAAGCCGCCCCATCAGGAAGAAGCTCATCATCATGGTGTTCAGAACGTTCTTGGCCCGCGTAAAGCCGCCGTAAAAGAATGCCAGGCCCGGTGTCTTAAGCATCACCAAGGCAGATCCCATCATTAGGGGCAGCAGCCCAGGGCCCTAGGCCAGGAGGATTAAGGCGTAACGGCGTAGCTAGGGATTCTGGACCCTGATTAAGAACTTGGTTCTAAAGCGCTCAAAGACAGCCGGGGTTGGCTTACCGGTCTCAAGAGGAATCTTGACCATGGCTTGAAATGGCCTAGCAATTTTGTTCACTAGCAACATTCCCAGTTCGTCGAGCAGTATCTTGTATTATTGGATTCATTAGGGTACGTTTATTACTCAGATGCATGAAAACGCAATAGTATTGAAAACTGTTCAGCCAGTAATTGCAGAGCTTCCGAGTATCCCACTGAAAATGCTAGTCGGCCCAGTATCTAGTTTAATTTTTACTTATTATATGGCCAGAATAAGGCCAGGATTGCGCAAAATAACTCATAATGTGTTAAATAATTGTAGAATTAAGGAGCAAAAGCTTCCTCCTACAGTGAAATGAATTTATTTAATAAGGGCTTATGGAGCAGATAGGTGCCTTGAACTACAAGCTGTTTCCCGGCCCAACTTCGACCTGAGCAGCTTTAGCCCCTCTGTAGAGGCTATGGTAGGGAATTGGGATTTCAGTAAGATGAACAAGGAAGAAGTTTTGCATAACTACAAGCAAAATCCTGGTGCATTTATTCCTGAATTTGTCGCCTTAGATGATCTTGTGGAGATTTATATGAAAAATCCTGGCTTCCATTTAAGCTTCGAGGATTTTATGAACGAATGGCAAGAAGAGGATAATGCTGTAGAATGTGAGTTCTAAATAGGACCTAATTAAACTTGGATACCCCTCCTCAAGAACTAAATCCAAAGTGGTTTAAAAGCCACCTGCTTGACCGCTCGGTTGAGCTTCAAGAGCTCTATGACTTGCCTCAAGAAGAGCTAGATCTGTTAATGGCTGATGCCGCCGAGCTCAGGACTGACCTAGTCAACCGCGACCGCAACCACGGTAAGTGGTGCACCGCCGGCTATTTCCTGGAATTGGCGAAGATTATTAGTGAACGGCGATTCGATCAGGTTAATCGCAAGTAACGGTTGGTCGGATTGTAAGACATAGCTTTGGAATCGTCTATTTAGATTGCTGCTTTTTGACTCCGGAGTAATACCCTATGGTGGTGACGAGACAATTAGTCATAGCAACTTTATGGCATTTCCGGCTTGTTCTGCCGTCAGCACCCGCGCAGGCCAACCGGAGGAAATGG
>JAQCGH010000043.1 GCA_027620015.1 Cyanobacteriota bacterium
GTTGTCTGTGAGGGCTGAGCCACCCCAGGCGGCCAGGTTGACGGCGATGGTGTGGTGTTCAGCCAGCCCCAGGAGTGGTGCCAGTTCGGCCGCCGCATGTAGTTCGCGGCGGTGGCGTTGGCCGTAATCCAGCGACAGACCGATCACTTGGTAACCGGCTTCGATCGCCAGGGCTGCGGCGGTGGCCGAATCCAGGCCGCCGGAGAGCAGCGCGATGGCAAGGGGTTGGGCAGTGACGGCTTCTGGGCTTGCGATGGCGTTGGGGAGCTCCTACTGGAGTACATCTTCTCCAATGTCTGCACCGCTTGCAGCCGCCACGATGGCCATAACCGGGCAAAACAAATGCGGCGGTACCCCGGCTCGATCTCTCGAGGTACGCCTACCCCCAACCCCAATGCAGCGATCAGCGCAATCCCAGCAACTTATGGCTCTGCAGGCTGAGCCTCCAGCGGGGGTGGCTGCGCACATAATCGATTGCCAGTGCCTGTCCGGCTGGGGAGTCCCAACCTGGTTGCAGCAGCAGCTCGGGGGCCTGGCCGCCGCCGCGCGCTTCACGGGCCTGGGTAGCCATCGCTGCAGCGAAGGCCAGGTCGGCGGCTTCATGCACCACCACCTTGAGCTCCTGGCAGGTTGCCAGCAGCTCCCTGGTAGGGGGACGGTGGCGTTTAGGGGAAAGGGTGATCCATGCGAAGCGGCCACTGAGCGAATCCACGCCGCTGGTTTCCAGGTGCAGCGGCAGGCGCAAAGGCGCCAGGGCCTGGCAGAGCGGGCCAAGGTTTTGGTGCAGCGGTTCGCCGCCTGTGATCACAACAAAGGCGGCACCCTCTTCTGCGGCGGCCTTGGTTTCAGCGGCCAGCTCGGCCAATGATTGCCGGGGGTGTGCCTCAGCCGGCCAGGAGTGTTTGGTGTCGCACCAGGGGCAGGCCACCGAGCAGCCCCCGAGTCGAATGAAAAAGGCGCTGCGTCCGGTGTGGGAACCTTCCCCTTGGAGTGAGTGGAAAGTTTCAACTACCGGCAAGTTGTCAGTCATGCATCCCGTCTTGTGGCAGATGCTTTTGAGCGGCCTCAATCAAGCCCCTAAATAGAGGGTGAGGCTTGCCGGGGCGGGAGAGAAATTCAGGGTGATATTGGCAAGCTGTGAAAAATGGGTGGTCCTGTAACTCAATTAATTCAACCAATCGGCCATCTGGTGAGGTGCCGCTAATTGTGTAGCCCGATTCGGTGAAGAGACTGCGATAAGCGTTGTTGAATTCGTAGCGATGGCGATGGCGTTCGTATACAACTTCGTCGCCGTAAAGGCGTTGAGCCATCGTGTCTGCAGCCAGGCGGCAGGGATAAACGCCAAGTCGCATCGTGCCCCCCAAATCGACCACGTCCTGTTGCTCAGGCAGCAAGTGGATCACTTGATGGGGGCTGTCGGCATCCAGTTCGGCGCTGGTGGCACCTTCCAGCCCCGCCTGGTTGCGGGCCCACTCGATCACGGCGCACTGCATGCCCAGACATAGGCCCAGGAAGGGCACCCTCTGCTCGCGTGCCCAGCGGATTGCCGCCACCTTGCCATCTACGCCCCTGTGGCCAAAGCCTCCGGGCACAACCACAGCATCCATGCCGGCCAGCAGAGCTTCAGCTCCTTTGCTTTCGAGCTGCTCGGCGCATACCCAGTGCAGATCAAGCGAAGCATCCCGATCCAGGCAGGCGTGGCGCAAAGCCTCCACCACCGATAGGTAGGCGTCGTTGAGTTGTACGTATTTGCCCACTAAGGCCACCTTCACCGCCGGCCCGGGGTTGCGCAGCTTGGTTACCAGCTCTTGCCAGCGGGCCATGTCGCTGGTGTGATCTGCTAGTTGCAAGACATCGAGCACCTCGCGGCAGAGGCCCTCCTGCTCCATTGCCAGCGGCACCGCATAGATGCTGTCGGCGTCCAGGGCCTGGATCACGGCCTGCTGCGGCACGCCACAGAAGCCACCGATTTTGCGGCGCAGTTCGTTGCTAACGGGTCGGTCGCTGCGGCACACCAGTACGTCCGGCTGGATGCCGATTGAGCGCAATTCCTTCACTGAGTGCTGGGTTGGCTTGGTCTTTAGCTCGCCTGAAACGCCGATAAAGGGCAGCAGGGTGACGTGCACGTAGGCCAAGTCCTGGCGGCCCACATCTCCCCGGAATTCTCGTATCGCTTCAAGAAAAGGCAGCGACTCGATATCGCCCACCGTGCCGCCGATTTCGCCGATCACCACGTCGGCATTGCTGTTGGCGGCGACCCGATGGATGCGCTCACGGATTTCGCCAGTGATGTGGGGGATCACCTGCACAGTGCCGCCGTTGTAGTCGCCCCGGCGCTCCTTATTGATCACCGACTGGTAAATCGATCCGGTGGTCACGCTGTTAAGGCGCGACATGGCTGTGTCGGTGAAGCGCTCGTAGTGGCCTAGATCCAGATCGGTCTCGGCGCCGTCTTCGGTGACGAATACTTCGCCGTGCTGATACGGGCTCATCGTGCCCGGGTCCACGTTCAGATAGGGGTCGAGCTTGAGGATCGAAACGGTGTAGCCGCGGCTCTTGAGCAGCCGTCCCAGGCTGGCGGCCACGATCCCCTTGCCAATGCTCGACACCACGCCGCCGGTGACAAAGACGAACTTGCTCATGGGGCATCGGCTGACTCGTCAATCTACCTAGTGCCCCAAGAAAGTCCTGCGCCTGGAGCAGTCTCCCTGCGCTCTAGTGGTCTAGCCCTCGAGCAGGCTGCGCAGCATCCAGGCGGTTTTCTCGTGGATCTGCAGCCGCTGGGTGAGTAGATCGGCTGTGGGTTGGTCGTTGGCCCCATTGGCTGTGACCATGACGCTGCGGATGGTACGGGCGACGGCCTCGTGGCCCAGCACCAGCTCGCGCACCATCTCTAATGCTGCCGGGATGCCCTGGCTTTCGGCGATTGAGGAGAGCTGGACATAGGTTGCGCCCCCGAAGGGTGCCGGGCAGCCGAGAGCGCGGATGCGCTCGGCGATGGCGTCTAGGGCGTTCCAGAGCTCGGTGTACTGCCCCATAAACATCAGGTGCAGAGTGTTGAACATCGGCCCGGTGACGTTCCAGTGGAAGCCGTGGGTTTTGGTGTAGAGCACTGTGCTGTCGGCCAGCACGTGGCCCAGGCCTGCGGCGATCTCCAGCCGCTGGGCTTCAGGGATGCCGATGTCAATGTCGGTTGCCATGGCAACTTATCCGTAGTGACTACGTTTTAATCCGGGTTAGTGGCGCAACTGAGGCTGCCCAGATAATCCTTCACTTTGCAACGGTTCTGGGGCTGTATCAGCTGCCGTCTTCTTCCACCCAGGTGCTGGCTACATGCAGCTCGTCAAGTTGTTTACTGGCCACGCCGCTAGGCGCGCCGGTCATCAGGCAGCGAGCCTGTTGGGTTTTGGGGAAGGCGATCGTGTCGCGGATTGATTCCTCGCCCGCCAGCAGCATCACGATCCGATCTACGCCGTAGGCCAGGCCGCCGTGGGGTGGGGCGCCCATGTCGAGGGCATCCATCAGGAAGCCGAATTGCTGGTTGGCCTCCTCCAAAGGCAGACCGATGGTTTGCAACACCTGGCGCTGCAGGGCCGAATCGTGGATGCGCAGTGATCCGCCGCCCAGTTCCAAGCCATTGAGCACCAGGTCATAGGCCTGGGCGCGGGCGGTGGGCAAGGTATCGGCCCAGGCGGCGGGGTCGTCGCCCAGATCGGCCGTGTTGGGGGCGCAGAAGGGGTGGTGCAGGGCTTCAAGGCGGTTCTCGCCGGCGTTGAACTCAAACATTGGAAAATCAACCACCCAGAGAAAATTCCACTTGTCGTTGTCACGGTCGGCCGGTACGAGACCGAGCTCGCGGGCCAGAAATTGGCGCACTCGATCGAGGGCCTTGTTCACCGTGGCGTTATCGCCGGCGCCAAACAGCAGCAGGGTGCCGGGAGTGGCACCGGTGCGCTCCAGCAGCTCGGCTTTTTTGTCGTCCGTGAGGTTGTCCTTGATGGCGCCGATCGTGTCGATCTCGCCGCCCTCGCGCACCCGGATAAAGGCCAGGCCGCCCGCCCCAGCCTGCTGAGCTTCGGAAAACACATCGCCGCCGGGCTTGATGCGCACGTTGCTGATGGCTTCGTTGCCACCAGGCACGGCGATGCACTTCACAGAGCCGCCGGCTGCTACTGCGCCGCTGAACACCTTGAAGCCCATATCTTTCACTAAGTCGGAGACATCGGTGAGCTCCAGTCCGTAGCGGCTGTCCGGCCGGTCGGTTCCGTAGCGGGCCATGGCCTCATGCCAGGTGAGCCGAGGAAAGGGAAGGGGCAACTCCACCCCTTTCACTGCCTTCCAGATTGAGGCAATCAGCGCCTCGTTGAGCTCCAGGATCTGCTCCTGAGCCATGAAGCTCATTTCGATATCCAGCTGAGTGAATTCCGGCTGGCGATCGGCGCGCAGGTCTTCATCTCGGAAGCACCGAGCTACCTGGTAGTAGCGCTCGAAGCCGCCCACCATCAGTAGCTGTTTAAACAGCTGGGGAGATTGGGGTAGGGCAAACCACTCGCCGCCGCAGACGCGCGACGGGACTAGGTAGTCGCGGGCGCCCTCGGGTGTGGAGCGGGTGAGCACCGGGGTTTCCACTTCGATGAAGTCCTGCTCCTCAAGGAAGCGGCGCATCGCCTGCACGGTGCGGTGGCGAAGGCGCAGGTTGCTGTTCATGCGCTCGCGGCGCAGATCCAGATAGCGGTGGCGCAGCCGCAGCTCCTCGCGGGTGTTCTCCTCGTCGTGTACCGACACAGGGAAGGGCAGGTTGCCCTTCACGGCATTAAGCACGGTGATGGCGCTGGCAACAACTTCGATGCGGCCGGTGGCGAGTCGGTCGTTGATGGCGTCGCTGGGTCGCTCCCGCACTTCGCCTTCCACCCGAATCACCGTTTCGTTGCGCAGGTGCTCCGCAATGGCAAACATCTCGGGGCCGTTGTCAGGATCGACGGTGATCTGCACGCTGCCGCTGCGGTCGCGCAGGTCGACAAAAATCACGCCGCCGTGGTCACGGCATCGGTCTACCCAACCGCAGAGCTGCACGGCCTGGCCGCTGATGTCGTGACGCAGGTCGCCGCATCCGTGGCTGCGCATGCTGAGGAGATGGATAGAGCAATGGGCGATTGTCCCACCCGGGGCATTAACGCCGGTAGAAGGGACGCTTGACCACCAGTGCAGGTTCGGCTTTACCGCGGATCTGCACCGCTAGCTCCGTGCCCAGCTTGGCGGAGGTTGCGGGTACGTACGCCAGAGCGATCGCTTCCTCGAGGCTGGGTGACCAACTGCCGCTAGTGATTTGTCCCACCGGCTCACTACCCACTGGAGCCCCAGCAGCCAGAACTGGGTAGCCATGGCGGGCGATGGCGCGGCCTTGCAGCTTCAATCCCACCAGGCGCCTTTGGACCCCTGCGGCGCTCTGGCTCTCCAGCACTTCGCGGCCAATGAAGGCTTTGGGCATTTCCAGGTGCACCAGCCAGCCCAGGCCGGCTTCCAGGGGTGTGGTGTTCTCGTCGAGCTCGTGGCCGTAGAGGTGCATGGCCGCTTCCAGTCGGAGGGTATCCCGGGCTCCGAGGCCGCAGGGGCTGACGCCGCTGGCTAACAATTTGTCCCACAGAAGTAGGCCGTCTAGCCGGTTCAGCAGCAGCTCGAAGCCGTCTTCTCCTGTGTAACCAGTGCGGCCCACAAAGGCTCTGGTACCACCAAGTTTCAGATCCTTGTGGCCGAAGCGGGGCAGGCCGCTCAGGTCTGTACCCGCCAACTCCCCCAGACGGGCGGCCGCCTCAGGGCCCTGCAGAGCCAGAAGCACACCATCGCTTTTTCGATCTTCAACATTGATGCCGTGAGGCTCTAGCTGGCTGCGAATCCAGGCGGTGTCGGTTGCGGCGCAGGCGGCGTTGATTACTAGCAGCAGTTCGTGGCACTGGCCATCGGCCTGCCAGCCACGGTCGTAAATGATCAGGTCGTCGCGGATGCCGCCCCGCTCATTAAGCAGCACCGTGTAGCAGGCCTCGCCGGGGCCAATGCGAAATAGATCGGTCGGCACAAGCCCCTGTAGAGCATCCTTGGCGCCTTCGCCCCGCAGCGTCAGCACCCCCATGTGGGAGATGTCGAATACGCCGCAGCTGCGGCGCACGGCCTGGTGCTCTGCCAGCAAGCCCTCAAATTGCACGGCCATCTCCCAGCCGGCGAAGGCCACCATCCGGCCACCCGCGGCTTGGGAGGCTTCAAACAGTGGGGTGCGGTTTAAGCCCATGGCTAGATCCTATGAAGCTCGGCGTTTTTTAATAACGAACTGGAAAGATTCGGTTGTCTGCCGTTCATTTGAACCAACCGTTCATGCCTTGAGAGGCCGAATCGGCTTTTGACAAAAGCTGAAGAAAATCTGTAATTTTGCTTTTATTAGGTCTTATGGATTTGTGTGCCTTGGCGGTATGTCTGGCATAGCTGTAATAAGGGGGTCCGGTTTCGATTCGGGGGTGAGGGTCATGGTGGCTTCGGCGACAACCACCACTCCACTGGAGTTAATGGCAGCACAGGTGGATTGCGAAGTCCTGACCCTCCCAACCGGCGCCAAGGTGTTTTCTCGGGGCGATCAAGCTGATTCCATCTTCTGCGTGCGGCGAGGCATCGTTGAAGTGATCGGTGAGACCGGCGAGAAGCTTTGCTATCGGCCAGGTGAGCTATTCAGCTATCAAGACATCCTTTGGCGCGACGGGACTTATCGCAATGAAGCCCTGGCATGTACCCCTATTGAGATTTTGAGGCTAGATCGGCTGAGCTTCCTCAACATGCTGCACAACCACCCAACCCTGGTGTTGTTGCTTGTTAGCCAGCAGCACGAGCGGCTGCGAGAGCAGCGCACTAGCGGCACCTGCTGCTACTGATCAAGCAGGAAAAGCAGGCTGCGAACCACCTTTGCCGCCAGCACGCTGCTGACACCGCTGTGATCAAGCATCGGCGCCAGCTCCACCACATCGGCAGCCACCAGGTTGTGGTGGCGGAGCTCCTCCACAAGGGCGGCGAAATCCCGCCAGAGGAAGCCGCCCGGCTCCGGCGTGCCGGTTCCGGCCATCACGGCCGGATCAAACCAATCCAGATCCACGGTGAGATAGATGGGCTGACCGCGTAGGGGCCGAAGGGTGGTGGCCATCTGCTCAATTGCCACCAGGCGGCCTGTTTGCCGCAGCTCGGCAAATTCATCGCGGCTGCCGCTGCGGATTGCGATCTGCAGTAGCTGCTGGCTGGGCAGCACCTCCAGGCAGCGGCGCATGGCGCAGGCGTGGCTGTGCTGCGTGCCTAGCCACTCGTGGCGCAGGTCGGCGTGGGCATCAAGCTGCACCAGCACTAGATCCGGGTGCTGGGCCGCCACGGCCGCTACGGCGCCGGAGCTGATCGAGTGTTCGCCGCCCAGCATCAGCGGCTTTAGCCCCAGGGCCAGCACTGCTTCGGTGGCCGCCTTCACCGCCGCCACCACCGGCTCGGGGGCGCCGAAGGGGATATCAACGGCGCCGAGGTCGGCGAAGGCCAGGTCTTCCAGGTCGCGATCGAGCTGGGGGCAGTAGGTCTCTAAGCCGCTGCTCACCTCGCGGATTGCCGTCGGGCCGAAGCGGGTGCCGGGGCGGAAGGAGGTGGTGCCGTCGTAGGGCACGCCGAATAGGCCGACGCGGCAGCCGGCGGGATCGCGCTGGCTGGCCATGTAGATGGCCCCGTCGGTGTCGAAGAGGTTGGTCATGCGTTTAGCTCTCGCTCTAGGGCGGCTGGGATTGCGTCGAAGGCGCCGCGCTGCCAGCGGGGACTCCAAATTTCACAGCCACAGTCGACGGCCGTGGCGCGGGCGGGATCCGGCTGCAAATAGCGGCGGCCGTCTGTGGCAGCGAACGTCCAGCTCCACCAGCCGCTGGGATACATCGGCACCCAGCCATACATCGGATCGGCGTGGCCGAACACCTGGCGCAGCAACTTGACGGTGTCCACATGAACCTCTCGGAAGGCTTCGGGTGATTCGCTCTGGGTGGCGAACACGCCGCCCTGCCGCAGGATGCGGCGGCACTGTTCAAAGAAGGCGCGGTTAAACAGACCCTCAGCCGGGCCTGCTGGGTCGGAGCCGTCCACGATCACCACGTCGTAGCTGGCGTCAGGGGCGTCTGCTGCCCAGGCGATGCCATCGCCAACGGTGAGGTGGAAGCGGGGATCGTTCCAACAGCCTCCGCCGATAGATGGCAGGTACTGCTGGCTCCACTCCACAACCAAGCCATCTATCTCCACTAGGTCGAGGTGCTGAACGCTGGAGTGGCGCAGGCACTCGCGGGCAGTACCGCCATCGCCGCCGCCTATCACCAGCACCCGCTCGATGCGCTTGGCGCTGCAGAGGGCCGGATGCACTATCGCCTCGTGATAGTGACGCTCCTGGCGCTCGGCCGTCATCCAGCAGCCATCGAGCAGCAGGCCTTTGCCATAACGCGCGCTATCGATGATCGTCACCTTCTGGAAGGCTGAATCTTTTTCGGCGATCACCGTGCCCTCGAGGCCGTAGCGCACGCCATCGAAGACCTCGTCGATCCAGCCCATGGCCAAAATTTCGCAGTCACCAGCCTTGCGCATCGCCGGTGTATTTGCCGTGACAGGCTGAATTCATGGCTCCCATGCGACCCACGGCGGATTTGCGGCTAACCCCGTCGCTAGTGATTAGTGCCGCCGAACTGTCCTGGCGCTTTTCACGCTCCTCTGGCCCTGGTGGTCAGAACGTGAACACCACTGATTCGCGCGTGGAACTGGTGTTTGACCTGGGGGCATCTCAGGCGCTGCCGCAGGCTCTCAAGGCCAGGGCCCTGGGGCGCCTGGAGGGAAAGTTGGTGGAGGGCTGTGTGGTGATTGCGGCCAGTGAGCAACGCTCTCAATGGCAAAACCGGGTGGCCGCCCAGCGGCGCCTGGTTGAGCTGCTGCAGGAGGCGATTAAGCCGCCGCCGCCGCCGCGCCGGGCAACTCGACCCAGCCGCGGTTCAGTGCAGAGGCGTCTGGCGGCCAAGAAGCAGCGCGGTGTGATCAAGGGTCAGCGGGGGTCGCGTCCTCTGCCTGAGGATTGAGCTGTTGGCGAGGCTGTTGCAGTGAAGGCTTAGCAGCCTTCCATTGGCGTGTTTTCAGCCCGTATTTGGGCCTTGGCCTGCTGCCAGAGGTCTTCGAGCTCGCTGATGCTGCGGCCCTTTAGGTCGCCGCCAAGGGCCGCTTCTACCCGCGAAAAGCGCGCCAGGAAGCGGCTGTTGGTGCCCGCCAGGCCAGCTTCCGGCTCGAGATCGCACCAGCGGGCCACGTTTACCAAAGTGAAAAGCACGTCGCCCAGCTCCTCCTGGGCATGGCGGCGATCCCCAGATGCCACAGCCTCCTTGAGCTCGTCGAGCTCCTCGTGCACCTTTGCCCATACCCCTGCCATGTCGTTCCACTCGAAGCCGGCCGCGGCTGCTTGTTTGGAGATCGTCATGGCGCCGGCTAGGGCTGGCTGGCCGCGCACCTTGCCAGCAAGCCGATCGCTCAGAGGGCTGGTGGAGGGGGCTTGCCGGCGCTCGGCGGCCTTGATCTCCTCCCAGCTGGCGGGCTCGCCGCCTCCGAACACGTGGGGATGGCGGCGCACCAACTTGGCGCTGATGCCTGCAGCGATCTGGGCCAGATCAAAGCTGCCTGCCTCTCCGGCGATCTGGGCATGGAGCACCACCTGCAGTAGCAGGTCGCCCAGTTCTTCAGCTAGGTGCTTGTCGTCGCCTGAACGGATGGCGTCAGCCACCTCATGGGCCTCTTCCAGCACATAAGGCACAAGGGAAGCGTGGGTTTGCGCAAGATCCCAGGGGCAGCCGCCCTCGGGGTCGCGCAAGCGAGCCACCACGGCGACCAGCTCATCAAAGGCCTCAAGGTGTGGCGGGATTTTTGCGCTCATCGGTGGTGACGTCGTAATAGGCGAGGCGTTGGGTCGCCATCTTGTATGAGGTGCAGCCAGCTACTGGCCTCTAAGCCCACTAGAGCGGCCAGGAGTAGCGGACGCTCGCCCTGCCAGAGCGCCTGGGCAGCGGCCAGGAGCTGCTGGGGTGCTGGCCCTCCCAGCGGTTGCAGCAGCAGGCAGCTCACCATCAGCAGCGCCGCCAGGTAGGCCAAGCGCCCCGCCGTGCCCAGCAGGGGACTGTGGGAGAGCAGGGACCGGTGGCGCAGCAGCTTGCGGTAGGGCCACCAGAGCAGCCGCAACGGTCCCCAGCGTCGGGTGGGGTTGGAGCGGGTGTCGAGGTCTGGGGAGAGCAGCAGCCCGCCCAGCAGAAAACTCAGGCCGCCCACGCTCACCCCCGCCAACCCCAGCCAGGGCCACCACAGCAGCCCAAAGGGCAGGCTCAGGATCCAGGTGGCTCGATCGTGGCTGCGGCCGCTGGCCATTGATTAGCGCCCGGGTGGGCCGATGGGCCGCAGCCGCTCACCGCTGCCGTCGCCAGCTCGCCAGCGACGGTTGATCCAGTAGTACTGCTCTGGATAGGCCTGAATAAATGGTTCATGCCAGCGGGCAACGGCGGCAAGCTGGTCGCTTAAGGCGGCGGCGCCCTGGCCGGGCCATAGCGGTGCGCCAATGATCAGACGAATGCGACCGTTGTTTTCCCGCACCTGGGCAATGGGAAACAGTGGGCAACCTGATTTTTGCGAAAGGGCCGCTGGCCCTTTGACGAAGTTGGTGCTTAGGCCGAGGAAGTCGACCTGAGTTGTGTTGGTAAAGCTGTAGAGGTCGGTCATCAAAATGAGGCTGCCGCCGCGATGCAGGCAGCGCAACATCGATCTGGCATCGCTCTGGGGAATCCAGTTGCAGTTGCTGTTGGCCTGACGGGCGCGGTTAAGCAGTACGTCGCTGTGGGGATTGCGGGCGGGGCGATATATGACAGACGGGGTGTCTAGCTGTTCGCTCAGCCAGCGCAGATGTATGTCCCAGCAACCCAGGTGCAGTGATCCCAAGATCACCCCCTGGCCCTGGCGATGCAGCCGCAACAGCTCGTCGAGACCGTCCCCCTCGGCGCTGATCAAGGAGGCGTCTACCGGCTGGATGATTGATTCGAGGCAGGAGAGAAAAAAGCTATTGATTGATTGGTGGGCGATAACCTCTCGCTGGCTCTGGCTGAGCTGATCGCCATAGACCCTCTTCAGGTTGGCGATTGCCGTGGTGTGGCGACGCCCCAGCCAGGGTCTCGCTAGCCGGTGGGCTTGGGCAATGATGCGGCTCATGCTGCGGTGGGATAACCCCCGCAGCGTCAGCAACAGCCTCACTCCAAGGATCTCCAGTTGCCAGCGCAGCTTGAGTCGAAGTGGGACGTGAGCCATAGGGTGTATTTTGCCTATTGCGCGCGATTAGCTCAGCGGTAGAGCGCCTGCCTTACAAGCAGGATGTCGCTGGTTCGAACCCGGCATCGCGCATTACTGAGGCGCTCCTATGGGGCGTCAGTTTTCGGGAAACAACAGGTTGGCGAGTTCGTCTGCATCTACGTCGTAGACGCGGGCGAGGCTGGTTTCGATGGCGCTGGTCACTTCGCCGGGCAGAAAGCGCATGGCGTTAAGAGCGTCGTCAGCTATCTCGTCGGTGAGCAGGGTTTCTTCGCCGCCAAGCTTTTCGTCATTAATCACCGCCATTACCCAGCTCTGGTAGGCGTAAACGAGATCGCTGAACTCCAGCTCGGGATCGTTGAAGTCGAGGGCCATGGGTGCGGCAGTCGAATGCCATTGCAGTCTGCCGGCTGCTGGGCAGGATGGCAGCCATGAAAGCCATCAACCTGCAGGCAACCCTGTTTGATTTCGCCATTGGCGAGCTGGTGCGGCAGCACCGCGAGAGCTTTCAGCCGCTCTGGAGCGCTGATAGCTGGGCCAAGCTGATGATCTGGCTGGCGCTCAATTGCGGCTGCAGCGGCGAGAGTGACTCGCTGGAGGCCTACGCCGAGGCGCTGGGGCCAGGGCTCACCGGGCGCATGCGACGAATTTTTTTTGAGCGAGAGCTGGAGGATCTAGAGCTGCGGGTGCTTGCTGATCCCGCCGAGCCCCAGGTGTTGCTGCTGCCCTTAGGCCCTGCTGGGCACCTGGATCAGAGGCGGGTGGCGGCGGCGCTGGAGCGTGTTGGCCTGCTCGGGCGGGTGGAGGTGGAGCCGCAGCGCTGGCAGCAGTTGGAGGCGGCCCTGGCCCTTCCGTGGCGGGAGCACTCCTGATGAATCTGCTTGCTACCTATCGCAATGCCGGCTTCGAG
>JAQCGH010000044.1 GCA_027620015.1 Cyanobacteriota bacterium
TAGAGATTGTGCTAGTTGACATTAAAGCCACCCTTAGGGGTGGCTTTTTTGTTGGTTTAGTTTGTTGGGGGTCTTGTAACTCTCAGGAACGATGCACATGAACGTGCTTCCATGTGCCATCGATTCTTTGCCAAACACGGGTCTCGCAGCAGCTAGCCGTTACCGCTGCTCCGTTGGCCGTCTTCTGGGTGAGCCGGGTGTAGCTCAATATGACAGCGTCCTGGCTTATCCAGCGAATATGCGGCCTGGCCATGCTGACTTGCATCGGAGATGAAGGGCTGCTTGGGTCTGCGGGTGATAGTTGGAAATAGAAATGGTGGAAGGCAAGACCCTCAGCGAGGACCCCATTGGTCTCTGCTTCGAAGCAGGTGAGGTCCTGGCTGCAATAGTTGGAATAGGTAAGCCAATCCCCTTTTACTACGCTTTCAAGCAGGGCTTGATTGAGGATGAGCAACTGATGCTCGTTTGTCTGTGATGCGCCTGCTTTTGCACCAATGTCCTGTGCACCTTGGTTCATGGGTTTAGTTCCAGATCTTGGAATGAGCTGATCCTCTCAAATCGATCCACCGCTTTTTCTGAATTGCCTGGGCGGATACTGAACAGCACCTGCATGCCGCTTGCCGCCGCCGCCTCGCACTCGGTCAGGGTGTCGCTGACAAATAAAACTTGGTGGCTAGGAACATGAAGTGTTTTCGCAATCTTGATGTAACTGCGCTGATCGCGCTTGCTACCCACGCGAGTGTCAAACCAATGCGCAAACAACCCTCTGAGATCCCCGCATGTGCTGTATCCATAGAGCAGTTGTTGTGCTGTAACCGAGCCAGATGAATAAACTGCCAATTGAAGTCCGGCTTTGTGCCACTGGCGTAGGGCGACTGGAACATCTTCGAACAGCGGTCCTTTGAGCGTTCCAGTTCGATAGCCGGTTTCCCAGATCAGGCCCTGTAGCTCTTTGAGTGGTGCCAGCTTGCGATCCTTGCTAATTAGCCAATGCAAGTAACTCAGTACACCATCACTTTCTTCAGATTTAATTTGTTGGTGCATTGATTGAGCTTCAGGGTCTGGATCGTCTGCCCAATTTCTTTCTGCTTCTGATAGCAGCGACTTGACCTGTGGGTTCTTCTTTTGCTCGTTTAAAAAGCTGTCGAGGTGTTTTGCTGCGTATGGGAAAAGGGTTTCTGATACAAAACTAACTGGGCAGGTAGTGCCCTCAATGTCCAGCAGCACATGGCTAATGCCATGCCGTGATACAACATTTTTACTTTGTTGTTTGGGGCTGATCCCCTTAAGTAGTAGTTGACGCCAGTGTTGTTCGAGCAGGAATTCCAGAATTTCTAGGTGTCTATGGGCCGTTGTTAGATTTTTGCCCCAGGCATAAAGGCCATGGCCCGCAATCAGTAGGCCATAAGGAGCCTCAACGAGGTGCGGCTCAGCTGTGCTACTAAGGCGCGCCAGATCCTGATCATTGCCGAGCACTGGTATCGAGATGCAGGTGGCGTGGGTAGCGACACCCTCAAGACCCTTGAGCATCTCTAAGCCTTGGAGCACTAGAAAGGCAATTGATGCTTTGGTTGGCGCGTAGTGCTGGGACAGCAAGGTGCCCGCTTGGGAATGGGTGTGCAGCACCGCACCGGCTTCACAAGTTTCCACAAGGGCGAGGTGCAGGGAGGTTTCGGCGCTGGCCCGCCCATTGCCTTTCTGCACAGCTCCAGCGGCATTCACCACGATTAGTTGCTCCGGGGCGACGCTGCCCTTATCCACGCCACTAGGGGCCATCAGCAACTCCAGCGGATGTCGCCGCAGAACGCAGCTGAAGTTGCCTCCTGTGCCATCGCACCAACCGCGGCGATGAATAGCTGTAATCAACGCGCTGAGCTGATGCGCTATTTCTGAAGGGTTAGTGGCGGCGGTTTCCACACAAGCTTGCGGCTGGTTCAATGCTGGCAGTTTGGACACCAGTGACTGCTGCGCCCGCCGAGTTTGTCGCGTTGGATCGGGGTGTGGCAACGGCGGCAGCTTTCACCTCCACGCCTGTAGACCCAGGCAACTCCGCCGTAATTGCCGTTTTTGCCCGCGAGATCGCGAAAGTCGCTGAAAGTTGTACCACCGGCGCCGATGCTGGTTTCAAGCACCTCCACTAAAGCTGTGCGGAGCCTTTCTAGCTGCGAAAGATCAAGTTTGCCGCTTGCGGTGGCGGGCCGAATGCCTGCAGCAAAAAGGGACTCATCTGCGTAGATGTTGCCCACCCCTGCTACCAGTGCTTGATCTAATAGGGCATTTTTGATTGGCCGCCTCGAGCCCTTCAGCTTTTCGGCTAGGTAGGCCGCGTTGAAGGCTGGGTTGAAGGGTTCGGGACCCAACCGCCCCAAGCCCGTCATTACCGAGTCCAACGGTTGGCCGGGGGGTACCCACCACATCTGGCCGAAGCTGCGGGTGTCGACGAATCGCAGCTCCTGATTGCTGGCAGCAAACAGTTGCACTCGGGTGTGGGAGCAGGCCGCTTTCGGAGTTTCCAGCCAAAGGAACTGGCCGGTCATGCGTAAATGCACGCCCCAGCTGCCAGCTTCTTTACCTTCTCGACTGAGCTGGCTCATTAGATATTTGCCGCGTCGCGACCAGGTGCCAACTCGACAACCGCATAAGGCTGCCGCGAATGCGGCGGGGTTGGCTGGGCTGGCTATGGCTCGCGCACGGTGCACCTCAACCCTGCTGATCTCAAAACCCTTGGTCTGCTGCTCGAGACCCCGTCGCACGGTTTCAACTTCGGGTAATTCCGGCATTGGCTTACGCGCTTGCTCAGCAAAATGCCCGTGCAACCAAAAGTTGCACGGGCTTCATAGAGGCCAGGAAGGTTTCCCGGAACTTGGCTCCCAAGAGGCTGAAGTGGTTCAGGCTTTGAGGAGTTCGCTCTCGGCGAAGTTGTTGGTGTTGATGCCACCTTCAGAGCCGCTGTAGCCGTTGTAGTTCACCTTCTCAAAGCGAACCACCACTGGGTAGCGGATGCCAGAAGTGTCTATCGAAGCGACGGTGCCGACTTCGTTGAACCAGTAAGACTCGGGACGCTTGATGCGCACTTTGTCGCCGCGGGAGATTGCCATCGCTGCGTTGTAGATCGGGTGGCTGCGAAAGCGAAGATACCCGCGCAGGAGGTGGGCTTCACCAAGGGCGTCACTATTCGTCGCCCTTGGCGGGACCTCGACTGCCCATGGCACCATCGGCAGTACAGCAGCCTGTCCCTTCCCATGGCCATGGACCAGATGGAGGTGCAGGCGCCGCCGGTGCTCAATCTCGAGCTGCCCGACCCCGACAGCGACACCATCAGCACGATGGAATTTCTGGCCAGGCTTGAGGAAGCCTGGGCCGTCTGCGACCGCTTTGACCTGCAGACCGAAATTTGGCGTGGGCGGATCTTGGCAGCGGTGCGGGACCGGGAAAAGCGTGGCGGCGAAGGGCGAGGTGCCGGCTTCCTGCAGTGGCTGCGCGAGCGGGAGATCAGCAAGACTCGGGCCTACACCCTCATACAGCTGGCTGAGTCGGCTGAGAGCTTGGTGGGTGGCGGTCTGCTCGAGCAGACCAGTGTCAATAATTTTTCGAAGCGGGCCTTTCTGGAGACGGCTCAAGCCGATCCTGAGGTGCAACAGATGATCAGTGAGGCGGCCAATGAGGGGCAACAGATCACTCGCAAGCAAGTGCGTCGTCTTAGTGATGAGTTCACCGCGGCTACCAGCCCCCTCTTGCCCGAGGAGATCCGCCAACGCACAGCTGACAATCTCCTCCCTCCGAGGGCAGTGGCTCCCCTGGTGAGAGAGCTTGCCAAGTTGCCCGAAGTCCAGCAGGAGGACCTGCGCAAGGTGTTGCGCGAGGAGCCGGAGTTGGAGCGAGTCAAGGAGGTGACCTGCACGGCGCGTTGGTTGAATAAGGCGGCGGAGGCAGCACTGGCGGTGCGGGCTTTTCAGCAGGGTGAGCTTGATTTCGAGAAGGCGTTGCAGGAGGCTCAACGACTCGATGCCCTGGGTTTGCTGGCAGATGCGGTGGGCCAGGCTCAGGCTCTTGAGAGTGCCGTGCTGAAGCTGCACACAAGCTGGCGGAGGCTCGGGGGCCTGCAGGAGCGCCTCTGGGTGGAGAGCGGCAGCAGCACACCCCACCTGCGCGAACTGCTCACCGCCTTGCAATCGCTCAGCGGCAGCACTCTGCGGGTTTCCCTGGGGGAGCTGGCGGGGGGCAAGCGGGTGCGCTTGCAACTCGTGGAGGAGTCGCCGGAGCAGCTGCCACCACCCCTGCCGTGACGCGCCCCTAACACCGCATCTGGTGGCAGCTATGGTCGGTGGGCACTACGGGTAGGGCCCAATTGCCTTCTGGCCGTGCTGATCCCCTGGCGCTGGCCCTGGAGCGCCATTTCGGTTGGTCTGAGTTTCGTCCAGGTCAGCGGCCGGTGGCGGAGGCCCTGTTAGCTGGCCAGGACTGCCTGGCGGTGTTACCCACTGGCGGTGGTAAGTCGCTTTGCTATCAGCTGCCTGCCTTGGTCCGTGGTGGGCTGGTGCTGGTGATTTCACCGCTGGTTGCCCTGATGCAAGACCAGGTGAGTCAGCTGAAGCGCCGAGGCATCCCGGCAGCCTGCCTTCATGGCGGGCTGGCCTTGCCGGAGCGCCGTCAGCTGCTGAAGCAGCTGCGCGATCAAAGGCTGCGGCTGTTGTATTTGGCTCCGGAGCGGCTGCAGGGGGAAGCCACCCGTCAGCTGCTCGAAGAGGTGCTGGAGAGCGGTCAGCTGGTGGCGCTTGCCGTGGACGAGGCTCACTGCATCAGCGCCTGGGGCCATGATTTTCGCCCCGACTACCGCCGCCTAGGCCAATTGCGGGCCCAGTGCCCCGGGGTGCCATTAGTGGCGCTCAGTGCCACTGCAGCCCCCCAGGTGCGGGCCGACATCATTCGCTTGCTGAAGCTGCGGCGACCGCTGATCCAGGTGCGTTCGGCACGCCGCACCAACCTGGTGTATGGCATGCAGATACGCCCGTCAGACCCTCTGCCGCTAGTACTGACGGAGTTGGGGGCATCAAGGGGCGCCGTGCTGATTTATGCGCGCACTCGCCGCTCGGTGGAGCAATGGGCGGCCCGGCTGACAGGGGTCGGGGTGGAGGCGATTGCGTATCACGCCGGAATGGACCCTGAAAGCCGTCAGCTAGCCCTGGAGCATTTTCAGCTTCAGCCGAGGCCGGTGCTGGTGGCGACCGTGGCCTTCGGCATGGGAGTGGATCGACCGGATGTAGGACTAGTGCTCCACCTGGACCTGCCGGCTAGTCCGGAGGGGTATCTGCAGGAATCGGGCCGGGCTGGCCGGGATGGGGAACTTGCCCGCTGCCTGGTGCTCTACGACCCTGCTGATCGCACCAGCCTGGGCTGGGCCATTCGGGGGGTGGGGGCCCAGCGCCAGCAGGACCAGCAACGGCTGGAGTTAGCCCAGCAACAATTGCGGCGTATGGAAGCGGTGGCAGAGGGTGAGGGCTGCAGAGAGCAAGCGCTGCTCCTGGCGGTAGGGGAATTGGCGGCTGCCTGTGGCCGCTGCGACAACTGCCGCAGTCCCCGTGAGCGTCGAGATTGGTCTGTTGAGGCGCGCCAGGCTTTGGAGGTGCTGGAGCTTCGTCCCGGCCGTGATCTTCGCAATCTGGCTGAGGGACTCGCATCTGCCGTGTCTGCCGAGCAGCGACAGCAGCAAGAAGCCAGCTGGGGGTGGCTGCTGCGGCGGCTGGCCCAGGAGGAATTGCTCAGCGAAAGCGATGACGGCGCCCAGCGGCTCTATCTGCGCGCCTCTGGCCGGCGCTACGTGAGAGAGCCCTGGCCACTTCACTGGGCTGCCTGATGGGTGGAGGTGGGCTTGCTGGCTGGATTAGCTGGCGCGGGCCTTACATATATCGCTGATTAGCTGCTCCTCAAAGTCGCTCTGGGGTGCATCCCAGCTCTTCCATTGGCCTGATTGGCTGGTGGCATTGAGCTTGCGGGCTCCGCAGTTGACCGCTAGATAAACGGGCTTGCCATCGCTATTGAGGGTTGGAGCTACAAAACTGCCCCCCATGGGTTGCCAGTTGGCCCAGTCCACCTGCAGGGGGCCGTAGCTGCGCCAGTCGGGCCCTTGAGGCTTGCTGCTGCTGGGCTTGCTGCCAGTGCTCGGCCGGCTCGCGGGAGAGGTGGTTGCTGTAGTCGGAGTGGTTGAGGCTTTGGCAATCGGCGTGGCAACGACAGGTGAGGGCTTGGGAGTGGGTTGGATTTTTGGTTCAACAGCTTGTTGAACAGGCTGCTCAACAGGTTGTTGTGTGGTCTTTTGAGCGCTGGGTGTGGGCTGGGGAGTGGGTTTGGGGGTTGGCGTTTTCACGGCCACTGGCGTTGCCACCGCCGTTGCCACAGGCTTGGGCTTGGGTTTGGCCTGGGTTTTGGCTTGGGCAGCTGGCTTTGGAGTGCCTTTTACCGCAGGGGGGGCCTGCAGTTTCAGGCGGGTGCCGGACACCACCAGATCGGGGTTGTCGATTTTGTTGATGGCAACCAGCCGCTCAACCGGCAGCCCGTAGCTGCCGGCGATGCTGAAGAGGCTCTCGCCGCTGCGCACAACGTGTTCCTTGGCGTTGCGGGGGGCGGCCGATGAGGACGGACGACCAGGGATGGCCAGGCGTGTTCCCGCCACCAACAGATTTGGATTGCTGATCCCGTTTAACTGGATCAGTCGCTCGGTGCTGGTGCCGAAGCGATCGGCGATTTCTGAAAGGGTTTCACCGCTTTTCACCGTGTAAGGGGCGGTGGGCAGAGCTCGGGGAGCGGCGGCCGCCGTTGCCCGGCGAGATCCAGGCAGTACCAGCTTCTGGCCTGCCACCACAATGTTGGGGTTGGTGATGCCGTTGGCTTGCATCAACTGGTTGAGGCTGACCCCCTGGCGATCGGCGATGTCGGAGAGGGTGTCTCCAGGTTGGACGGTGATACTGCCGCCCCGAGAGCTCCCACTGGCACTGCCACCTGGCAGGCGCAGGCTCTGGCCAGCAGAGATCACGTTTGGGTTGCTGATGCCATTGGCCTGCATCAGTCGCGTGAGGCTGACGCCGTGGCGGTCGGCAATTTCCGAGAGGGTTTCGCCTGGCTTCACCACCACGTTTGCCAGGGCTGCGGCAGGGGCCAGACCCGGGAAGGGCAACACCACAGCTAGGGCCAGGGCGGCAAGGGAGCGACGCATCGGCACCACGCATAGGTAGCTGAACGTTAATGGAGATGCCTAGTCCCATCCAGTGCCCCGATCGCCTTCGGCGCATCAAAGGTTCTGATTGCCGTGCCCCAGTTAGCCCAGCAGCCGTTTCACCAGGGCCAATTTGCCTGCATAGGGGGGGTAGCGGAAGGGCAGATCCAGCCAGAAGGGTCGCCGCAGAACCGTGCGCCGGTGCGAAAAGGTGAGAAAGCCAGCTTCGCCGTGGTAACTGCCCATGCCACTTTCGCCGACGCCGCCTAAGGGCAGGGCCGCTGCACCCGCCTGCATCACCACATCGTTGAAGCAGACGCCACCGGAGCTGGTGGTGTCCAGGGTGCGCTGCTGGGCGGCTCGATCGCGGCTAAATAAATAGAGGGCAAGAGGCTTGGGCCTCGCCCTCACCTCGGCCAGGGCCGCTTCCAGGTTGGCTACTGCCAGCACGGGCAGGATTGGGCCAAACAGCTCCTCCTGCATCAGTGGATCTTCGCCGGATTCGATCGCTACCAAGGTGGGTTCGATACGCCGGCGGCTGGGATCGCAGCGACCCCCCGCCAGCACCTGCCCGCGGCTGCGGGCGCCCGCCAGCAGGGCCTCCAGCCGCTGGAACTGAGCTTCATTGACAATGCAGCCCATGTCCTCGCTGGCCAGGGGATCGCTGCCGTAGAAGCGCTGCCATTCGGCGGCGATAGCTGCTACTAGCGCTTCCCGCACTGCTGGTTGCACCAGCAGGTGGTCTGGAGCGATGCAGGTTTGACCAGCATTGAGACCCTTGCCCCAGGCCAGGCGCTTGGCGCTGGTGGCGATGTCGGCATCGGCAAGCACGATCGCAGGACTCTTGCCGCCCAGCTCTAGGGTCACGGGGGTGAGATGGCGGGCGGCGGCGGCCATCACCAGCCGGCCCACCCGGCCACCGCCAGTGAAAAAGATGTGGTCAAACTTCTGCTTTAGCAGCACGGCTGCCACGGCCCCATCGCCGGTGACCACCTGCACCACCTCGGCTGGGAAGGCCAGGGGTAGGCAGCGGGCCAGGAGTGCGGAGATGTGGGGCGCATGTTCTGAGGGCTTGAGCACGGCCGAGTTGCCCGCTGCCAGGGCGCTCACGAGCGGGTGCAGGCAGAGATGGAATGGGTAGTTCCAGGGGCCGATGATCAACACGCAGCCCAGGGGTTCAGTTTGCACCCAGGCCTGGCCGGGCCGCAGGGCCAGATCCAGCCCAATCGGCCGCGGTGCCATCCAGCGCTTTAGCTGGCGCCGGGTGAGGGTCAGCTCCTGACGCACCGCTATCAGCTCAAAGGTGGCCTCGAGGGGCGGTTTGCCTAAGTCGGCCGCCAAGGCTTCGAGCACTGCCGCCTCCTGATCGCGCAACAGGCCTTCCAGGCGATCTAGCTGCTCCAGCCGCCAGGCCAAGCTGCGGGTGAGGCCCGTACTTACGGGTGCCCGCATCGCCGCAATCGGCGTGGCAAGCAGCGGGGTGGCGGTTGGGGCGGAGGTCAATAGACGGGCTGCATATCACCCCAAGCTGGCAAATTGGATGAGGCTTCGGCTGCTCAGAGCCAAGCCAGCTCGGGCAATTTCGCGTACTCCCGCTGGTAAATGGTGCGGATTTGGGTGATCCAAGCCTGCACGGCAGGCTGCTCAATATGCTCACTGCGCAGCACAACTGCTTCAAGGTTGGTGCCCTTGCAGCTGGGCTGGAGTGGGTAACGAACTAGACCAATGGCAGTTAGATCGCCGAAGGCAAAGGGTTTGCGGCTGTCCTCCCATCCTGAAGGAAGGACCTCGAGGCCGTTGACCACGGCCAAATCCAGTATCCGCTCGCGCACCAGCTCAAGGGCGCGCCCTCCGATCGATTGGAGATCCTGGACATATCGGGGTTTGCCATGCCATTGGAGCTGCAGTTGGCCATTGCTAAGGCGCAGCAGCTGGGTGGCTTGCCGAAGGGCGCCCAAAACGGCGTGGTTGGCGTGGGCCCGGTAGTGGCCGTTGGTTTTGCGGAAATCCAGGCCGAGCTGATCGCTGACTTTGCGGTGCAGGCGCGAAACAGAGCTTTGGTCGCAGTGGGTCAGGGCGGCCACGACAGAAGTGCTGGCAGTGATCTCAAGCAGATCCAAAACTGGCAATCCATCTAAAAGAACGTCGCGCACTTTGATCTGCCTGTGAATGCAGAAAGTACGGATTTATGCGAGTCCACCTATACTCCCTACCACCTATTGGGTAATTGGCAGGGCAGGAGCGGCGGGAAAAATCAGTCGCACTTCGGCGCCGCCCAGGATGGAGCGGCCAATGGCCAGGGAGCCGCGATGGTTTTCCATGGTGGTCTGCACCACGAATAAGCCCAGGCCACTGCCATTGGCTTTGCTGGTTTCCAGTGGGGTTACGGCCGTTTGCGGTGTCTGGAACCCCGGGCCGTTGTCGGCCACGCTGAGCACAACCGCGTCGCCTTCGCTTTGCAGCCGCACCGCAATGGTGGCGGGGGTGGCTGCGGCAGGGCCTGCTGTTTCCAGCGCTTCAAGGGCATTGCGCAGCAGATTGACCACGGCTATCTGGATCTGGGGCGCGTCCCCGATTACCGCCTGGCTGGTTTCGAGGCCCTCGCGTTCCACCGTGATGCCTGCGGCTTTGAGGCTCGGGCCTGAGTAGAGCAGGGCGCTACGGGCCACGTTGGCCAGGTTGAGTAGTCGGTGATGGGTCTGCACGTTGCGCAGCAAGGTGCGCATCTTTTCAATCGTCGTTACGACCTCATCGGCGTTGCTGGCGATCGCCTGGAGATGCTCATTCACCGTGGCGGATAGGGAAACTTCATGCTGGTCCAGCAGCAATTTGCTGTTAAGCAGCAGGGTGCTGAGGGGCAGGTTGATTTCGTGGGCCACGGCTGCGGCCTGCAGGCTGCTTTTGAGCTTGTCTTCCAGCACCAACACGGTCTGGGCGTCCTTGAGTCGCTCCCGCTCGATGGCTTCAGCGAGTTGTCGCTGGGCCTGGGTTAGCCGCTCCACCAGGGCTCCGAACGCCTGGGAAACGGCCTCTATTTCTCTGGCGCTGCCCTTGGGCAGCCCTGCTTCAAATACAAGATTTGCATCCCACTGGCCCACCTGCTCGGAGGCGCTCTGGCAGCGCCGGCGCAGCAGCTCCAGCGGCGCCAGCAGCCAGTCGCTCATCTGGATCGTCACCACCACCGCGGTGGCTACCGCCCCCAGGCTCAGCAGCAGGGCGATCAGGGCATGGCGCTGACTGGCCTGCACGATCTGATCTGAGCGCAGGGCTGTGATCAGCAGCCAGTCGAGCTTCTCCGCCTGGCCCCAGGAATGGAGGCCTACCAGGTAGGTGTTGCCCCTGTATTGCACGGTCTGGGTGCTGGCTAGGGAGCTGGGGGCAGCGAGGCCACCCAGCTCCTGCAGGCGGCGGTTGGTGACCTGCACCAGGGGATCGGGCAGTTGGTCCAGCCGCACGCGTTTGGTTGTGGAGTCCGTGCCTGTGCTGGGCAGGTTAGGCCGGGAGCTGGCCACGACCGCGCCGTTTCTTTCCACGATCAGGGCAAATCCATTTTTGTCTTTCCAAACTTCCGCAAGCCAGGTGTTGAGCTGGCTGAGTACGAAGTCGACGCCGATGACGCCGAGCAGTTGGCGCCCAGGGCCGTAGAGGGGTTGATTGAAGGAAATCGCCAGCACCTCGGGCTTGTCTTCCCACTGGTAGATCGAGCTCCAGGTGGCCTTGCCGGCCTTCACCGTTTCCAGGTACCAGGCCTCCTCATGGCCGATGGTCATTCCAGGAATTGACTCCAACAGGGCGCCCCGTTGTCCCTTTGCTCCCATGGCGTAGACGCCCATCGTGCCCTTGCCGAGGGAGCTGGCGAAAGCGTCTTCGTTGATCACAAAGGCGCCGCTGTCGAGCCTTTCCACCCCAAGAAATTCCCCTTGAGCGCTGCCGTAGTTGATGTAGCCCACGGGGAAGAGCTGCATCTGAGCCCAGAAGCGCTGCCCCATGACGTCGAAGTCGTTTAAGGAGAGCTGGCCCTGCTGGATGGCGAGCACGTTGAGGCTGTTGATCAGCTGCGGTGCCGCCAGCCGGCCCGAGAGCTGCTCCGAAAGGTCGGTGATGGCGTCTTGCTGGCGGTAAGCCTCGGCCAGGCCAAAGCCACTACGTTGGCCGCTGAAATAGGCCAAGCCGCCCACCGCCCCACTCACCATCAGCAGCTGCAGAGTCGTCGCCCAGACGATTCGGTTGCGCAGCCCCCTCCCCCTCATGGCACCGGGCCCAGATCCAGGGCTGCCCGACGCACCAACTCAGCTCCGCTGCAGTTGAGGCGGCGAGCAATGGCCTTGCGGTGGGTTTCCACCGTGGCAACTGCCAGCCCGGTGGCGTGGGCGATCGCCTTATTGCTGAAGCCTTGGCCAATCAGGTTATAAATTTCTTGCTGGCGTGGGGTGAGAGTGCCTACTGCCCCCTTTGCTTCTGCGTCCAGGGGCATCTCTTGAATCAGGACGGCGCTGATTAAGTCGCGCAGGGTTTCGTAGGTGGAGGTTTTATCCACCACTGCCACCACCATCGCTTCTAGCTCTTCCGGGCACACAAAGATGCTTGCTTGGGCCGAGAGCACAAGAGCCTTCGCCTCGGGTTGGAGCAGCTGTAGGAAGCGGGCAACCCTCAGACCATCTCCATCGGGCAGAGCCAGGTCGAGGATTAAAGAATCAGGGCGGAGTTTGCGGCAGGCTTCAAAGGCATCGTGGCAATTTGTGGCGGTACCCACCACCTCCAAACCTGGCAGCCCCTGCAGCATTTTGCAAAGCAGCTGCAGGAACATGGTTTGGTCTTCCACGATCAGGCAGCGCATGGTCAACCAGGATGCAGCCGGTCAGTCATTTTGCTTGAGGAGCGGTGCCGGCTCCATTTGTTGCAAGCCCTTGACGAGATTTGAACTCGTGACCTCTCCCTTACCAAGGGAGTGCTCTACCACTG
>JAQCGH010000045.1 GCA_027620015.1 Cyanobacteriota bacterium
GCCCGCTTGGGTGTCGGGGTTGCCCGCTTTGCCGATGGCGCAGATGCGGCCGTCGCGCAGGCCGATGTCAGCCTTGACGATCCCCCACCAATCCAGGATTAGGGCGTTGGTGATCACTGTGTCCACGGCGCCCTGACTGCGGGTCGTTTGGCTCTGGCCCATGCCGTCGCGGATCACCTTGCCGCCGCCAAACTTCACTTCATCGCCGTAGAAGGTGAAATCCTTCTCCACCTCCAGAAATAGTTCGGTATCGGCTAAGCGCAGCCGATCGCCAGTGGTGGGGCCGTAGGTCTCGGCGTAGGCGCGGCGGGAGATGCGGTATGGCATGGGGTGGGGTTGCCGGGATGGGCGTTAATCGAGCGGTCCGTTGACCAATCCGTTGAAGCCAAAAACGCGGCGCTCGCCGGCGAAGGGCACTAGCTGCACCTCGCGGCTGTCGCCCGGCTCGAAACGGATAGCAGTGCCGGCGGGGATGTCGAGCCTCAGGCCGCGGGCGGCGTCGCGGTCAAATTTGAGTGCGCTGTTGGCTTCGTGAAAATGGAAGTGGGAGCCCACCTGCACGGGCCGGTCACCGCTGTTAGCCACTAGCAGCGTTGTCACGGGCCGGCCGGCGTTCAGCACAATCTCGCCGGGTTCGGGCAGTAGTTCACCAGGGATTAGGGGAGGCATGGCGGATTGGGGATGTGGGGCGGCGATCAGCGGATCGGGTCGTGCAGGGTCACAAGCTTGGTGCCGTCAAGAAACATCGCCTCGATCTGCACCTCACTCACTAGCTCCGCAACCCCCTCCATCACTTGTTCACGGCTCAGCCAGGTGCTTCCCTCAGCCATTAGGGCGGCAACGGTCTTGCCGTCACGGGCGCCTTCTATCACTTGAAAGCTGAGCCAGGCCACCGCTTCAGGGTGGTTGAGGCGCAGGCCACGGTTGAGTCGCCTCTCAGCCAGGAGAGCGGCGGTGACGATCAGCAGCTTGTCCTTTTCCTGAGGGGTGAGGTGCATTTAGCAATTTTGGCAGTACTGGGGTGTTTTGACCCGTTCAGCCTGAACCCAAGGGTTGTTCCTGGAAGGGCCACACCCGCGGCAGTTCTGGGGCGGTGAGGCCACGTGCGGCACGGATCCGTGCCCATACCCTGGTGAACCAAAACCGGGCCGCCTGACTGGAAGGGCCCCGGTAGCGGGCAATCAGGCCCTGGTCTAGGGCGCCGCAGGCCATGTGACCCTCCAGGCCCTGGCGGTCGCTGCGGCAGTTGGTCAGCAGCTGGGCCAGGGCAGCGGCCATTAGGGGCTGCGGGGCTGCCCACACAAGCGATCCCAGCACAGGCTGGCCCGCCATGCCGTGCTCAGTTGCGAGGCTGGCGCCCCTGATTTCCAGGGGATCCACTAGCTCCCAGCGGCGACCTTCGGGGCCGAGGCGGCAAACCTGCAGCCGTGAGCGCCAGCAGCCCTGGCCCAGGGTCTCGCCGGCGGCGCTGCGCCCGAGCCGTACGACGTCCATGCCAAGCCAGCTGGCCCCCGCTGCCAGCTCCACCGTGATGTTCTGCTCCAGTAGTCCGCCGGCAAAAAGCACTAGCTCCTGCGGCATCCATTCCAGGTCGCTGCCGGCTTCGAGGCTGAAGTGCAAATTCTGCTGGGCCCACTGGCCCTGGGGCATCAATCGGGAGCGGCCTACCGTGCCGTAAACCTTTTGAGCTGCCGCGCTGGTGAGCAGGGCTTGGCTGCCTGGGGCGAGGTGGACCCGCAGCGTGAGTTGGTCGCCCCCAACCAGACCACCGGCGGTGTGCAGAAGGGGCAATTCGCAGCGGCCGTCTGCTTGGGGGTAGGCCCGTTGCAATTTCAGAGGGGAGGTGGCCCAGCCCTGGTGCACCGTGACCGGCGCCTCCCCCGGAGGGCCCTGCCGGGCTGTGAACTCCAGCTCAGCTGAGCCGTGCCAGCGACCTGCCGCAATGGTGTTGGGATGATTCACCAGGCATGCTGTTTAAAGACCATGGTGCACCCGGCGATGGCCAGCTCCGAGCCTGCTGACCAGCCGTTGGTGCTGCGTGAGCGCGGGCTGGCCGCCGGCCCGGGGGCCATTCCTGCCCTGGTGCTGGAACTTTCGGCAGCGGAGCGCACCCAGCTGCGGGGGTTGCGTTGTACTGCCTGTGGCAGGCAGGTATTGCTGCAGCTCCCCCGGGGGTCAGCCCTGGAGCCCGGTGAGTGGCTGGCCGCCACGCCTGCCGAACCGCTCGTGCAGGTGCGGGCGGCGGTGGAGGAGCTGATGCAGGTGCGTAGCGCCGATCCCCTGGCCCTGCTCCAGGCCACTTATCACCTCGGCAATCGACACGTGGCTATGGAGATTAGGGCTGGTGAACTGCGCCTGCTCGCTGATTCCGTGCTGGCCCACTTGCTGGAGCATCGCGGCCTGCAGGTGGATCAGCTGCAAGCGCCCTTTCAGCCCGAGTCCGGTGCCTATGGCCACAGCCATGACAACTAGCCGGTTGCGGTTGTTTCAATTGATCAGCCCGGCGCTGCCGGTGGGGGCGTTCAGTTATTCAGAGGGATTGGAGGTGCTGGTGCAGCGAGGGCTATTGCTGGACGGGGCTGGGGTGAGAACCTGGCTGGAGGCTGAATTGCACAGAGGTGCGCTGGCGCTGGAGGCGGCGAGCCTGCCGGGCTTGCTTGTGGCTGAGGCAGCCGAATTGCGCGAACGCGACAGTTGGTTGCTTGCCCTGCGAGAGGCGGCCGAGGTGCGCGCCCAGCAGCGTCAGATGGGTGCGTCGCTGCTGGGTCTGCTGGCTGATCTGGGTTTCAATCCGCCGGCCTTAGACCTGGCCTGGCCGGCAGCCTTCGCCCTGGCTGGCCGTGCCCTGGAGATTGTCGCCACAGAGCTGGTAGAGGCTTACTTGTATGCCTGGGTTGCAAGCCAGCTGAGTGCGTCATTGCGGCTGGTGCCTCTTGGACCCACAGAGGCCCAGCGCCTGCAGTTGGGCCTGGCGCCTTTGATCGCTGAGCGGGCATTGGAACTGGCCGCTGCCGATCCCGATCAGCTCTGGAGCAGTGGCGTGGGTGCGGGCTTGGCCCAGTTGCGCCACGCTGAGCTGTACTCCAGGCTGTTTCGCAGTTGAGCGGATCGGATGAGCAAGCTGCGGGTTGGCGTAGCTGGGCCGGTGGGCTCGGGCAAAACGGCCCTGGTTGAGGCCTTGTGCCGGCGGTTGCGCTATCGCCTGCAGCTGGCGGTTGTCACCAATGACATCTACACCCAGGAAGACGCCCAGTTCCTGACTCGAGTTGGGGCACTGGATCCCGAGCGCATTCGCGGTGTCGAAACTGGCGGCTGCCCCCACACCGCGATCCGTGAAGACTGTTCAATTAATCGAGCGGCGGTGGCCGATCTGGAGGCGGCCTTCCCCGATCTAGATCTTGTGCTGGTGGAGAGCGGCGGCGACAACCTGGCCGCCAGCTTTAGCCCCGAGCTAGTGGATCTCTGCATTTATGTGATCGACGTGGCTGCCGGTGACAAGATCCCGCGCAAGGGCGGGCCGGGCATTACTCGTTCCGACTTGCTGGTGATCAACAAGATTGACCTGGCTTCCATGGTTGGAGCAAGTCTTGAAGTGATGGCAGCCGATACCGAGCGGATGCGTCAGGGACGCCCATGGTGCTTTACGAACATTCGAAATGGCCAAGGGGTTGAAAATGTTGAAGCATTTTTGTTGCAACAGCTACCAAGCTGAGCATTGTGTAGCTTTGGTCACAGGCAGGGTACTTGCAGATCTATACGTTCAATCAGCCTGAAAAACTTACGTATGCTTCCGATTCAAATCCGCCGCGTTGTCAGTGGTGCAGCTTTTTCTCTTGTTGCCTTTTCATTAGCCTCTTGTGGCTCTGGTGATCAAGCCGTCGAGTTTGACGACACTGTGAAAGTAGGAATCTTGCATTCCCTAACTGGCACCATGGCAATTTCAGAATCCACACTTGTGGATACTGAGAAAATGGCCATTGATGAGATCAATGCAGCCGGAGGCGTCACCGTTGACGGTAAGAAGTACAAGATCGAGTACATCGTTGAAGACGGAGCTTCCGATTGGCCAACATTTGCTGAGAAATCTAAAAAATTAATCGATCAGGACAAGGTTCCTGTTGTTTTTGGTGGTTGGACTTCTGCTAGCCGTAAGGCAATGCTTCCTGTTTATGAGTCCAAGGATGCTTTCCTTTATTACCCTATTCAGTATGAGGGTCAGGAATGTTCAAACAATATCTTCTATACAGGAGCCACTCCTAATCAGCAGTCTGAACCTGCAACAGAGTTCATGTTCAAGAAGTCGCCTGCCGCTGGCAAGCCCTTCTTCCTAGTGGGATCTGATTATGTGTTCCCCCGGACTTCAAATACCATCACAAAGTCCCAGGTTGCTCAGCTTGGTGGCAAGGTTGTAGGCGAAGACTACCTGCCTTTGGGCAATACTGAGGTTGCTCCGATTATTGCTAAAATCAAGAAAGCTCTTCCCGATGGTGGAGTCATCGTAAATACCTTGAACGGCGACCAAAACGTTGCTTTCTTTAAGCAAATTCAGGATGCTGGCATCACACCAGCCAAAGGCTATTATGTGATGAATTATTCAATTGCTGAAGAAGAAATCAGCACTATTGGATCAGAGTTCTTAGAGGGCCATTACGGCGCCTGGAACTATATGATGTCTATTGATTCACCAGCTTCTAAGAAGTTTGCGTCAGATTTCCAGGCCAAATATGGTGCTGACCGCAAGGTTGCTGACCCTCAAGAGTCGGCGTACAACATGGTTTATCTTTGGAAGGCTGCAGTTGAAAAGGCTAATAGCTTTGACAACGACAAAGTTCGCGAAGCCTTGGTTGGCATAGAGTTTGCAGGGCCACAGGGGCCTGTAAAGGTAATGCCAAACCATCACTTGTCACAAACTGTCCGTATTGGTCAGATAACTGCAGATGGCCAGTTCAAGATCCTGGAGGAAAGTGATGGACCCGTTGCTCCTCAGGCATGGAACCAGATTCACCCAGACTCCAAGGGTTACTCTTGCGACTGGACTGATCCCAAAAAAGGCGGCAAGTACAAGCTCTGATTTCTAGTTACTCTTTCTTTAGTAGCTAGCAAGGGGTGGCGCTGCAAAGTGCCCCCCTTTTGTTTTAGGTTTCCTATCTGATTCTTGTGGAACTTTTTTTTGAAAGTTTATTCAATGGAGTGGCTATCGGCTCAGTGCTGATGGTTGCTGCCCTTGGGCTGGCTATCGTTTTTGGCCTTATGGGTGTGATAAACCTAGCCCATGGCGAGCTAATCATGCTAGGCGCTTACACCACTTACGTGGTGCAGCTAATTTTCAAGCTACCAGCACTACAATCGATTTACTGGGCATATATTTTAGTAGCCATACCTCTGGCGTTTGTTGTGAGTGGGGTCGTGGGTATTTTGCTCGAACGTACGGTGATCCGGCGCCTCTATGGCAATCCTCTGGAGACTCTACTGGCGACCTGGGGTGTAAGCTTAATTTTGCAGCAATTTGTGCGAAGTGTGCCGTTAGCTTATGCTTCTGGCATCATTTTTGCATTGCTTGTGGGGTTTAGTTTTCCATTTCTGCTGCCCAAGAAACTATTAGATGGCCCATCTTCTCAGTTATTTAGGGCCGTAGGCTGGTTTGGGTCTGCAATATTTGGTATTCTGCTATCGGGAGGTTTAGCCTCTCAGATTAGTACTATTTCACGTGCAAACTCGCGCAATGTTGATGTAACGGCCCCAAAATGGATGAGGGGTGGCCTTGAGTGGATGAATCTTACTTTCCCGGTCCCTAGATTAGTCATTATTGCTATGACAATCTTAGCTGTGTTAGCTGTGCTGTGGTTTTTAAATCGCAGTATTTGGGGTATGCGTATTCGAGCTGTCACTCAAAATAGGTCCATGAGTGATTGTCTAGGAATACCAACTGATACCGTTGATGTACTTACTTTTGGCATTGGATCTGGCTTGGCTGGGGTCGCTGGAGTAGCTGTGTCTTTATTGGGTTCAGTTGGGCCAAATGTTGGCAGTTCTTATATAGTTGGCTGTTTTATGGTGGTTGTTCTGGGTGGGGTTGGTAATTTATTTGGAACTATATTAGCCTCCTTTTCCATTGGATTGCTAACAGATCTAATTGGCGCCGGCCGACTCCTGTCTTTATGGCCCAATATGCCTAGTCCATTAGCAGCTACTGTAGATTTCTTCGCTACAACCAGCATGGCTCAGGTAATGATATTTGCATTGATCGTTATTTTTCTGCAATTTCGTCCTGGTGGGCTATTCCCACTTAAGGGTCGCACTGTGGAGGCTTAAGCAATGATCTTCAAAGCATCTACTCTTCCCCGTTGGGCGCTCTTACTGATATGGGTTCTGATATTTGCAGCCATCTTTGCTGCCCCATCTGTTCTGCCTGTATTTAGATTAAATTTGCTTGGTAGATTTTTATCTCTGGCTATTGTTGCTTTAGGGATAGACCTGATATGGGGTTTTACTGGTTTGCTGAGTTTGGGGCAAGGAATCTTCTTTGCCATAGGTGGTTATGCTGCCGCCATGTATTTGCAACTTACAAGTTCTGCAAATGAAATAAATGGAATTCCTGAATTTTTTGGCTTATATGGAGTGCAAGAGCTTCCAGGATTTTGGGAACCATTTTATTCGCCTATCTTTACACTAATCGCCATATGGCTAATTCCAGCTTTATTAGCGGGCCTTCTAGGAAATCTAGTCTTTCGAAATCGGATAAAAGGTGTTTATTTTTCAATTCTTACCCAGGCTTCTCTCCTAGTCTTTTTTAACTTTTTTAATGGCCAACAAAAACTTATAAATGGTACTAACGGCCTTAAGACCGATGTAAGCCAGTTATTTGGCCAAATGGTTGGTTCTGCAAATATGCAGAGATCGTTCTTCTGGTTAACTTGTCTTTTAGTGATTCTTAGTTGGTTTTTATTGCGTTGGGTTGTTAGAGGGAGATTTGGAAACGTTTTAATTGCCATAAGGGATGACGAACCACGGCTACGCTTTACGGGATTTAATCCCACACTATTTAAAACAATAGTATTTGCAATTGCCGGAGGTTTAGCCGGCATTGGGGGGGCTTTGTATACTGTTCAATCAGGTATTGTTTCTCCTCAGTATATGACAATCCCTTTCTCCATTGAAATGGTTATTTGGGTCGCAGTTGGCGGTAGAGGCACTTTGCTAGGCGCCATTCTTGGAGCTGTATTTATTAATTATGCGAAAAGCTTAGTGAGTGAAGCATTTCCCGAAACATGGCTATTTATTCAGGGGGGCTTATTTATTGTTGTGGTCTGTGCATTGCCTGAAGGCGTTATAGGCTGGCTTCAGAATGGTGGAGTCCGCAACCTGCTTACTCGCCTTGGCTGGTCTAAGCCTATATCAACTTATCCCAAGCTTCAAAATTCAGGGATCGATGAGGTTCAGCCATGAGCGCTCATTTGCTTGAACTGCGTAATGTGAATGTTTCTTTTGATGGCTTTCTTGCTTTAAATGATCTAAATCTTTCACTAGAGGCTGGCGAGCTTAGGGCTGTAATTGGACCGAATGGTGCGGGTAAGACCACATTCCTTGATGTTATTACCGGCAAGGTTAGGCCTACTACTGGTGATGTTCTTTTCAAAAGCCGTTCTATAGCGCATGTATCTGAGTATTCAATTGCTCGACTGGGTATAGGACGTAAGTTTCAGAGCCCACGAGTTTTTGAGAAGCTTACTGTTCAGGAGAATCTTGAATTAGCTGTAAGCCAGCCTAAGCAGCCTTTTTCTCTTTTACTTGGTAGTCTTACTGCTATTCAACGTGATCAGATTCAGCATTTGATGTCTATTGTTAATCTGCAATCAAAATCGAGATGGTTGGCAGGTTCTCTTTCTCATGGTCAAAAACAGTGGTTAGAGATTGCTATGCTTGTGGGTCAAGATCCGGATTTGCTGCTAGTAGATGAGCCGGTAGCTGGTCTTACTGATGAGGAGACTGAATTAACAGCCGATTTGCTAAAGTCTTTGGCTGGCGACCACACCGTACTCGTGATTGACCATGATATGGAATTTATACGAAGGCTTGATACTTCCGTGACTGTTTTACATCAGGGGCATGTGCTTTGCGATGGAAGCATGGATCAGGTGCAGTCTGACCCTCGCGTAATTGAGGTCTATCTTGGTAGTGGTGAGGTTGAGAACTGATGACTACGCTATTAGAGATTACTGGCCTTAATACTTATTACGGCGAGAGTCATATTCTCCGTGACGTAGACCTCACTGTGAATTCTGGCGAAATGGTTTGTTTGGTGGGGCGCAATGGTGTGGGGAAAACAACCCTTCTTAAGTCAGTGATTGGTCTTTTGCGGGCTCGTAGGGGTGATATTTTGTTTGAAGGTACCCTCGTAAATAGACAAGCTCCCCACGTAAGAGCAAGAGCCGGTATTGGCTACGTGCCCCAGGGAAGGGAGATCATTGCGCAGTTAACTGTCGAGGAAAACCTCAAGCTGGGGATGGAAGCATTACCCTCTGGCTTGAGCCAGAATAATAAAATCGACTCTTTTATATATGAGCTATTTCCTATATTGCAAGAGTTTCTATCGCGCAAGGGAGGCGATCTTAGTGGTGGGCAGCAACAGCAATTGGCGATTGCAAGGGCGCTACTAGGGAAGCCAAAGCTACTTTTGCTTGATGAGCCAACTGAGGGCATTCAGCCCAATATTGTTCAGGATATAGAAAATGCTGTACGCAGAATAATTGCAGAGACCGGTATTGGAGTGCTGCTAGTCGAGCAGCATCGTCATTTCGTGCGCCAGGCTGATCGTTATTACGCTATGCAGCGTGGCGGCATTGTGGCTAGTGGTGCTACGGCAGATCTAAGCTCGGAGATGATTCAGCGCTTTTTGAGTGTTTGATGCAGTCGGCCGTTAGTAACCGTCGCCAAAATGTTTCTGGGCTTTCCCAGTGGCTATTCTTTAGCTTAATGTCGTGGAAATGACTTATTGGTCGGCAGTTAAGGCTGTTAACTAGCCATGCCGCGTCGCATATTAGGAGCTCAGGTTTATTTACTACGCACTCAGTTACTACCCCGCTTTCTAGTCCCCGTTGCCGCATCACCCCCGGTAGGCAGCCGCTGCTTAGGGGCGGGGTGATCCAGGCGCCCTCCACACATACCAGCAGGTTGGCGCTGCTTCCGCAGCAGAGGCCGCCGGCTGAGCTTGGCAGTAGGGCATCGTCGGCGCCAGCCTCCTTGGCCTGGCGGCGGGCCTGAATTGATGGCCCATAGGCGAAGGTTTTGCAACGGCTCAGCAGGCTTGTGGCACTCCTAGTTTCTGTTGGGCTAACGATCACTCGAACCGGCTCGAAGCAGGGTTGAAAAGTATTCAGCTGCAGCCAGAAGTTTGGGGTGCAGTGGCTGGGTGGGTCTATGCCCCTTGCTCCGCTGCCGCTGCTCCAGTTAAGTCGTAGCGCTCCGCTTTTAAACCCGCAGCGATCGAGCGCTGCGGTGATCAGCGGCTGAATGATTGCTGCTCCCGGAGGAGGTGGCAGCCCCAGCAGCCCTGCCGAGCTTTGCCAGCGGCTCAGATGTTCCTCCATTAGCCAGGCCTGGCCTGATTCCACCAACAGAGTTTCAAACAGGCCATCGGCCAGTAGCAGGCCCCGATCGCTGACCGGGAGCGCGAGTTCTTCTGGTGTTCCCCAGCGCCCCTGCCCCGTGGCGTCGCCCAACCAGGCAATAGCAGTTGCGCTCATGCCAGGGCCTCAAGTAGTGGTTGCAGTTTCCAGCCCAACTCTTCCGCTTCGGCGGCGGGGTTGGAGTCGGCCACGATGCCGCAGCCTGCATGGGCTCTTAGGCGCTGGCCGCGCAGCAGCAGGGAGCGAATCAATATGTTGCTGTCGAACTGGCCGTCGACCCCAATCCTGAATAGGGAGCCGCAGTAGGGGCCCCGTGGCACTGGTTCGAGGCCATTTAGGCGCTTGCAGGCGCGGATCTTGGGGGCGCCGGTGATCGAACCACCAGGCCAGCAGGCCCGCAGCAGGTCAATCGTGTTTCTTCCCTGTTCCAGCTGGCCCTGCACCACTGAGGTGAGGTGGTGTACCTGGCGGTAGCTCTCCAGTCCCACCAGCTGGGGTACGAGGATCGAGCCTGGTTTGCACACCCGGCCCAGGTCGTTGCGCAGTAGGTCGACGATCATCACGTTCTCGGCTCGGTCCTTGGGGCTGGTCACCAGTTCAGCAGCGGCATCGGCATCGGCGTCTGCATCGCTGTGGCGCGGCCGGGTGCCCTTAATTGGCCGGGTTTCTACCTTCCCGTCAGCCCCTACCCGCAGGAACCGTTCCGGTGAGGCCGACAGCACCGCCTCCCCCGCGGCCTCCCCGCCGGCGATGGCCAGACCAGCAAAGGGGGCGGCGCATATCTCTCGCAGGCGGCCGTAGAGGCCGATTGGATCGGCGGGGCTTTTTAATGAGTGCTCGCAACAGGCGGTGAGATTGGCTTGGAAAAGATCGCCGGCGGCGATCCAGGCCAGCACTTGCTCCACCTGGGCGGCGAAACGCTCTGGTGGGGTGTGCCAGTACCAGGAGGCTGTCGAGATGACGGCCGGGGCTTGGCGTTCTGGTGGGGTGGCCAGATCAAGCTGTGCCAACAAGCGAGCGAAGCTGTTCAGCAGCCCTCGATCTTGACCCTCGAGCCACTGCTGCTGGCTGCGATGGTCAAACACCAGCACCGGATCGTGGCGGGCGGCCCAGAGCAGGGCCATGTCGGGCGACTGCCAATGGGGTTCAGGCTCTACCCAAGCCCCGGCCTCATAGCTGAGCCAGCCCATCCAGTGGCCGCCGCTTGCGGCCAGATCCGCCAGCATTACAAAAGGATCACTGGCTTCGCTCTCCCCCGGCAGGCCGCGGCAGATGCGCTGCTCCAAGGGCGCCAGGCCGAGGCGGCTGCAGTTGCCCTGGGCGCTGCCATCTCCATCAAGCCACACCAAACCTGCGCAACCCAGCTCGCTCGCCAGGGCTTGCACCAGGAGCCAGGGATCCCGCCAGGGCAGGGGCTCGCGGTGGCAGGGCGTTGCGCTCATGCCCCGGCTGCCAGCAGGGCGGCATCGCGGATGCGGCAGCTGTCGCATACGCCACAGGGCTGCTCGCCGCCCTCATAGCAGCTCCAGGTGAGCTCGATTGGCACGCCTAGCCGCATGGCCTCCTGAACGATCCGGGTTTTGCTCCAGGTCACCAGGGGTGACCAGAGCTGGGTGGCGTGGCCTTCGCGGCCAGCCTTGCTGGCCAGCTCAGCCAGGCTCTGGAAGGCTTCGAGGTAGTCCGGACGGCAGTCGGGGTAGCCGGAGTAATCGACGGCATTCACGCCAAGCACCAGCTTTTGTGCGCCGCGGGCCTCAGCCAGGCTCAGCGCCAAGGCAATGAACACGGTGTTGCGTCCTGGCACATAGGTGCTCGGGATCACGCCCGCCTCAACCCCGGCGCTTGGCACGGCGATGGCGTTGTCTGTGAGGGCTGAGCCACCCCAGGCGGCCAGGTTGACGGCGATGGTGTGGTGTTCAGCCAGCCCC
>JAQCGH010000008.1 GCA_027620015.1 Cyanobacteriota bacterium
CACCGCCTTCACCTGACCATCGATTAGACGGTCCCGCAGGGCATCGGCCGAGAAGCCGCCGAATACCACCGAGTGGGGGGCGCCGATACGGGCACAGGCCAGCATGGCAATTGCTGCCTCCGGAATCATCGGCATGTAAAGGGCAACTAGATCCCCCTTGCCGATGCCAAGAGCCCTTAGAGCATTGCTTGCCTTGCACACCTCGGTGTGCAGTTGGCGGTAGGTGAAGCTGAGGCTATCGCCGGGCTCCCCTTCCCAAATTAGGGCAGTCTTATCTGCCCGAGGCCCATTGAGATGGCGATCGAGGCAGTTGAAGCTCAGGTTAATCGTGCCCCCTGTAAACCATCTAGCGAAAGGCGGATTACTCCAATCGAGTACCGAATCGAAAGGCTCAAACCAGTGCAGCTCGCTACGGGCCAGGTCGCCCCAAAAGGTATCGGGATCACTTGCAGCCTTACTGCATAGGGCCTGGTATGCATCCAAAGAGCCAATGCGAGCTGAGGCTGCCAGCTCAATTGGCGGCGCAAACAAGCGTTCCTCCTGGAGCACCGATTCGATCGTCGGCCCCGTATTGGCCTCAGGCATGGATAGCAGAAAGGCGGATGCTGACGGTCATTCAAACCAGCTGGCGCCGCAGTCGCAGGCTGCGTGCACTGGCCTGTAATGGGACGTCGTGATGCAGAGTAGGTATATGGGTCCTGCTGCCTGCCTGTTCGATCTCGACGGCCTGCTTCTAGACACCGAACCACTGCAAGCCAAGGCCTGGCACAACGCGGCTTCCCACTTTGGTTGCGAGCTCGGTTCTGAACAGTTGCTCAGCCTGCAGGGCCAGCGCCGCTTGGATTGCGCTGCCCTGGTGTGCCGCTGGATTGCAGCTTCCGGCAAAAATCCCCCAAGTTGTGAGGCTCTGCTGGCCGTGCGCCAACCCTTAGCCGATGCATTGCTGGCCAACGCTGCAGCAATGGAAGGCGCGGCCGAGTTAGTGCAGATGTGCAGGGGATACCAGATACCCATGGCCCTTGTCACCAGCAGCTCCCAGAATGCTGTTCGGCGTAAGGCTGCACCGCACAAATGGCTGGAACTGATCCAGGTGAGGATTTACGGCGATGACCCCGCCCTGGAGGCGGGCAAACCGTCACCGGATCCATTTTTACTCGCAGCTAAGCGCCTTGGCCTCAATCCAAACGAATGCTGGGCCTTTGAAGATTCAGCCGCCGGTATCGAAGCCGCGGTGGCTGCGGGTTGTCAGGTGTTTGCCCTGATTCCAAGCGAAGCAGGTGTCCAAACAACCCCCGCCGGGGTAACCCGCCTCAAAACACTCAAAGATGTGTGCTGGTAGCTGACTTACCAGTATTAATAGAGGCGACTAAGTACAAAATCAGGCAAGGCACGCAGGGCGCTGCGCGGATCGGAGGGAGCTAGCCATTCCAGGGCTCCAGCTGCTTCCTTAGCGAAGCCTTCAGCCAGCGCCCGGGAGCGGGGAATGGCCTCACAACCCCTAACCAATTCGAGGGCTTGCTCGAGATCACCTTCCTCGCAAAATTCGCGCTCAATCAAACCGGCCAAGGCAGGGCGCTCCTGGAGTGCATAAAGGGCTGGAGCGGTGAGATATCCAGATGCCAGATCACTTGCCGCTGGTTTGCCGAGCTGCTGATCACTGCTTGTGAAATCAAGGATGTCGTCAACGACCTGAAAGGCCAAGCCCAAATGGCGTCCAAAGCGATAAAGATCATCCAGCTGAGCCCCAGGCAAACCTGTAAGAACCCCAGCTGCCCGCGCACTATTTGCAATTAGTGAGGCAGTTTTGCAATAACTCTTTTCGAGATAGGACTCGAAACTTTGGCCGGTGTCGTAACGGAAAAGGCCCTGTTTTACCTCGCCATCGGCCAAATCCATGATCACCCGGCTAAGCAGCTTCACCACCTCGAGATCATCGAGATTGGCTAGATGCCAACTGGCCTGGGCGAAAAGGAAATCCCCTGCAAGCACCGCAACCCGATAGTTAAAACGGCTATGCACAGTATCAACGCCGCGCCGGGTTGCAGCCTCATCGACAACGTCATCGTGGACGAGCGAAGCCGTGTGGATCATTTCAGTGATCTCAGCCAGGCGGCGGTGGCGGGGGCCCAACTCACCGTCTGGGGCTACTGCCCGCGATAGCAGAAGCACAATGCCGGGTCTAAGCCGTTTACCACCTGCAGCAAACAGATGCTCAGCTGCCGCCTGCAAAATTGGATGACCAGCTCCAATGAGGCTGCGCAAGTCCGCCAGCAGGGCATCTAGATCAGCCTCCACGGGCTGGAGCAGCTCTGCAACCGTTGCCACAACACCTCCGCTGTGCCTAGATCCTAGAAGGCTTGCCCCACCGACCGCAGGTCCACCCGCTCAACGGCAGGCCGGTAACCCAACCAGCGGCAAGCCCCGACTGCGAAGGCTTCCGCAGATCCACTTACACAGACCCTGGTGCGCTCGGCCGGGGACACCACCTGCACGGCTGAGAGCTCGCCCTCCGGCATGCCGCCCATGCTTGCCAAAAGGGGGCCTAGGCGCCGTACCGCCGATTCAGCTGGATCAACAAGCCGCACATGGGGAGGCAATAGGGCCGTGAGCAAGGGGCGCAGCATCGGGTAGTGGGTGCAGCCCAGGAGCACCGTGTCGACCCCGGCTGCGAGTAGAGGCTCCACGTATGCCTTGGCGTCTTCTATTAGGGCTGGAGACTGGAGATCTCCGGCTTCGATCAAAGGCACAAAGGTGGGACAGCCCACCTCGAGCACAGAGGTGTGGGGCCGACAAGCATGGATCGCTCGCCGGTAGGCACCGCTTGCGGCTGTGGCGGGAGTTGCCAAAACCCCCACGCACTCGCTGTTTAGGTCGGCGGCAACGCTGTCGATCAGACCCACGACGGGAACGCCTGCCTCTGCTACGGCAACATCAAGAGCAAGGGCATTGGATGTGTTGCAAGCCATCACCAGAACCCCCACCTGCTGGTGGCGCAGCCAGCGCACTACCTCGGCGGCAATCAAGCGAATATCAGCAACGCTGCGCTGGCCATAAGGAACCCGAGCCGTATCCCCTAGATAAAGGCAAAAGGAATGGGGATAGCGCTCCTGAAGTCGCCTCAGCACCGTGAGTCCGCCCAAGCCGCTATCAAACAACCCCACCAAGGCGCTCATGGCCGCTCCTGCAGGGCATTAAGAACCCCACCAGCTAACGCTAAAGCCATACGACGACGGAAATTGACATCGGCGAGGCGCCGGGAATCGAGATCACCGGTGAGAAAGCCCATCTCCACAAGGGCCGAGGGCATCACGGTGCGGCGGATCACGAAAAAGCGTCCGGCACGCACGCCACGATCTGGACTGCCAGGGGAGATGGCCAGCATCTGCTCCTGCAGGGCCAAAGCAAGGCGACGGGAAGGGGACCCAGCAGCCTCAAAGAAGAAGGTTTCGATGCCGTTGACATCGGGACGAGCCATGCTCAAGGCATTGGCGTGAACGCTCACAAAAAGATCAGCGCCGCTGCTGTTAGCAAGAGCTACACGGGGAGGCAAGTCAACGTCCACCTCTGAGGTGCGTGTCATTAACACCTGGACGCCGCGAGCCTGCAACAGCCGGGCGATTTGCAGACAAACATCGAGTACAACGTCGGTTTCCCGCAGGCCGCCAATGCCGATGGCGCCTGGGTCGGGACCCCCATGGCCAGGGTCTATCACCACCTTGAAGCGTCCTCTGGTAACTAGCGGCAAACCATCTGCCGATAGGGGGGTAGCGGCGGTGGGGAAGGAGGTCCGCTGATCCGATCCAAAGCGAGCGACCGAATCGAGATCTCCTTCACCGATTTCAAACCCAGTTTGATTAGCCAGCCCAGGCAACTCCATGCGCCAGCGCTCGCGCGAGGTGCCAACCAGCCGGAGGCCAGACGGATCCAGCTGGGTACCTGGTGCAAATTCGATCACCAGACGGGTTGTGGAACTATCCGGACGGCCAATTCGCACCTCACGCAAGGCACCACTGCCACGCACAATGCGTGTACGGGATGGGGCGCCGGGGAGATCTACCCACACTCGAGGCCCCCTAAAGCCTGTACCCGCTTCAAAAAACGCCTGAGGAAGTACATCGATGCTGGTTCGTAACTCCAGCTGACCACTGCGGGCAACACGCCAAGCCGAGAGGGAAGAGGCCCAAGCCGGAAGATCGGCCAGCAGCAAAGCTACAGCTGCAAAAGCAGCACTACTGCGAAATCTGATGAACCGGGGCAACAAAGTTGTCAGAACAGAGCCGGCCGGCAGTGCTTCAGGCTGGGCATCTGAGCCCGAACCCTCTGGACATGGGCTAGATCGATCGGGGCGATGGCGGCGCTGACACTCACGCCGGCATCTGCAAGCACTGTGCCCCAGGGGTCAAGCACCAAGGCATGACCGTGGCTCTGCCTACGTCCGTAATGCTGACCTGTCTGGGCAGGAGCAACCACATAGGCAGTGTTTTCAATTGCCCGGGCCTGCAGCAGCACTTGCCAGTGGTCCTTACCTGTAAAGGCGGTAAATGCTGCTGGCACAAACAAAACATCCGCCCCAGCCCTGGCCAGGTGGCGATAAAGCTCAGGGAAGCGAACGTCGTAGCAGATCGACAAGCCAATTCTGCCAAGACCGGGCACATCAACTACCGGAGGCAGTTGGTCTCCGGGCTTCACCGTGGCTGATTCCCTGTAGGTATTGCCGTCGGGCAAGTCAACATCGAATAGATGAATTTTGTCGTAGCGAGCCAGCAGCTGGCCCTCCGTTCCTACCAACTCAGCACGATTAAAAGTCTGATCCGGTCCAGCCGGGACGGGGAAGCCACCTCCTAACAAAGTCACTTGATAACGGCGCGCCATCGTGACGAGAAAGTTGCTGCAGCGCTCCGCCAAAGCTGGAGCCAATTCAAGACGATGCTTGTCATCGCCCATGAACGCGAAGTTTTCCGGGAGCCCCACCAACTCAGCGCCGCGACGGGCGGCGAGTTCAATCTGCTCTTCCGCCGCTACAAAATTCGCAACCGGATCCGGCGTGCTTGTGAGTTGCACAGCTGCCGCCAGAAAACTACCCACCAAAGGCCCCAATCACTCCCTAAAACTGTAGGGGAAGTGCAGAGAGGCGATCCGAGACGCTGCGATCAGCTGGCCTTAAGCACCCCAGGCTCCGCCTGAAAGGGCACTATTTGCAGGCTATCTACAGCTGCGCAACAGGCAAAATCAGCATCGTGGTCACCGAGATTGATCAGCCTCTTGCCGTGGCTAGCAGTGCGTAAGCAGGTCTCGGTGTCGTGGTGCCACTGCTGCCAAAGAGCCAAGGCCGCCAGCATTTCATCGTTGCCCAAGCTCACGCCGATATGGGGAGCCACGGCCATTTCAATCGCCGCAGAAGCAACGGCACCAGCAGCGAGGCTGTCTTCAAGGGAGTAATCACCCTCCCAGCCACTACCCACTATCCAGACCCGGCAGCACTCCTGATCAATTAAGCGCCGAGCGACGGCGGTTCGGTTTGGGAGACAGGCTGTCAGCAGCAGAGGAACTGACCTAACTGCCGCTAAGGAGCGGGTGCCATTGGTAGTGCTCATAAATATTCGCTTGCCACCCACCAGCTCTGATGTGACTGCAAGAGGAGAGTTGCCCAGGTCGTAGCCCTCCACCCTCTGGCCACCACGCTCTCCAGCACGCAGTCGTTGCAGCGCCGGCCAGGCAGCCGCTGCAGCTTCAAGCTCCCCAAGACTGGCAAAGGCCTCGATCGCCTCAGCACCGTTCTGCAAGGACCAAGCAATCGTGGTGGTTGCTCGAAGAACGTCGATAACGACGGCTGCATCGGGACCCCCTTCCTCCAGCGACCTTACGGGTGGCACGCATTCGGAGGAGTGGAAGTAGGAAATTTGCATTGACGCGACCCCAGCAGAAGTGCGTCACAGTAGTCACCACTCTTAAAAGTCGATGCCTAGTAAGGGATTTAGTCAACGCAGTCGCAGAGATTTGCGAGGCTTCATCGACCTACTTGAGCAACGGGGCCGGCTGCGGCGTATCAGCGCCCAGGTGGATCCAGATGTGGAGTTGGCAGCGATTGCCGACAGGGTGTTGGCGGCTGGAGGACCAGCCCTCTTGTTTGAAAATGTGCTCGGCTCCAAAATGCCGGTGGCTGTGAACCTGCTGGGTACCCAGGAGCGGGTGCTGTGGAGCATGGGAATGGAGAAACCAGAGGAGTTGGAACGACTCGGCGAGCGTCTGGCCCTGCTGCAGCAACCCCGCCCCCCAAAGGGAGCAAGAGAGGCGGTGCGCTTTGGCTCGGTGCTGCTTGATGTGCTCAAAGCCCGGCCGGATCTCGACCTCACACCTCCCTGCCATCAGCAGGTTTTTAAGGGCAGCTCGGTGAATCTTGATGCCCTGCCCCTGCTGCGGCCCTGGCCCGGCGACGGCGGCCGAATCATCACCCTGGGCCTGGTGATCACCAAGGATCCAGAAACCGGCACGCCAAATGTGGGGGTGTACAGGCTGCAACAGCAGTCGGCGAACTCAATGACCGTGCACTGGCTGAGCGTGCGCGGAGGCGCCCGCCACCTGCGCAAGGCGGCGGCGATGGGCAAAAAGCTTGAAATCGCCATCGCCATAGGAGTACATCCGCTGCTGGTGATGGCGGCCGCCACGCCGATCCCGGTGCAGTTGAGCGAATGGCTTTTTGCTGGCATCTACGCCGGCGAGGGAGTACGACTCGCCAGGTGCAAAACGGTGAATTTAGAGGTGCCCAGCCACAGTGAGGTTGTGCTGGAAGGCACGATCACTCCTGGCTCGGAGCTTGCCGACGGGCCATTTGGCGACCACATGGGCTTCTATGGCGGCGTTGAAGATTCGCCCCTAGTCCAGATCCACTGCGTCACCCAGCGACGTGACCCCGTGTACTTCACAACCTTCAGCGGCCGGCCTCCCAAGGAAGACGCCATGCTGGCGATCGCCCTAAACCGTATTTACACGCCGATCCTTCGCCAGCAGATCCCCGAGATCGTGGATTTCTTTCTGCCGATGGAGGGACTCAGCTACAAGCTTGCTGTAATCGCTATCGACAAGGCCTACCCAGGCCAGGCCAAGCGGGCCGCGATGGCCTTCTGGAGTGCCTTGCCCCAGTTCACCTACACCAAATTTGTGGTGGTGGTTGATAAAAGCATCAATATCCGCGACCCCCGTCAGGTGATCTGGGCGATCAGTGCCCAAGTTGATCCTCAGCGGGATTTATTTGTGCTCGAAAACACCCCTTTTGACACTCTTGATTTCGCCAGCGAACGTCTGGGGTTGGGCGGCAGACTGGCTATAGATGCCACAACAAAGATTGGTCCAGAGAAGCGCCACCCCTGGGGAGAACCACTTAGCCGGCCGGCCGAGCTGGAGGCTCGGATAGATGCCCGCTGGGTCGAGCTGGGTCTGGAGGATATAGGCAATGAAGAGCCAGATCCTGCCTTATTTGGTTACACACTCGAGCATGTGCTCGAGCGCCTCGCCGGGCGTGCACCTGTTAAAGCGTGATGCTTTCTCGCCAAGCAAGCCATGCGCTAAAAGCCTTGCTGGAGCTGGCGGCAAAACCCTTGGAGTGGCAATCAACTCACTCGCTGGCAAAAGCTCAACAACTACCCGAGCCAATGCTGGAGCAGCTGCTGCTGCGCCTACGACGTGCCGGACTGTTGGATGCGAGGAGGGGTCGTGTGGGGGGTTACCGACTTACCAGACCAGCGCGAGAAATTTCGTTGGAGCTGATATTGGCAGGGCTTGACGAAGCCTTGAGGGAAGGTCCGAATTGGACAACGGTTTCTGAACCAAGCAACTCTCCAGCCAATCAGGTGACCTATGCGTTGCAGCTACGGCTGGAGAGAGTCCGGCAGAAAGCGCTAGCGGAACTTAGTCTCGAAGACCTGCTTTTCGACCTACGTAGCGCTGTAGCCGAATCCGATAACGAGGGTGGGGTAATGCTTGGTTGAGCTATGGGACTCCCCGCGTAGGTCTGCTCCATAGGATCGCCCAAGTGCAGTCCAAGCATCGTGGCCAATTCCGCCGCCAGTCCAGCCACACTCCGCCTGAATGGCGGCGGCACCCTGGCGGGAACCGTGCAGGTACCCGGGGATAAATCAATCTCCCACCGTGCCCTTTTGTTTGGGGCTATCGCCGAGGGTGAAACCCGCATCGAGGGTTTACTACCGGCGGAGGACCCACTCAGTACGGCTGCCTGCCTGCGGGCGATGGGCGTGGATATATCGCCGATACATGCCGGGCAGCCAGTGATCGTGCAAGGTGCCGGCCTTGATGGCTTCCATGAGCCTGCCGGTGTACTCGATTGCGGCAACTCTGGCACCACAATGCGGCTGATGCTGGGACTCCTGGCCGGACGAGTAGATCGCCACTTCGTTCTCACAGGTGACGACTCCCTTCGGGGCAGGCCGATGCGGCGGGTCGGAGCCCCCCTGGCCCAAATGGGTGCCCAGATCCATGGCCGTGCAGACGGCAATTTCGCGCCCCTAGCGCTGCAAGGCCAGCCTCTACGGGGCACGACAATTCGCACCCCTGTGGCATCGGCCCAAGTGAAGAGTGCCATCCTGCTTGCCGCTCTCACCGCTCACGGTCCCACCACCGTGATCGAGCCGTCCCAGAGCCGCGATCACAGCGAACGAATGCTGCGGGCCTTCGGCGCCGAGTTGTCAGTGGGCGGAGTTGGCAACACGGTTGTAACCCTGAACCCGGGGCAAGCGCTCAAGGGTCAAGCGGTGGTCGTACCCGGCGACATCAGCTCCGCCGCTTTCTGGCTGGTGGCCGGTGCCATCACCCCAGGGGCTGATATCACAGTGCAGAACGTGGGGCTCAACCCCAGCCGCACCGGCATCTTGGAGGTGCTGGAGAAGATGGGAGCCCAGATAAGCGTGCTCAACCGCAGGGATGTGGCCGGAGAGCCGGTGGGAGACCTGCGGGTTTGCCACGGCCCGCTGCAAGCCTTTGAAATCGGTGGAGACCTTATCCCCCGGTTGGTTGATGAAATCCCGGTACTAGCTGTAGCCGCTTGCTGCGCTGAGGGCATCAGCCGCATTCGTGACGCCGAGGAGCTCCGGGTCAAGGAAACCGACCGTCTGGCGGTGATGGCACGGCAGCTCAATGCGATGGGTGGACGAATCGAGGAATTCGCTGACGGCATGACGATCAATGGCGCCACCGTGCTTCACGGCGCAGTGGTTGACAGCGAGACCGACCACCGGGTGGCCATGAGCCTGGCTGTAGCGGCCGGCATCGCCAAAGGCGACACCCTGCTGCACCGGTCGGAAGCGGCAGCCGTCTCCTATCCGGGCTTCTGGGACGACCTTGCTCGCCTCAAGCAGCAGGCAAACTGATAGGTAGTCCACGTAGATCCCATCCATGCTCGCCGTAGCCGTATTGGCCGCAGGGAAGGGAACCCGCATGAAGAGCGCCCTGCCCAAGGTGCTCCAGCCCCTAGCCGGTGCCACCTTGGTGGAGCGTGTATTGGCCAGCTGCGAACAGCTTCAGCCAGAGCGGCGCCTACTAATTGTTGGCCACCAGGCGGAGCGAGTGGAGCAGCAGCTGCAGGGCCTAAGTGGCCTGGAATTCGTGCTGCAGCAGCCGCAGAACGGCACCGGCCACGCCGTGCAGCAGCTGCTCGAACCGCTAAACAACTTCAGCGGTGATCTACTTGTGCTTAATGGTGACGTGCCGTTGCTACGCCCAGAGACCCTTGCGGCTCTGCTGGAGCAACACCGAAGCAGTGGAGCTGCCGTGACTCTGCTAACAGCCAGGCTGGCCGATCCCAGTGGCTACGGGCGAGTGTTTGCCGATGCAAACGGCTCCGTTAGCGCAATCGTGGAGCACCGCGACTGCAACGACCAACAGCTTCTCAACGAACTCACTAATGCGGGTATCTACTGCTTCAACTGGGCCAAGTTGGCTGAGGTGCTGCCCGAGCTCACTACCGACAACGACCAAGGCGAGCTCTACCTCACCGACACCGTGGCCCTGCTCCGGCCGGCCATGCACCGAGAGGTGGCTGACCCCGATGAAATCGCCGGTATCAACGACCGGCTTCAGCTAAGCCAATGCGAGACGGCGCTACAAGAAAGGCTAAAACGCCATTGGATGGCTGAAGGTGTCAGCTTTGTCGATCCAGATAGCTGCACTCTTAGCGAGTGCTGCCGCTTTGGCCAGGATGTTGTCGTTGAACCGCAATGCCACTTCCGCGGCAGCAGCTCTATCGGCGATGGCTGCCGCATCGGGCCGGGTTGCTTGATCGAAGACAGCAGTTTGGGAGAGGGTGTAAACGTGCTCTATTCGGTGCTGAGAAAGGTGCAGGTGGCTGACCACTGCACCATTGGCCCATTTGCCCAGCTACGCCCCGGCACCTCCTTGGCGGAACAATGTCACATAGGCAATTTTGTAGAAGTAAAAAACAGTAATCTCGCTAATGGCGTGAAGGTAAACCATCTCAGCTATATCGGCGACGCGGATCTTGGTGCAGACGTGAACGTGGGAGCTGGCACTATCACCGCCAACTACGACGGCGTACGCAAGCACCGCACCGTGGTGGGGGCAGGCAGCAAAACCGGGGCAAACTCTGTACTGGTGGCGCCACTGACCCTGGGAGAAAACGTCACCGTTGGGGCAGGCTCGACGATCACCAAGGACGTCCCCTCCGGGTCCCTCGCCCTGGGACGTGCTCGCCAGCTCATCAAAGAAAATTGGTCCACCCAGTTGGACCAGTCAAGCCCTCCAGCCCCATAGGCTGCCTCGATCTCTCCCAGCTTTTATGAATCGCGACAGGATCTCTGCAGCTTCACCAGACAAAGGAGGCTTTCTCTACGAGCCGGTGGAACGTTTTGGCCAGAGCATGACCAGCCCCAAACCCTGGAATAAGAATGCCCTGGCCGGGGTGGAATTATTAAATGGTCGTGCGGCCATGCTTGGCTTTGCCGCAGCAATCGCAGGCGAACTTCTCACGGGCAAGGGCATGGTGGGCCAGCTGGCTGCCATGTTGCATTGGTATCTGGGCTGAAAGCAGAAAGGCCCCGAGTGAACCACCACCCAGGACCTTTGCCCGAAGGCACAACATCGTGAAATGCTGCTCCTCACTAATCATGGCCGATCATGCCGACCCAGGCGAGCCCTATTAGAGAAGCGGGATCAAGCGCTCCAGAGCAACACCCCGGCTGGCCTTGAGCAGAAGAACATCGCCAGGCTGAAGCCATTGCTGCAACGGCTCAGCCGCAGCTTCCGGGCAGTCAACCTGAATTAATCGGGACAGTCCCGCAGCCGCCGCAACCATGGCAGCCCCCTCCTCGCCCTCGGCAACGATCACCAGCCCATCAAGATTGAGTTGCACAGCGCGTTCGGCCACGCTGCGGTGCAAAGCGAGGCTCTGTTCGCCCAACTCGAGCATTGTGCCGAGCACTGCGAAATGGCGGCCGGGCTGCTTGGCAAGCAGCTCCAAAGCAGCAAGCACCGCCTCAGGTGAGGCGTTGTAGGTCTCATCAAGTATCAAAACACCACTTTGGTGCAAACGGCGGCTGCGTCCTCCTGGCAGATTCACCTGCAGGGGCCGCCAACCCTTTGGCTCAAGGCCAAGCTCAAGAGCTACCGACATAGCAAGCATCAGGTTACGGGCATGATGAACACCCTCTAGCGGCACGGGCATTGCCACGCCGGCGAACTCCAAAATCGCCCCCTGGTCGTCAAGGCAGCCCACAAGATCTGCGGCCGCTTCATGACCTTCTCCCTGCAGAGCAACTCGAAATACCCGTCCAGCCCACACCCTGGCCAGGGCAAGGTCCAGCAGAGGATCGCCAGCCGGGATCACCACCAAGCCATCAGGCCCTAAACCGGCAACGATTTCGCACTTAGCCATGGCGATTGCCTCACGGCTACCAAGCCGGCCAATGTGGGCTGAGCCGATGTTGGTGATCACTGCCACATCTGGTCTGGCGCAGCGACTGAGCCGCTCAATCTCACCAAGGCCCCGCATGCCCATCTCAACCACCACAGCCGCTTGATCAGGGCCTGCACCAAGCAACGTCAGGGGAACGCCAACGTCGTTATTTTCGTTGCCGCTGGAGGCCCAGATGGGCCCAAGCGGCGCCAGGGCACTGCGAATAAGTTCACGCGTTGTGGTCTTACCGGCAGAACCGGTCACCGCCACTACTGGAGCCGCAAGCTGCAGGCGCCAGAGACCCGCCAGCTCCTGGTAAGCCATCAGCGTGTTCGGAACCAGCCAGAGAGGAACGTGAGCTACAGCGGCAGCGGCCAACATGCTGACCAGGGAAGCTGGCGCAAGGTGGCCCGCCTGGGCAAGAAGGCCGGAAGCACCTGCCTCCAGGGCACCAGCAAGAAAACCATGGCCATCGAACCGATCGCCGATCAGCGGCAGAAAAAAATCTCCGCTGCGCATCTGCCGACTATCGGTGCAAATAGCCTGGGGGGCGAGCCTCAGTAGCGCCTGATCAACCTCAAGTGGACCGGTGGCCGGTGGACCCCAAAGCTCCTGCAACTGGGCGACGCGCAGACTCATCCTTGGCAGTCGGGGGCATGCCGAGGATCATGCCTGAGGAATTGTCTCTGGCTCCAACAGCACCATGCCGCTGCCCACACGTGCGGCCTGAGCCAGCAGTTGTCCTCTTGAAGTAACAAGGCGCAGATACTCGTAACCCAAATTGCGGCTGCTTTGCAGCCAGAGATCGGCCTGCTGCTGGCGGCGGTGCAATGGCAGGTCGGCCCAGTTACCCGTTAGCTCCAGATCAAGCAGCCCCTGCTCTGGGTGGGGACGTACAGAAGCAATACAGCCATCAGGGTCTTCTTTTGATAGCAAAACCAGCAGTGGATCGAGCTCAAGGGGTGCTGCTTTCGATAGCGCAAAAGGCTCTGGGGAGCTTGGAGCTTGAACTACTGATAGGCCAATGGCCTGCTCAGGAATCAAATCAGTTCCTTGGGAAACTTGTTCAACAACTAGCTGCAAAGGTGAACGATCCGCACTAACAACAATGACGGGGCTAACGGAAAAAGTCCTTATCAGCAGCATTAGCAGACCAGCCGACACACCCAATCCAAGGGTCAGTAACACGGGCCAAAACAGTGCCGCAAGCGCTTGGGGCCAGAAACCAGGCACTGATAAATCGCCCTCACGGTTGCGGCGCACCAGCTCCCTTAGCTTGAGCACCGTGCTAGCCAAGGCGGCGCGCAAGTCCGCTGCTAGCCGACCCCAAGGCTCTATGTAAGGGGCTGGATAGGGAGCTGACGACTCCGAATGGCCAGATCTATCTGGAGAGGAAGTGGGTGGCGTCACCTAAAGGGTTTCAACGGAGCTTCAGCAGGGAAGCCAGGCCACGCCGGCTGGGGTCAGCATCTTGACCCTGGGAGAAACGTTCAACAGCGGCAGCCTCAGGAGTTGGCTCCTTAACCCCGCAAACGTCTCGATACATGGCGTCGTATTCAAGAGCCGAACGAGCCCAGCTGAAGTCCAGGCCCATGACCCGCCGCTGGAGTTCTTGCCAACTGGCTTGATTACGGTAAGCCTCCCAGGAGCGGACGATCGCCGTATAAAAGTCGATTGGCTCATAGCGATCGAAGCCGTAGCCATGGCCGCTGCCAGCCAATGGGTCATTGGGTGGCACGGTGTCCACCAGTCCGCCCACCATCCGCACCACCGGAATCGAGCCGTAGCGCATCGCCAGCATTTGGCTTATACCGCAAGGCTCAAAGCGACTCGGCATCAAGAAGGCGTCGCTGCCGGCATAAATCAGCCTTGAAAGAGCGTCGTCGTAGGTGAGAAAAACGGCAAAGCGGCCTGGATGGCGCGCTGCCATCTGCCATAGCCCTGATTCATAGGTACGATCGCCCGTGCCTAACACCACAATCTGGCTGTCGGTGTAGGCCAAAACACGATCAGCTACCTGCAACAGCAGGTCGACACCTTTTTGATCCACTAGACGGCTGACCATTCCCATTAGATAGGAACGGGGATTGACAGCCAAACCAAAGCGCTCTTGCAGAGCCTGCTTATTAATAGAACGAGGGGCTAAATCCACACCCGAAAACTGGGCAGGCAGGCTGTCATCAGTTGCTGGATTCCAATCTTCGGTATCAATGCCGTTGAGGATGCCGCGCAACTTGCCACTGATGAAATTCAGCAAGCCATCGAGATGCTCTCCGTACTGGGGCGTACGGATCTCCATCGCATAGGTGGGCGACACCGCATTGACCCGATCGGCATACAGCAAGGCCGACGCCATCATGTGGTCCCCCTGCATATACCAGGGACACCAAGTAATGCGATCTAGTTTCCAGCGCCAAGGGCCCTGGTACTTAAGATTGTGGATGGTGAATACGGTGCTGATCTCCGGGTCTTGATGCATCCAAACCGGCAACATGCCGGTATGCCAATCATGGCAGTGCAACACCTGGGGTTTCCAATGGTGCCAACAAAATTCAGCAGTGGCGCTGGCAAAGAAGGTGAATCGCCAATCCTCATCTTCACCGCCATAGATGCGCTCCGGATCAAACACCGGGTGGCCCACCAAATAGAGAATCAGGCCGTTAGTGGGATGACGGGCCTCAAAGACAGCGAAGTCATTGCCCATAGTTTGGCCGCGCCAGATGGGCTCGGGCGAAACCTTTAACTTCGACCACAACTTGCCGTAACCCGGCATGATGATGCGCACGTCGTGGCCCAAGGCTGCTAGCGCAGGCGGAAGGGAACCCACCACATCACCCATACCCCCGACCTTAATCATCGGAGCGCATTCGGCCGCCGCAAACAAGACCTGCATCCCAGACTTACCGGAGGTGGGCGTAACTCTACGGGCGTCGCGAGGGCAGCACAGTCACGGGCATCCCCATTTCCACCAGATCGAAAAGTTCCGCACATGTCTATCCAGTGAATGCACGCAACTTTTGACACGGCGTGGCGAGCCAACACCAACCGGTAATCGTTCACTGGCGGAGTTGAAGTACTAGCCGCATCTAGAGAAATGGCTCATCGGCAACAACGAAATAGTGACGCAAAAAAGACGGCTATACCGGCAAGAGCGGAAGAAATCCCACTAGCCCCACACCCCTGAACTGAAATAGAAAACTTCCCTCCTCAAGGCAACCAGGGAGCATCGGAAAAGTCAGGCGGCCGCTTCTCAAGGAAGGCATTGCGCCCCTCCTGGCCCTCTGCTGTTCGATAAAAGAGATGGGTGGCCTGGCCGGCCAGTTCCTGAATGCCAGCCAGGCCATCGGTTTCGGCGTTGAAAGCAGCCTTGAGGCAGCGAATCGCCGTGGGGCTGTTTTGCAGCACTTCGCGAGCCCAGCTGATCCCCTCCGTCTCCAATTGATCAAGAGGCACTACCCCATTCACCAAGCCCATGGCCAAAGCTTGATCGGCCCTGTATTGACGGCAGAGAAACCAAATTTCCCGAGCCTTGCGCTGGCCAACCAGCCGGGCCAGGTAGCCAGCGCCAAACCCCCCGTCAAAACTGCCCACCCGCGGTCCCGTCTGACCAAATATGGCGTTTTCTGCAGCCAGGCTCAAATCACAAAGGAGATGGAGCACCTGGCCACCACCTATTGCATAACCCGCCACCAAAGCAATCACCACCTTCGGCAAGCTCCGTATAAGGCGTTGCAGATCCAGCACGTTGAGACGGGGCAAACCCGACTCGTCTAAGTAGCCCCCATCACCGCGGACGCTTTGATCACCGCCAGCACAAAATGCCCAACCGCCATCAGCCGCTGGGCCGGCGCCGGTAAATAAGACCACCCCGACCCGAGGATTGTCGCGAACTCGGGAAAAGGCGTCGCACAACTCATGAACGGTGCGGGGGCGGAAGGCGTTGCGTTTGTGGGGTCGATTGATCGTGATCCTGGCGATCCCCTCCTCGCACAGGTCAAAAAAAATGTCCTCGTAGGTTCCGGCGGGCTGCCACTGCACCGCCGCCGGGGTTTGGGAGGAAGGGCTCAAGGCTGCGTGAAAGCTTGGGCAGCCATTCTGCGCAGGGACTGGCGCCTGTGGGCATCGGCGCGGCGATCGCTGACCAGTTCAAGCAGCGCCAAAGGCTGCTGTAGAGCCCAGTCCAGATGGGAAGGTAAGCCAGCAAGCTGCTCCACCAGGCGCCCAGGGACTCCATGAGCTGCTGCTAATGCCAAATGATCAAGTTGCTGAGGCATAGCAAACAACCTCTCGAAATCAAAAGCATGTTCAGGCTTGGTGCGAATCGGAAGCTGCTCAAAGATTCCACCGCCGCCATTATTAATAAGGATCACGGTGAGTCGCCCCTTTAGCTGGTGCCTCCAGAGCCAGCCATGACTGTCATGGAGTAGGGCCAGATCACCCGTAATCAGCACCGCCTGACCATGGGCCTCAGCAACCCCGCAGGCGATCGACAGCGTGCCATCGATACCTGAAGCCCCTCTAAACCCATAAATCGGTCGCCAGGGGGCTGCGGGGTTGGCAAAGCTTTCCCAATCGCGCACTGGGCTGCTGTTGGCAATCACCAGAGGCATGCCTTCAGGCAGAAGGAGCCCCAGCTGGCGTGCCAAACAAAGCTCACTTGCACCATTACCCGCCCCTTCACCGCTGGCTAACTGCTGATCTAGCCAGATCTGTAATTGCAGCTCTCGCTGTCGCCAGTGGACCCCAAACTGCAGGGCATCTTCACTGGGGCCACCAGCCCAGATGGCTGGTGGCAAGCTCGAGGTCCAGCCAGCCAAACCAGCGGCAGTCTGCTGACAACCACTCTTGAGCGGATCAAGGCACCTCGGCTCACCCTCACTAACAAGCCACTGGTGAGCCACCTGATCGGCTAGCCAACGCTGTAAGCGGCGGCTAGCGGGTAAGGGACCAAGGCGCAGCACCTGGGCTGAACGGAGCTTGGGTTCAGGAGCCTCGAGCAGCAAGTCGTAGCCGCTGATCACATTGAGCTCAGCCAACCCCCGCAGCCCGCTGAGGCCATCGGCCAGCACAGGCCAGCCCGTGCGCCGCTGCCAGCGCAGCAGTGCTTCCACATATCCAGGCCAGTGCTGGGGTAGGCCGCGCCATGGACCAGCCACAACCACCCCTGGCTGGTCAGGATCGGGAGCAGGCCTGAAGGGAGTTAGCGATACGTTTGAGGGGTTGGTCTTCTGGCCGAGCTCGTTCACCAACATTGATGGAGCAGAAAGTGCCCCGCGAGAGGTTGCCTCAAGCAGTGCCGGACCATCCGCATGCAGGGGTTCGGCAAAGGGAAGGTTTAGATGCACAGGCCCAGGGGCCTGGCCATGGGGGTGGGTGCTCGACCATGCTTTGAGCGCTAGAAAATCAATTTCAGCGTCCGTCATGGCAGCCAGCCCAGAGCAATTGCCCTGGCCAAACCAGCGCACACTGGCAGCCAAAAAGCTTTCTTGGTTCACGGTCTGGTTTGCCCCACAGCCCTTAAGCCTGCTTGGGCGATCAGCGCTTATAAGCAATAAAGGGATTGCGCCATAGTCCGCTTCCACAGCAGCGGGCAGCAGGTTGGCCACTGCTGTGCCCGAAGTGGTAACAACAACAACGGCCTTCCCAGTTGCCCTGGCCAAACCCAGGGCAAAAAAGGCGGCAGAACGCTCATCAATGGCGGTGTAGAGCGCCAGACCGAGCGGCTCAAGCACGCCTAGGGCCAGGGCCAGGGCACTGGAGCGACTGCCTGGGCAAAGCACAGCTTGGCTGAGCCCGTGGCCCATCAGGGTCTTAAGCAGCAATAGCGCCGCCTCGAGATTGCGACGGGCCAACTCCACGCCAGGGCGGTTCAGGATGGATTGATCCAGTCTCCCCTGCAAACTTGTCGTCCTCGCCCCGCAGCAGCACTCCCACTCTGGTCGAATCCCTGCGCCGCCAGGTGGTGCCAGTGCTGGCCTGGATTTTACTTGCCCTAGTGCTGAGATGGGCTGTGCTGGAACCCCGCTGGATTCCTTCGGGATCGATGCTCCCGGCCCTGCAACTTCAGGATCGGGTGCTGGTTGAAAAACTGCGCGCAAGGCTGAATCGTCCCTTACCGATTGGCACCGTGGTGGTTTTTCATCCACCCGCAGCCCTTCTGGCCGTTGGCTACGACCCCAATGCGGCTCTGATCAAGCGGGTAGTGGCACAAGCGGGCGATGAGGTGGAGGTGCGCGACGGTGTGCTGTGGCGCAACGGCACTAAAGCTGAGATCGATTGGTCAGCCGAACCGATGGACTACGAGCTGGGAGTACTCACCGTGCCCCAAGAGCATCTGCTGGTTTTGGGCGACAACCGCAATGCCAGCCTGGATTCCCACCTTTGGGGGCCCCTTCCGCAAAGAGCACTGATCGGCACAGCAGTGCTTCGCTACTGGCCCCTCAATCGGTTTGGCTGGTTACGGATATCCACAATGGGCCACCCCCCTAGTGCAGCGGATGAGCTGGGGTAAGCTCCGATTTGGATGCGGAGCTTGCCGGCAATGTTCAACCCGGAGTTCTTGACCACAGATAACGAAGCCATCAGCAGTAATTCGTTGATTCAGTACCTTCAGGAGCAAACTCCCGACGTGCTGCAACGGGTTGCTCGCTCAGCAAGCGGCGACATCCAGGACATCATTCGCCACAACGTCCAAGGCCTGTTGGGAATGCTGCCTGGTGAGCAGTTCGAGGTCAAGATCCAGACCAACCGAGAAAACCTGGCTGGTCTTCTGGCTTCGGCGATGATGACTGGCTACTTCCTGCGCCAGATGGAACAGCGCATGGAATTGGACACGAGCCTGCTGGGCTGCGGTGATCTGGAAAGCGATCTTGACTCCGATCCTGGCGAGCTCAGGCTCTGAATTAGTTCAAATTCAGAAATCCCTTGGTCCAGTATTCATTGGCTGCTCCGGCACCACTCCAAAGCGAAGAAGATTTTTGTCTATGCCGCTGAGGTAGGACCAACTGCCGCTATCTGGTGCCCAAACTCGCCCTATCAGGGATTCTGCAAGCTCCCGTAATCGCTGAGGGCTGCAGGCTACCGGCGCTTGGTAATGGGCTGGCACCAGCCAGCGGATTTCAGATTCGCCAGCCAAAGTGTGGATCCAACTAACCAGGGTCTCCCGGCAGCGGGGAAACACCAGCCGCTCCAAGACAGGCGCCACCAACAGTGCAGCCTCAGGGCCTCCGGGCACAAGATGCCGAAATTCAGCCTGCCAGCCCTCCTGCCATCGAAAGGGATAGAGGCCGAAATAGGCCCGCGGCGAGCGCACCCCGGCAGCCAGTAGACCGGAAAGCAAATCCCTGATCCCGGGCACCTGCAAATAATCTGGGCGGAGATAGGAAGCAAACAGAACCAGACGCTGCCAGCCCCGCCTGCGGCAATCTGGGGTGTCAAGTAAGGGCGCATCACCGCGATCCCTGGCATGGAAAAGCAGCGGCGTCGGATCTGCATCAAATAATTCCGGGGGTTGGTCACTGATGGCGACTAGGGCATCGGTGACCAGCAGGCAACCGCTGGCACGGTGCAGGCAGGCAACCTCCATGAAAGTGCCAAGTCCTAGGTCTAAGGGCCCGAGCGGTAGCCAGTGCAGCTCATCAGCGTGAGGAAGGCCCTGCTCAAACAACACCCGGGTTCGCTGGGCAGGGAACCCCAACCAGGCCAGCGGCAGCGGCAAGGGGAAGCTCCACTGCCTAGGTGTTACCCACACCTGGGCATAAGGGAATGACCTTGCCATCGCTGGAACCGGCAGTTTGTGCTCAAGACCGGAGCTGGTGGGCAGCACAATCGTGCAAACGGGCCCGCAAGTTTGTTCTAGTTCGGCAAGAGCGGCCCGCACCTCTCTAGTGGGGGGCACGGGGGCATAGAGCAACAGACCGTCCCGTAAACGCACCACCGTCATCCGGATCGGCACAGCCACGTAAAACACCCCCTGGAGCTGTTCGAAACTCCAGACCTGGCCAGGGATCAATTCGCGCACCAAGGTGCGGCGGCGGCCGTAGGGGTAGAGCGGCAACAACGGCCACCAAGGCCAACTCTGATCTACGCCGAGCGCAACTACATCTCGGCTGCCGGGCTGGTTCACCTCAACCAAGCAGCACCAAACTGATACTCATCACCAGCATTCCTGCTGTGAGGCCAGCAATCATCACGTGATGATGGGCCCCAGTGCGCTGTGCGGCAGGTAGCAATTCATCAAAGCAGATATAAACCATCAATCCAGCGACACTGGCAAAAACCAGTCCCATCACCGTGTCGCTGAGGAATGCTCTTAAAAAGATGTACCCCACCACTGCACCGATGGGCTCGGCCAGCCCTGAAGCGAAAGACACCCAAAAAGCCGTGCGGCGGCTCCCAGTGGCGTAATACACCGGAGCTGAAATCGCCAGGCCCTCGGGAATGTTGTGGATAGCAATGGCAATGGCGATGCTGATGCCAAGCTTTGGACTTGAGAGGGCCCCAACAAAGGTGGCTAGGCCCTCCGGGAAATTATGAATGGCAATTGCCAAAGCAGAAAACAGACCTGTACGGAGCAAGATCTGCGACTGGTCCCTGGGCAAATTGACCACGGGAAGGACTAAACCATGGCTGGGCAGGGCGTTGTCGATTAAAGCCATGACGACCATGCCAGCAAAAAAAACCAACACGGTGACCGCATAGCCGGCAGTGGCTCCAAGACCGAGTGTCAGGGCTTGCCTGGCCTTGGGAAATATCTCGACGAAGGAGACAAAAATCATCACGCCAGCCGAAAAGCTCAACGACAAACTGAGAAACTTGGGGCTGAATCGGCTTGAGACCAGGCCAAGCAAGCTGCCTAGCCCGGTGCAGAGGCCTGCTACCAGGGTGAGCAAAAAAGCAAACAGCACCCGCTGATCTAGGGAAATCAAGGGGTTGGCTCCACTGCCATCGGATCTGAAAAAATCATGCTGGCAGGGGGCAGGTTGCGAAGCCATTGCTGGCCCTGCTCAATAAACACCGGCCAGTCCAGTTTTTCAGCCGCCGCTGCCCGAGCCACCAACAGGGGAGCCTGGCGTTTGATCTCAGCTAGATCCGGCTCACTCACCCCCGCCGAGAGGGCCAACATGTCAGCCATGGACCTGGCCACAACCCGGGTGAGATAGGCGGCGCTGAGGGCCTGCAACGCCCCCCCCACCAGCCAGGTGGCGCCATGCAACTTGACCAGGCCAGTCAGAAGCTGGCTGCTCCACTCCACTACCCCCTGGGCAAGGGCTGCCTTGGCCAGTTCGCTAGCGGCGGCCTGCAATTGCTCGAAAGTCCAGGGACAATCCCAGAGGCGAGCCATTTCGCGCAGCATTAAGCCATTAGCCACCGCAAGCACCAGCAGATCAAGGCTCGGCAGGGGCGCCGTCACCACCCCGGCCGCCACCAGCCATTGGGTGCGCCGCTGCAGCGGCAGAAAGTGCTGGCGCCGCAGATGCTCGAGATCGCACTGCCACTGACCATGCAATTGCTCAAGACGACGTAGCTGGCGGCCACGGCGCAGCTCCGCTCCGCCGCTTGCGAGGTACCGGGCCAGGGGCGAAATGCTGGCTGTAAGGGTCGTGGGTAGGCCATCCCAAAAAAGCAGACGGCTGGGAAGCTCCTGCCCAAGCTGGGAGCGCAATTCAGCGCTCAGAGCTTGGCGAGACTGGTCATCACTGGGGCAATCCACAAGCAGCCAGGCGGGCTGGGCGGCTGGCAGGGCCTCGAGCCAGCGGAGATCAGCAGCGGAGAGAGGAGTGCGCAGATGGTGGATGAGGAGGTCGCAGGCAGCAAAGGCTTCAGGCCATGACCAGTCGGCACTCCATGACGGCAAGGGATGGGCCCAGTGGAGCTGCAGAGGCTCTGAACCGCGCAGTGCCTTGATCAGATCTGATTGCAGAGAAAGAGCTGGAGGAGAGCTACCCACTAGGGCCAACTGCAAGCCCTGCCGATCCAGCTCCTGGCGGTGGGCTGCCAGTTGATCATTACGCAACCGTTTATCAATCCCCGCCTGGGCTGATGCTGGGTCGCCGGCCAGACGTAAAAACTGGCTCTCAAGCTGCTCCAGGCGTCGCAACCAGCCACGCACATCCGTAGGGGCTGGCCCTCGGGGTTGACGGCGGTGCAGCAGCGAAGCACCCAAGCCCAAGCCAGCCAAGGTTAGACCAGAGGCGATGGGCAGGTGGCTCAACCGCAGCAACCCATCGAGGGCGAACCAGCCAACAAGCCCCGTGCCAATAGCCGGAAGCCATGGCTTGAGAGTCGTGGGCATGGCCTGACGGACCATGGCTAATCCGGCGAGCTGAGAGGGGGTCACCGGCGGCGTCAACGAGCGCTGAACTAGCTGAAGCATCTTTAGCTCAGCTTGAAGCGCTGCGCCTGCAGAAAATCGCAATACCTTAAGAGTAAATCAGGGGTCAGCCTTGCCAACTCCAGTAATAAGAGAAAACCCAATGGAGGCACGTAAAGACAGCCGCGAACAAGTGAAGCGAGTTTTGCTGGTGGCTCTAGCCGTCAACATCAGTATGACGCTGTTGAAATTGTTACTTGGGCTTTTGAGTGGCTCTCTAGCCGTGCTGGCCGATGCGATGCACAGTGCCACTGATGGATTTTCGAGCTTGTTGGGACTAGTGACAAATGGACTTTCAGATCCCGAACCAGACCGGGACCATCCCTACGGGCACCACAAATACGAAGCGGTAGGTGCCCTGGCCATCGCAGCCTTCATTCTGTTCACCGCCTTTGAGATCCTGCAGGCCGCCCTGGGAAGGCTTAGCACCGGACTACAGCCGTTGCGCATGGACATCCGTGAACTTCTGATTTTACTTTTAGTGCTCGGCATCAACATTCTGTTGGCTGGCTACGAGCGGTCTGAGGGGCGAAGGCTTGGCAGTCCGCTGCTCAAGGCCGATGCGGCCCACACAAGCAGCGACATTTGGACAACAGCTGTTGTGCTGGTGGGTCTTGCAGGAGCGGTCTGGCTCAACCTCAGCTGGCTCGACGTTGCCCTTGCGATTCCGCTGTGCTTGCTGCTTGTGAGAGTGTGCTGGTCTGTGCTGCGAACCAACCTCCCCCAGTTGGTTGATCAAATCGCCATTGCCCCGGAGGCGATTCACCAGGTAGCGATGGATGTGGCGGGAGTCCTCAACTGCCACGACATCGCCAGCCGCGGAGTGCTCGGGCAACAGGTGTTCATCGACATGCACATGGTGGTGGACGCAAATGACCTGCCAACTGCGCACCGGATCACTGAATTGGTAGAGGAGCACCTTGAAGCCCGATTTGGTCGGGTGCGTTGCACGATTCACCTCGAACCCCGGGAATACGCCAGCGCCGAGATCACCTTTAAGGGCACCCATGGCTGAGCAGCTGCCACAATTCACCTTGAGGCAAAAAGCCCAGCTTCTGGAATGGGGAGTGGAACTTCAGGCTTCGCCCGGCTGGATTGGCAGCCTGCCGGTCGCCCTGCTTGAGCGCTGCTGGCTACGCCTCCGCCGAATATCCCTTGAGCAGCTTGCCCTGGTACTTCCGCCAGACGCCAGCGCTGAGGCACCGGAGCTCGTGCGCTACCGGGGCTGGGTCTCCGCCGGACAACCGGCCTGGTCGGCCCAGCTGCGCTGTTGGCAGGAATTCGGTCAACCGGCCTGCCAGGAGGCTCTGCGCCACTTTTGGGGCCACCAGGAGCGAGGAAACCATGGCTGGACACTTGCTGCCTATCTAGAACTACTTGAGACTTATAAAAGCCAATTTCAACCAGGGGTAATGCGAGCCTTACCTCTGATCGTGCTTGCTCGCAACGGGCAGAGGGATCCCCATCGTCTGCATTGGCTCACCCCCCCCTTGGCCAGCCGATGCGGCACACTTGCCCCAGACTGCACAACCTGAGGCGATGGCCGACGAAACCACCCCCTCTCAATCTCGCGATGACCAGGGGGGACGTGCCGGTGGCGGCAGACAGCCAGGCAACCGTGAACCAGGCGGATTCCGCATCAGGCTCAGCGACAACGAGATCCGTGCAGCCAGAGCTATCCAGGAAGGCTTTGCGTTGCGCTCCACAGTTGCTGCTCTCGGATTTGCCATTCGCACGGTGGCCCAGCTTCTCGAAGAGGGAAAGCTTGACGAACTTGTCATTCAGCAAAGGGCCCAAGCCGGTCCCCGCGGCGATACCCCTCGGGTGGAGCGCAGGACTGGGGGTGGCGAGGGCCGGGTGATTCGACAGGAGCGTGCACCTCGCATCGACCCCTTCGCTCGACCCAGCAAGCCTCCTGCGCCGGTAGCTGATCACATCGAGCCGAACTCTGAAGAGGATGCAGGGGCTTCCATCGAAGAACTGGTACCCGAGATCGCTGAGAGCGCCGAGAGCTGAATCCCATGGCACGGCCGAGGGTTCTGTCCGGGGTGCAACCAACCGGGGCTCTGCACCTCGGCAACTGGCTAGGGGCGATCCGCAATTGGGTTGATCTCCAGAGCAGCCACGACACCTTTTTTTGTGTCGTGGATCTTCATGCGATCACAGTTCCCCATCAGCAAGCTCAGCTCGCAGAGGACACGCTCTCAACAGCAGCTCTCTATCTCGCCTGCGGTATCGACCCTGATCGCTCAACTGTGTTCGTGCAGAGCCAAGTGAGCGCACACTGCGAACTTGCCTGGCTGCTCAACTGCGTCACTCCACTGAATTGGCTGGAGCGGATGATTCAGTTCAAGGAAAAGGCAATCAAGCAAGGTGATCAGGTGTCTTTAGGCCTGTTGGCCTACCCGGTGCTGATGGCTGCCGACATCCTTCTCTACGACGCTGATCTGGTGCCAGTGGGGGAGGACCAAAAGCAGCACCTTGAACTCGCCCGCGACATTGCCCAGCAGCGCATCAACGCCCGTTTTGGTAAGCGCAATGCAGATGGTGAACCAATTCCAGTGCTCAAAGTGCCCGAGCCCTTGATCCTGCGAGACGGTGCCCGGGTGATGAGCCTCTCCGACGGCAGCTCAAAGATGAGCAAAAGTGACGCCAACGAGGGCTCTCGGATCAATCTGCTGGATCCGCCTGAATTGGTAGTTAAAAAAATCAAACGGGCGAAAACAGACCCCACCATGGGGCTGGAATTCGATAATCCCGAGCGACCTGAAGCAGACAACCTTTTGGGGCTCTACGCCCTGCTCTCAGGCAAAAGCCGGCATGAGGCCGCCGCGGAGTGCAGTGCCATGGGCTGGGGCACTTTTAAGCCCTTGCTAGCAGATGCTGCCGTAGAGGCCTTAAGGCCTGTTCAGCATTCTTATCAAGAGTGGCGGCAGCAGCCAGGAGCTGTAGCAGAGGTGCTGCGCAATGGCCAGCACAAAGCAGCAACTGTGGCCGAAGAGACCCTCAAAAGAGTGCGAGAGACATTGGGTTTCTTGCCGCCGGGCTAGACATTTTCTGGGCAATTCCAACCAGCGCCAGGCTCAAAGCGAGCTAATGAGGGCCTGTGCAGCAAAAAAGCGCTATCTCAATCCTCTCTTTAGGTAACCTGTCGCCGGTCGTGATTGCCTACATCCAGAAGCTCAGCAACCGTTGGATCACCTGGGCAAAGGGCAAAAAGAACTAACAGCCGCTCAAGCGTCGAAATCGAAAACAAAAGCCAGAAGTGAGTAACCAAAGGATGCCGCTGAGGGCTTGCGATTGCAGAAGCGATGCACGCCACACAACCGTTACGGCAGCATCACCCCATGCCGGCGCAGGGCGGCTGAAAGATTCCATACCGACAACACCAGTTGATGCCAAGGAGCCAGGGTCTCCATTTCGAGGGCCATTGGAATTGGAACAGCCTGTCGCAAACTGGTAACAGCACAGAGCTCCTTGCGGGCCTGCACCAATTGATCGCGCAGGAAGAGCTGTTGGTCTTGGGTCATCACCGCTTCGGGACACTTATCCAGCAGCAAAAGGCCCCGATCAAACGAGGAACTGAAGTCGTCCAGTAATGACCCAAGCAGCTGATCAAGCAGGACTCCAGGGGATTCAGGCTCGGGTGTTGGAGAAGAAAAACCCATGAAAAAAGTCTAAGAGCTCTGCGTAGGATCCCTCTTCGCCTCAATCAGATGCTCGATCAGTGCCCGTGAACCCAAGCAGCTCCGAGCCAGCACCGATCGCCTTGCTCAAAACCAGCGAAAGCGACCAGCTGCTACGCATTCGACACTCAATGAGCCACGTGTTGGCCATGGCAGTGCAAAGGCTGTTCCCCCGGGCCCAGGTCACCATTGGCCCTTGGACCGAGAGCGGCTTTTATTACGACTTCGACAATCCCGATCCCTTCACCGAGGCCGATCTAAAGGCAATAAAAAAAGAGATGGGCAAGATCATTGGCCGGCGTCTGCCACTTGAGCGGATCGAAGTAAGCCGCTCTGAAGCCGAGGTCAGGATCAAAGCCCAAAACGAGCCTTACAAGCTGGAGATTCTGGCAGGGATCAGCGAGCCGATAACTCTCTACACCCTGGGCGAAGAGTGGTGGGACCTCTGTGCTGGGCCCCACGTAGCTAACACCAGTGAGCTAAACCCCAAGGCCTTCGATCTCGAGAGCGTTGCCGGCGCCTATTGGCGTGGCGATGAAACAAAAGCCCAGTTGCAGCGCATCTACGGCACCGCCTGGGAAACAGCTGAGCAACTAGCCGAACACAAACGGCGCAAGGAAGAGGCAAAACGACGCGACCACCGGCGTTTAGGCACCGACCTAAATCTGTTCTCTATCGAGGATGAGGCTGGGGCCGGGCTGGTGTTCTGGCATCCCCGCGGAGCGCGGATGCGCCTGTTAATTGAAGATTTCTGGCGTCAGGCCCATTTCACAGCTGGATACGAACTTCTGTACACACCACACGTGGCTGATATCAGCCTTTGGAAAACCTCAGGCCACCTCGACTTTTATGCAGAGAGCATGTTTGGACCCATGCAAGTCGATGAGCGGAAATACCAGCTGAAGCCGATGAACTGTCCCTTTCACGTCCTCACTTACGCCAACACCCTGCGCAGTTACCGGGAGCTGCCAATTCGCTGGGCGGAGTTAGGCACCGTCTATCGCTACGAACGGCCAGGTGTGATGCACGGCCTGATGAGGGTGCGCGGCTTCACCCAGGACGACGCCCACGTGTTTTGCCTACCAGAGCAGATCAGCGATGAGATCCTGCGCATACTTGATCTGACAGAGGAGATCCTCTCCACATTCGATTTCAAGACCTACGAAATAAATCTCTCCACCCGGCCGGAGAAATCAATAGGCGAGGATGACGTGTGGGAACTGGCAACACAAGGTCTAATCGAGGCCCTAGATCGCAAGGGCTGGGCATACAAGATCGATGAAGGTGGCGGCGCCTTCTATGGTCCAAAAATCGATTTAAAAATCGAAGATGCAATCGGGCGGATGTGGCAATGCTCCACCATCCAGCTCGATTTCAACCTGCCAGAGCGCTTCGCGCTGGAATACGTCGCTGCTGATGGATCAAGAAAGCGCCCAATCATGATCCACCGGGCCATCTTCGGCTCGCTGGAGCGATTCTTCGGAATTATGACCGAGCATTATGCCGGCGATTTCCCTTTTTGGCTTGCACCCGAGCAGCTCCGGTTGCTACCCGTTACCGATGAGGTGATGCCATACGCCAAGCAACTGCTGGATCAGCTCAAGGCCGCAGGCATCCGGGCCACCTTGGACAACTCAGGCGAGCGCCTAGGCAAGCTGATTCGCAATGGCGAGCAGATGAAAATTCCCCTGCTAGGGGTGATCGGCGCCAAGGAGGTAGAAACAGAATCTGTGAGTCTGCGCAGTAGACGCGAGGGCGACCTAGGCACTCTGACCGTGGCCAAACTGCTAGTTGCCGCATGCGCGGCAACTGCCAACCGGGACGGCACCCTTGCCCTACCGGCGATGCAAACACCTATCCCGTGACAACCCTTCTAGCCGGGGATATCGGCGGCACCAAAAGCCTGCTGGCCCTCTATGCGTTGAAGGCCGGAGGTCATTTTGAACTGCTTCGCAGTGAGCGCTATGCATCCAACGACTGGGACGACCTAGCCCCGATGCTGGAAAGCTTTCTGGGCCATGGCCAGCCCACTCCAGCTGCCGCCTGCCTTGCGGTACCAGGGCCGGTGGAGGCAGGCCAAGCCCAGCTAACCAACCTTGACTGGCAACTCGATGGCAGACAGCTGGCTGAAGCCACTGGCATTAGGCACTTTGAGCTGATCAATGATTTCGCCGTATTGATCTACGGACTGCCCTATCTCAACTCACAGCAGCAGGCGCAAATCCGCCCTGGGGTCTCGAGGCCAGAGGCGCCACTGCTGATATTGGGAGCTGGAACAGGCTTGGGGGTGGCTTACGGGGTACCAACTCCAACGGGACTGATAGCGGTGGCTAGCGAAGCCGCGCACGGGGAATTCGCCCCACGAAGCCAGCAGGAATGGGAGCTCAAAGAGTGGCTAGCTAGTAAGCGTGGCCTCAAAAGAGTCTCGATCGAGCGAGTGGTGAGCGGAACTGGCCTGGGCGAAGTGGCTCGTTGGCTACTTCACATCCACCACCCCGGCGGAGATCATCCCCTCATCCCATTAGCCGAAGGACCGGAACTGCCAGCTGCAGTGGTGGCCAGCGCCGCCCTAGGGGAAAGCCTCGCCTGCACCGCCCTGGAGATCTGGATTGGCTGCTATGGCAGTGTGTGCGGCGATTTAGCCCTGGCGGGTCTAAGTAGGGGAGGAGTCTGGTTAGCTGGTGGCACCGCAGGAAAACTGCTCAAGAGCCTCCGCACGCCTAGTTTTAGCCAGGCATTCCTTAACAAGGGTCGGCTAGAGCCAGTGCTAGCAAGCATGCCGATCACGGCAGTGGTCGATCCGGCCATTGGCCAATTCAGTGCTGCCTGCCGAGCACGCATGCTGCTGGCCTGAGACACTGGGCGAAGCAGAAGTTGTCCCATGGTGCGTCCCCGGGTAGGGCAAGGGGTTGAAGTTCACGTTCCAGCTACCACCGCCAACGTGGGGCCAGGCTTTGACTGCCTTGGGGCTGCATTGGATCTCGACAACGTCTTCAAAATGCGCTGCATTGAAGGCGGCAGCGAGCGCTTTGATCTAATTATCGAAGGTAGCGAAGGTGCCCACCTGCGCGGTGGACCCGACAACCTGGTCTATCGCGCAGCCCAACGAGTCTGGAAAGAGGCCGGTGAGGAGCCGGTCGCCCTTGAGGCAAGAGTGCGGCTTGCCGTGCCTCCGGCCCGCGGCCTAGGCAGTAGCGCCACGGCGATAGTGGCAGGCCTGATCGGCGCCAATGCACTGGTGGGAGAGCCTCTCAGCCGCGAGAAGCTGTTGGAGCTTGCTATTGATATTGAAGGACATCCCGACAACGTGGTGCCCTCGCTGGTGGGGGGGCTATGCATGACTGCCAAGGCGGCCTCGCATCGCTGGCGGGTAGTGCGATGTGAGTGGTCTCCCCTCGTACAGGCCGTGGTGGTGATTCCCGCTATTCGGCTAACCACAAGCGAAGCAAGGCGTGCCCTGCCCAAATCAATTCCGGTGGGTGATGCGGTAATCAACCTGGGCTCGCTTACCTTGCTGCTGCAGGGGCTGCGCACCGGCAACGGTGACCTAATCACCGATGGCATGCACGACCGCCTGCATGAGCCCTATCGCTGGGGCCTTATCCATGGCGGCAGGGCAGTAAGGGAGGCGGCATTAGCAGCAGGAGCCTGGGGTTGCGTTATTAGTGGCGCCGGTCCAAGCCTGCTTGCCCTTTGCCCCAAGCCGGTGGCCGAAGACGTCAGCTCAGCGATGGTTCTGGCCTGGCACCAAGCCGGGGTGGAGTCCAACTCGGAGGTGCTCGCCATCCAACAACTGGGCAGTCGATGGGAAGCCTTACCAGACCAAAAGCAAGCAACTCAGTGAGTAGATCTACTCAGCAAGGCAACTGGGGCTGATAGGTTGGCATTTGATTTGAACAGTGCCTAACCCCGGCCCTGTTCAGCCAACAACCAGATCTGCAATCGGGCCGTGATGGACATCAACATGCCCCTGTTGGCTGCGTCCAGCCTGGTCGCTCCAGCGGTGGAATCAACCTTTCCATGGCTGAGCCTGATTGTGCTGCTGCCAGCTGCTATTGCGCTAGTAATGCCGCTACTGCCAGGAGATGGCAGTGACCCCAAATGGCCCCGCACCCTGGCCCTCGCCACCCTGGCGATTGACCTTGGATTAATGGTGTTTTGCTTTAGCCATCACTTCGATGGATCCAGCAGTGATTTGCAACTGGTCGAAAGGGTCAGTTGGTTGCCAGCCATGGGCCTGGAATGGTCCCTAGCAGCTGATGGCCTTTCAGCACCACTAGTGCTGCTCTCAGGACTAGTAACCCTGCTTTCGGTGGCGGCCAGTTGGAACATAAATAGCAAATCCCGCCTTTATTTCGCTCTAATGCTGCTTCAGGCATCAGCACAGGGCTTAGTTTTTCTTTCCCAAGACTTTCTGCTTTTCTTCCTGTCCTGGGAGCTTGAGCTCGTACCAGTATACTTATTAATTGCAATTTGGGGCGGCAAGCAACGTCAGTATGCTGCGACAAAGTTTATTTTATATACCGCCACAGCTTCCTTACTAATATTATTAAGTGGCCTTGCTCTTGCTTTCTCAGGTGACAGCTTCAGCTTCAATCTTTCGGAGATGGCCAGCCGCTCACCTGGGGGCACCTTTGGTCTGCTGTGTTATTTAGGCTTCCTAGTGGGGTTCGGCGTAAAATTACCAATATTTCCTCTTCATACCTGGTTACCCGATGCCCATGGTGAGGCAAATGCACCGGTATCGATGTTGCTTGCGGGGGTGCTGCTGAAGATGGGTGGTTACGCCCTGTTGCGGTTCAACGTGCAGATGCTTCCAGAGGTTCATCTAAGGCTGGCACCAGCCTTAATTGTACTTGGCATAGTCAACATAGTTTATGGGGCGCTCAATGCTTTTGCCCAGGACAATGTTAAACGGCGAATTGCGTGCAGTTCCGTCAGCCATATGGGTTTTGTACTGCTTGGTATCGGTGCAATAGACGCTCTAGGAATTAGTGGCGCAATGTTGCAAATGATTAGTCATGGCCTGATAGCAGCTGCAATGTTCTTCGTTACTGGGGTGTTTTACGAGCGCACCAAAACCCTTTCAATTCCCAATATGGGTGGCCTAGCAAAAGCTCTACCTATCACCTTCGCCTTTTTTCTGGCCAGCTCTCTGGCCTCCCTGGCCCTGCCAGGTATGAGCGGTTTCGTAAGCGAAATAACGGTATTTCTCGGAATTACTGCAAACGACGGCTTCACCATCGGCTTCAGGGTGATCGCCATCGTGCTGGCAGCAATCGGGTTGGTGCTCACCCCTGTTTATTTACTAAGCCTCTGCCGCCGGGTGTTCTTCGGACCCAGAATCCCAGCCCTAGCAGTGGTGGGAGATATGCATCCACGGGAACTTTTTATTGGTCTCACCCTGCTCGTACCGACCCTGGCTATTGGCTTTTGGCCAAGGCTGGCTATCGACGTGTATGAGGCCTCTACCAACGCCCTAGCCCAACAGTTGAGTGCAACTGCCCTGGTTGCCATGGGCCGGGTCACCGCACTGGGCTAATTCACAAAAGTTTGATGGATCGGCTGAAATAGGAGCTCTAAATACTTCAACCATGACCCTCAGCAAACCACTGCCATTGCTGGTTGGTCAGGGGCTTCCGGCCTTCGACACAATCACACCAGAGCAAGTAGAGCAAGCGATCCCTGAGTTGCTGAAAGAACTCAACCAATCGCTCTCCGCCCTGGAATCCGACCTTGAGAAGCGCTTAAGCCAATCTGAGTCGATCAGCTGGGACGAGGTTATGGATCCGCTGCACCAGCTCGGCGAGCGTTTGCGCTGGAGCTGGGGAGTAGTGAGCCATCTCAACGGCGTCTGCAACACACCAGCCCTGCGGCAGGCGCATAAACAACAACAGGGGGCAGTGGTGAAATTCGGCAACCGCGCCGGCCAGTCACGAGCGGTGTACAGGGCCCTAGAGGCCCTCAAAGCAACCTCTAGTCAGCTGGATGCCACCCAAGAGCGCATCCTGACCTCTGCGCTACGGGATATGCAACTGCGCGGCGTGGGCCTGGAAGGGGAGGAACAGCAAACTTTCAACGCCGCCGGAGAGCGCCTTGCCGAACTTGCTACCACCTTCGGCAACCACGTACTCGATGCCACCAACGGCTGGAGCTACACCCTTGAAAGAGAAGATGAATTAGCCGGCCTACCAGTCAGCCTGCGACAGCTACTAGCCCAGGCGGCCTCAGATGCAGGAGAAAGCGGATGGCGCCTGGGGCTAGACATGCCGCGGGTGGCGCCTTTTCTTAAGTTCAGTGAGCGCCGCGACCTGCGCGAAATGGTCTACCGAGCCCAGGTGGGCAGAGCATCAAGAGGTGAACTCGATAACAATCCCTTAATTGCCCAAATCCTGGAGCTCAAGTTAAAAAAGGCCCATCTGCTGGGCTATGGAAATTGGGCAGAGGTCAGTCTGGCTTCAAAAATGGCCAAATCGGTACATGAAGTTGAAGACCTACTTGAAGAGCTGCGAGCTGCAGCCTTTCCAGTGGCGGAGCAGGAGCTCGCTGCCCTTGCTGCCTGTGCCAGCCGCCATGGGGCATCAGAGGCCACTGAGCTAATGCCCTGGGACGTGAGTTACTGGGCCGAGGTGCTGCGACAAGAGAATTTCGAACTTAACAGCGAGGCCCTCAGACCCTGGTTTTCCCTAGAACAGGTTATGAAGGGGCTGTTTGTTCTTTGCCAGCGACTATTCGATATCCAAATAGTTGCAGCTGATGGAGAGGCGCCGATCTGGCATAGCGACGTGCGCTATTTCCGAGTGCTTGAAGCCAGTAACGGTGCTCCCCTGGCAGGCTTTTACCTTGATCCATATAGCCGCCCTGGCAGCAAGCGCGGTGGAGCTTGGATGGATGAATGCCTCATCCGCTCCGGCAGCACCAACGGCGGGCATGTATCTCCGGTGGCTTATTTGATCTGCAACCAGAGCCCGCCAGTAGGGGATACACCCAGCCTGATGACTTTCGATGAGGTGGAAACCCTCTTCCACGAATTTGGTCATGGCCTCCAGCACATGCTCACCACGGTGGAGCGGCCCCAAGCCGCCGGTATCAACAACGTGGAGTGGGACGCGGTGGAGCTACCCAGCCAATTCATGGAGAACTGGTGCTACGAGCGAGCCACCTTGATGGGCATGGCACGCCACTGGCAGAGCGGCGAACCACTTCCGGAAGCCGAATACCAAAAGCTGCTGGCAGCACGCACCTTTATGAATGGCGGCGCCACCCTGCGCCAGGTGCACTTCGCCCTCACCGATCTACGCCTACACAGCCAATGGACCCCCCACAGCAGTGAGAGCCCTGATCAACTGCGCCGACATATCGCTGCCACCACAACGGTGATGGAGCCGATAGCTGAGGATGCCTTTCTCTGCGCTTTCAGCCATATTTTTGCCGGTGGCTATGCGGCCGGCTACTACTCCTACAAGTGGGCAGAGGTGCTCAGCGCCGATGCCTTCAGTGCCTTCGAGGAGGTGGGCCTTGAGCAAGAGGAGGAGATCGTGGCCACCGGACGCCGTTTCCGCGACACCGTGCTCAGCCTCGGCGGCAGCCGCTCTCCCTCAGAGGTATTCGAAGCCTTCCGGGGGCGTAAGCCAAGCAGCGAGGCGCTTATCCGCCATTCCGGTCTGGTGGCTGTCTGATGGCGGCCATACCTCTAGATCTGTTGGCAGTTGCCGAATCCTTCCTGCTGCCGGGGAAAGTCAGCAGGATTGCGCCCCTAGGCAACGGCAACGTCAACGACACCTACCTACTTGAGGTGCAATCGGGAGGCGCAACTGCAGGCCACTTTGTGTTGCAAAAGCTCAATACCCGGGTGTTTCCCCAGCCGGAGCTGGTGATGCAAAACCTAGAGGCACTTAACGCCCACGCCGAGCATCATCCTCTGATCGGAAAACGATGGGAAGTGCCGCGGCTAATCGCCAATCGTCATACCGGAAGACCCTGGCTATGGGCAGAGGGTCAATTTTGGCGACTACAGAGCTTCATCGAAGATGCCGTGACGGTTGAGACGATCACGAACCAAGAGCAGGCTCGGCAGGTGGGTCGAGGTCTGGGGCTATTCCACTTCCTGATAAGCGACCTGTCCGCAGAACGACTAGCCGACACCCTGCCCGGCTTCCACGTCACACCCACTTACCTGGCGGCGTATGACCAAGCAATGCTTTCCAACCCATTGGGTCAGGACGACAGTGAGCGATGGTGCGCAGCATTTGTGGAGCAACGCCGTGAACTTGCGCCGATCCTTGAAGACGCCAAGGCGGCAGGACTTTTACGGCTGCGGCCTATCCACGGTGACCCCAAAATCAACAATGTGATGCTCTGCTCCCAAACGGGAAATGCCGTGAGCATGGTGGATCTAGACACAGTCAAGCCAGGGCTAGTGCACTACGACATTGGCGATTGCCTGCGCTCAGCCTGCAATCAAGCCGGGGAAGAAGCCAACGGAAATGATTGCATCAATTTTGATCTGGATCTCTGCGAAAGCATTTTAGAAGGGTACTTGGGCGAAGCAAGAACATTCCTAAGCGAAACGGACCTTGATCACATTTACGTGTCAGCTAGGCTAATGAGCTTCGAGCTAGGGCTGCGCTTCCTAAACGATCATCTGGCTGGCAATGTTTACTTTCGTACGACCCATCCAAACCACAACCTAAACAGGGCTCTAGTGCAATTTCGTCTCACCGAAAGCATTGAGGCGCAGGAAGAAAAAATACAACACATCGTAGCAAAATTGCGATGAGCAGCACCCGCTTCAAATTGATTCCCCATCCAGGCGAGATGCAGAAGGAAGCTCCTGCCTACTCACTCCATGGCCGACTTAACATAATTGAAAACAATATGCAGATCTCATACTACCTTGAGGGTGAACTTTCTCAGCTAAGAATTCCCAACTGTGCCGCCCAATCGTTGCGCCAAGATTTACTTTGGCAATGTACCTGCTTGGAATTTTTTCTAGCTGCAGCAGGCAATGACGACTACTGGGAGTACAATCTCTCACCAACCGGATATTGGAATGTTTATCACCTAGAAAGCTACAGGCAGGGACTAGCTGAGGAATCTGCATATAAGCAGCTCCCCTTCAATGTGACGCGCGGAGACCAACAATTGAGCTTGAGTCTTACTTGCGCGTTGCCACCTTCACTAGTTACGCCAAAATGTGCTGCGGGGCTCGAATTTGGGGTCTCAGCCGTACTCCAAAGCTCTAGTGGAGAGCTGAACTACTGGGCCGTGGCCCATCCCAGCAGCGAACCTGATTTCCACCACAGAGCAGGGTTCTGCCTCAAATTGGCCTAGATATTCCGGCTGCGCCGTACCGCCACAACTCCAACAAAGCCGCTCACCGGAGCCTGACACTTACGAAGTTCAAGGGAAATCGGCACCGGGCCATAGAGCTCCTCGATATGTTCGAAAATCCTCTCGCTGTAGTGCTCCAGGGTTTGACAGCTCAACTCGCGGGCCTGGATTTGCAGCGAGATGATCAGTTGGCTGTAATCGAGCGTGTCGCCTAATGCGTCACTGCGCCCAGCAGCACTTAGATCCACGCACAATTCAAGATCCAGCTCAAACCACTGGCCCTCCTTACGCTCGAAATCGAGTACCCCCACATGGGCCCAAAGCCGCAAGCCGCGCACCTGAATCGCATCGCTCAAAGCCAGCTTGCGCAAAGGGAAAGGAAGCTCAGAGGGGCAGGGGGCGATGGCTGAACTGGCAAACACCGCTGGCGTAATCGGCGGCGATATGGCCTTCACCGCGCAGACGGTAGCGGTAAGTCACCAGACCTTCCAGTCCAACGGGGCCGCGGGGGGGCATGGTTTGGGTGGAGATGCCCACCTCGGCGCCAAAGCCGTAGCGGAAGCCATCGGCGAAGCGAGTGGAACAATTCAGGTAGACGCCAGCGCTATTAACCGCAGCCAGGAAGCGATCGGCAGTGGCAGCATCCCGGGTGCAGATCGCATCGGTGTGGCGAGAGCCGTAGCGAGCGATATGGTCAAGCGCGGCCGCGAGGTCGGGAACAACCTTCACGCTCAAGATCAGGTCGGAATATTCGGTGCTCCAGTCTTCGTCTGAGGCGGCCTGGTTCACACCTAGAGCCATGGCGGCGGCATCGCCACGCAACTCAACCCCGGCTGCCCCGAATGCCAGCACGGCTTGAGGAAGGAAGGAGTCCGCGATTACAGCGTCAACCAAAAGGGTTTCGATCGCGTTGCAGGCAGCGGGGTACTGGGTTTTGGAATCCAGGGCCACCCGCAGGGCCATCTGCACATCGGTGGCCCGATCCACAAACAGATGACAGATGCCATCGGCGTGTCCCAGCACTGGAATACGGGTGTTGTCCTGGATAAAGCGCACCAGGTCATTGGAGCCCCGGGGAATGATCAAGTCCACCAGCCCGTCAAGCTTTAGCAACCCCAGACTTTCCTCCCGGCTAGTGAGCAGCTCCAGAGCATCTGGGTTTACCGCACTGGCCGCAAGGCCACTGCGCAACGCTGCATGAATGGCCGCACAGCTGCGCATGGCTTCGCGCCCACCCTTGAGCAATGCGCCGTTGCCGGAGCGAATTGCCAAGGAGGCGATCTGCATCACCGCATCTGGCCGAGCCTCAAAGATCACGCCCAGCACTCCCAGGGGCACCGTCAGCCGCTCCAGCAACAGCCCCGCATCTAGCTCGGTGTGAAGCTGACGGCGGCCAACCGGATCGGCAAGCTCCGCCACCTGGCGCACACCTGCGATCGCTCCCACCAATTTGGGACCATCCAGCTTTAGCCGCGCAACCAGCGCCGGAGCCAGCTCCTCAACAGCCGCGGCATCAAGATCGGCTTGGTTAGCGGCCAGAATGTTTTCAGTGTTCTGTTCCAGTGCATCGGCCATGGCCAGCACGGCTTGATTGCGCTGGCCATCGTCGAGTTGACCCAGGGCCATTGCGCTGCGTCGAACTTGGGCGGCCCGGGCCAGGAGGTCTGGGGAGGGATCAATAATCATCAATCCATCATCCCAAGCTGGGCGCCAAACGTTGAAGCGCGAGCCGAGCAGCCCCCAACCGGCCAGCTCCGTTGCCGAGGCTGCATCGGCGAATAATTAGGCCCTCTCGGCTAACCGCCTGCACCCGCTGCTCCACCTCTTGCAACACCGCTGGCAGGAAATGATCGCTGGCGCCACTGAGGCCACCCCCAATCAGCACAAGCTCCGGAGTTAACAGGTAGATCAACGAACTCAAACCCTTGCCCAACAACTTGCCATAGGCATGCCACACAGCCAGGGCTTCGCCATCGCCATTAGATGCCCTGGCACAAAGTAAGACCGGATCGACGCTGGACAGGCGATCGAAGCCCCGGCGACTGCAGAAGGATTCCAGCGAACCATCGTTACCACTTCTGCAAGGCGGACCGTTCGGATCGAGGCCTATCAAACCAGGCTCGGCGGCCGCCCCCAGATGACCTGTAAACAACTTGCCATCGAGCAGCACCGCCCCGCCTACACCCGTGCCAAGGGTGAGCAGCAACACGTCACCAACCCCGCAGGCTGCCCCGAGCCAATGCTCACCGAGCAAAGCGCAGTTAGCGTCATTAGCCAAAGTCACAGTGCGCTCCAGCAGGGGTTCGAGCCAATTTGCCAAAGGCACTTCCAGCCAACCCGGCAAATTAATGGCGATTCGCGCCACCCGGCCGGCTTGGTCGCTCGGCCCGGGGTGGCCCACCCCAACCCGATCCGCCAGCTGCTCAGGATCTAGTTGCTGCACTGCAGCCACGATCGCCGTTGTCACTGCACCAGGCAAGGCTGGCTGTGGCGTAGGCACCTGTAGTTCAGCCAGCAGGTCGCCAGTTTCGCTGAAGCGCCCCAACTTGATGGCGCTACCACCGAGATCCACCCCGATAACCTGGTTCATCCGAATCGCTTGGTCAAAACAGAAATGATCAGAATCGGAAAAACAGCTGAAGCTGTGTCTGCCAGGCACCCAGGGAGTTGATGGAACCCTGCAGATTGAGCAATTCTGAGGCCTTAAAATTGAGGTTTAATTGAGAGGGCAAGTCGGAGCGATTGGGGGCTGCCAATACAGAAGCATTGAAGCGTTCCGTGAGATCCAGGCCTATCTCAGTTCCCAGCACCAGCTGGCTCGGCACTCTGCCGGAACGGCGTTGGGCGCCACTTTGGTTCACGTAGGTGGGATAGAGGGCAAAGCTGAGTCGCTGACCGAAGGCATCGCCGAGGGTGCCCAGCAGGGGAGAGAGCAGTACTTGGCCTAAGGCGGTAGCCAGCGCGGTGCTGCCTGCAGATCCATTCAGGCCGGCGAGAGTATTCCCTCCGATCAGGGCCAGCAGCCGATCTCCCGTAAGCGGAGGCGAACTGCGCAATATCAGGTCGTCGGCAAGCCGATCCGCAGGCCCGCTAACGCTCAAGAAAACCCGTATCAGGTTGAGCTGATCGAGGGAGTTGGTGGCGCCAACCACCTGAAAGTCCTGCAGCGACTGGCTGCCGGCTGTCGCTACTCCACTAGTGGTCTGAAGGTTGTCAGAGACCCTGGTACGGAGCGAGACATCTAAAAAAGGAATCAATCCCATGGAGGGTGTGAACACCGCAACGTTTGGGGAATCGGGGTCAAGACCAAACGTGGTGGTGAAAATGTTCAGTCGCCCGTTCAACAATCTCACCACTCCCTGCAAGCGCAAGCTCTCATCAAGCCGACCATTAAGTCGAAGCAACCCACTGGTGCCAAAGCTGACCAGGTTGGGAATGACCACCTTTAGGTCGGGACCCAGCTTCAGCTTCAATTCATCGAAACCCACAAAGCTGGCATTAGGCACGGCGGTGCGCAGGGCCTCACTGGCGTTGCTCTCCACATCGGGACCGAGCAGCACCAAGGGTTGGCCGTAATCCCAGCGGGATTCGAGCAATTCGGCGGCGCTAGCTACGGGAGCCGCCAGATTGGCTTCACTGGCTAGTCGGGCGGGCTGAACGTTGACGCTGCCTTGGGCAACGGCGAGCTCTCCACCTATATCAAGGGCCGTAAGGCTCCCTCCAACCTGGAGAGAACCATCAGCCACGGCCTTGATACGGGGCGTGGCGAAGGGCACCTTTTCGAGCTCCACCTTCAGGGTGGCGTCTTTGCCATCGGCGGTGGCCTCTGGGCGAAACAGCCCCAGGCTTCCTTTACCGCGCACCACTCCCTTATCTCCCACCTTGGCGTTGAACTCCTGAAGCAGGAGCTGCTCAAAGTCGAACAACACGGTGGCATCGACGTCACGAACCTTTTGGCCGATGAACTGCAGCTGAGCGCCCCGGAAACGCAAAAATCCATTAGCAATCGGCTCGCGCACGCTGCCGCGCACCAGCAGCTGCAGGTCGCCACTGCCCTGATTCCACTGCAGGGTGGGCTGGGCAAGTCCTGCGAGGAAACGCAAGCCGTCATCCCGACTAGCCAGGCGCAATTCAAGGCCCTGCTGACCTGAATCCAAGGGCACAACCCCCGCCAATTCGACGCTGCTTGCAGCTCCGGCCGCCCTTAAAGAAATATCAAGGAGCAGCCTGTCCTGCTCCAGCTGAATGGTGCCCCGCTCCAGCACCAAAGCCGTTTGGCGTAAGAAAGTATCAACCAGGCTGATGCTGAGGGCAAGCTCAGGCTGGGGAGTGCCTAGGCGGTAGCTCCCCTGGAGTGATAGACGGCCCCTCAATCCAACGGGCACAGGAGTTAGCAGGGCCAACAGCTCAAGAGGCAGGTCGGCCAGGTTGAAATTGCCAGCCCCCCGACGCAGGGGCCCGGTGAACTTCAGCAGCACCGGCACATCGGTTAGGGGCTGGTCTTGATTTGCCTCAGGCAACCACAAGTGGGCGCGAGCCTGTAGCTCGACGCGGGCTTCAAGCAAATTGGGTCCGTAAAGTCGCAGGTCTGAGTCGATGTGGCCTGCCAGCTGCTGCATTCGCTGCTGAGGTTTGCTTTGCCGTTCGCGCTCCAGTCGATCAGCGCTCAGTCGAGCTCTAGCTAGCGCCAGGGCCCGCAACTGGTCCTGAACGCTGGCGCTAAATGTATCTATAAGCAGGGAGCCGATATCGCTGGCCCGGCCCAAGATCGGTGCGCCTTCTCCGCGCCATAGGGGCCAGGCCCGAACCAACTGCTGCAAAAACAGCGGTGGCAATCTCTCGCTCTGCAGGCGTGCTCGGAAGGCGCCATGCCACACGCCACTCCAATTAACCGCAAGAGTGCCCCCAGAAAGAGGTGAGAGGTTGCCTTGCGCGGAGTAGCGACGATTGGCATAGCGGAAATTCGCTTGAAGTGATTTTCCCCAGACCCCCAAAAACACTGGCCGATCAAGCTGGGCCCTACCGCTGAAGGCAAGGGGCTGGAGTTCAAGCAAACCCTGACCGCTCAACAGGGCTTGCAGGGGGCGCCGCCGGGACTTTGGCCCCAAAGCCAACTGCATCCCCTCAAGGGGGATTTGGAACGCCTGCCAGCGATAGCCCCGAGGGCGGCCGTTGAGTTCCAGGGTCCCGCCGGCCCGTTCAAGGCGCACCTGAAGGGGTACCCATCGGGAATCGAGGCGAGCAGTAAGCATCCCCACCGGAGCTGGGGCGAGGGCTTGCATGCGCAGCCGCCCGCCGCCAACAGGATCCCCAAGCCACTGGCCCTGCCAGCTTTCACGCGAGGAGAGGGGGCCGGCGCCTGGCTGGTCGATCCGGAGATTCAGGTCCGGGGTCAAGGCATGGAGAGGGCCCCGCACCCGGCCGGAGGCTTGCAAGATTCCCTGCAATTGAGCGCCCACAAGCAGGTCCAGCCGCTCGAGGGGGTAGCGCTGCATCTCCAAACTGAGTTCGAGTTGGCCTGGCACCAGCCCTTCACCGGCCCGCAGGCTTAGAGGCAATATGCCCCGAGCCAAGAGGTGGGCACTGCTAAAACGTCTCAGCACAAGTCGCTGGTCGCTCCAATCCAAGAGCGCATCCCAGCGACCCAAAAGCGGGTTGCTGGACTGACCAAATCTGGTCTGGATCTGGGGCAGATTCCGCGGTCCCCTGACCGTCACAGAGCCTCCTACTTGTTGGTTCAAAACCCACCCAGGAGTTCCGATTTGAAGCGGAAGGTCACTGGGCCGAAGCAGCCATTGCCCCGACAGATCAAAACGATTGGCCAAGCTGCCCTTGAGCCTTAGCCATGAGCTGCCTCGTGTCAGCTCAAACTGGCGCAACAGAAGCAGGTTTTGCTGCCACAGCCCCTTAAATCGCACCGTGCCCTGCAGGTCTTTACCCCCCGGTGCTCCCCAGCGCCAAACAGAGCGATCCAACTCGAGATCCTTGCCACTGCAGCGCAGTTCGCTGAATGGCAACTCCAGTCGAGATAAGTCAGTGGCTGGTAGCCAGCGAAATTGCCGCAACTGGACTGCACCTCGACATAAGGGCTGGCGATCCCTCCAGGCCAAGGCGAGCGTGCCATCTGCCCTGCCAGAAAGCTGACCAGGCACAGCTAACAGGCGCTGCAGCGGGGCTAACTGGAGAGCCTTAGCCCGCAGGCTTCCATCCCAGCGCTGACTTTGCCAATTGCCCTGGAGTCGCATGGCCAGGGAGCCAGGGGTCGTATCGGAGCGCAGCCAAGCTGACACTTCCATCTCCTGGAGATGGGGGCGTAATGCACCATTGCCCGTGAGGCGAAGGCTCGTACCAAAAGGCAGCAGGTGTAGCTCCGCGGGATCAACCAGGCGCAGCCTGAGATCCAGGCGAGGCGGCTCTGCGTTTGAGGTCCCAAGGACCCAATACTGACCTTGAGAGTTGCGGCGCAACTCAACTCGCGCACCGGCCAGACCCACATGCATCACTGGCAAACGCTTGCTCAGGCTGGCTAGCGGGTCCAGGCTCACCAAAACCGAACGAACTAGGACAGTCGAGCCGTCCAGCCGCCCAGGAGAGATGCGACTGGGGCCAAGGCGTACTCCCCCCCAGCCCAACCCCTGATACTTGCCAAGCTCAACGGGTTGGCCGAAAAGCTCGCTGAGTGGCTGCTCAAGCCGCGGTTTCCATTGCAGGTAAAGCTTTCTAAGAGCCTGATCCCCGGCCCAAACGAGAAGAATCAGGGCACCGCAGCCGCCAGCTGTCGCCCCAAGCAAGCGGAACGGTCTCAGGCTTCGAGACCAGCGTGGGGGTGCAAGTGGTGATGAAACAGGGACGGGCCCGGAACTCTGTTCTGGCAAATCCGCCATTCCCCTGGGCTGCCACTACCTAAGACGGGCGCAATATAAAGGCACTAACCAGAACAACCAGCCAAATGGACGCTGATCCAATCCTGTTGACAGCTGGCAAATGGCTCGGGGCCGCCAGTGGAGTCCTGGCCTTGACGACGATTGCGGGTTATTTCAGCCGCTGGGGAATTCGATTTCGGCTGGTTGGTGTCACCAGTTTCACCGCCCTGCTCGCCGTTTCCTGTCTGACCTTTGCGGTGAGCTACTCACCTCGGGTACAGCTAGATGGGGCCGTGAATGTGCCGGTGGTTTTCGACAACGGCATCGACCTGGTTGTGGCAGCAGCCCCAGAAGGTCTAGCGGACGAGGCCGCGGCACCCACCGTTCAGCAAGTAGCCCAAAACCTCAGGGGCGGCGGCCGCAGTAGTGCCGACAACCTGGTGCATGTGCGACTACGCCGGGTCGAGCCGATCGCCCCAGGACTGAGCAAGCCGGTGGTGCTGGCGGAAGCCAGCCGCAGCCTTATCAGTGGTGACGTTCAACTCCAGCCTTAACCATGTGGCAACTGCCGATTCACTTTCAGCGTGAGCAACGTCAATTGGAGCTGGCCGGCATCGACAATTGGCCCCAGCTGGCCGTTCTACAAGACCAGGATCTACGCCGGCTCGGCCGCAGCGGCGGTGCCAGTGAGGCCAGGCTGATCAAACTTCGGGGGCAGGCCCGGCTAGTGGTGGAGGTGGGAATTGAACCAGCTGAAGCCGCACTACTGCTTTACGCAGGGATAGCAAGTAGGGCTGGGTTGGCTGCCAGCGACCCGCACCAACTCTTGGTCCAGATGGGCCGACTGCAGCGAAGCCTTACCGGCATGGCATCCCCCATGATGGATCTGACCACTCTGAGCGAATGGATACGGCGCGCCCAACGCCGCCCCACAAACTGATCCAGAGCAGGCTCCAGCCGCCACGCCTTGCAGCTGAAATAGATTTTCTGTGGGATTGTATGCATTGTCTAATCTCCTCTACCCCAAAATCCATCCGGCCTTAGGCCCTGCCTTATTGGTTCTTTTACCAGTCCTACTGATCAACTTGGCATCAATGTGGTCACCTGCAGTGGCCCAATCCCAGCTGCTGGAGTCCGTGAAGCAAAACCCGGCAAAGGCTAATGAGATGTGTAGCCAGTTCAAGGAACTCAACGCCCAGGGACTCTCTGCGACATCTTCCAGGGCCGTCAGCCAGATCGCCCGAGAAAAGAGCCTCAACCCCATAGATTCTGAGGTTTTGATCACCTACGTGATCGGCCTGTATTGCCCCGATGTGCGCTGAGTGAGCAGGCCGGCCCCAGCCCTCTTTCGGGTTCAGTGGCGAGACGAGGTCATGGAATGCCGAGATGGCATCCAACTGATCGGCCGCATTTGGCAACCAGCAGGCAAGGGACCATGGCCCGTGCTGCTGATGCGCCAACCCTACGGCCGGGCAATCGCCTCAACAGTGACCTATGCCCATCCCAGCTGGTACGCAGCCCACGGTTTTTTGGTGGTTGTTCAGGACGTGCGCGGTCAAGGTGCATCCCAGGGAACCTTCCAAGGATTCGATCAGGAGTTATCCGATGGTGCGGACACCATTCGCTGGGTTCGCCAACTTGATGGCAGTAACGGACGAGTCGGTTGCTATGGATTTTCTTACCAAGGCCTGAGCCAACTCCTTAGCGACAATCCAGCGGCCATACCTGATTGCCTGGTACCGGCTATGGCCGGTTTAGACGAGCAAGGCGACTGGGCTTGCGAGGGAGGAGCCCATTGGTGGGCACTAGGCCTCGGCTGGGGACTGCAATTGGCAGCCCTCCGCTGCCAGAGACTTCGGGATGATGCGGGCTGGCAAGCGATTCGCCTCAGTCTCGACTCGGGAGCCTTTTTGTATGAAGGCTTAGAGCTGCTCAAGCGACACGACCCCGGTGGCATGGCCTGTCGTTGGCTGCAGCTCCCGGCAAGCCATGCCACCGGGTGGACTTACCACCAACCATGCTCAGCTTTATTGCAGCGACCGATGCTGCTCATCGGTGGCTGGCACGACCCCCATCTGCGCGGCATCTTGAACCTCTTTGAACGTGCTTGCGCTGCGGGTGGCTCGCCGCTGCTTCGAATTGGCGCCTATTCCCACCTCGACTGGAAAGGAGGCGTGGACCGTTTGCAACTGGCCTTTTTTAAGCACCATTTGCAAGATCAAGCCCCAGCAAAACGGCTCAGCGTTGCCGTTCTTGTAGAAAATAAACCTCATACAAACGGCAAGCATTCACGCCACTATTGGCGGGCACCCAAGTCAGACAGCAGCCCGATGAGCTGGGGGCTGCGCAGTTGCGGACTGGCGACAATCGACGAGGAAGAGGGCGAATTACTTCCCGGACAATTTGGCGGCGGCCAGGTTGCCCTGGTGCATGATCCCTGGCGACCTGTTCCAGGTCGGGGCGGCCACCTTGGCCTCAATCCTGGCCTGTGTGAACGCGGCGACCTGGATCGCCGTGCTGATGTGATCTGCTTCAACAGCTCACCACTCAATTCATCACTGGAGATTGAAGGTCGACCCCTATTAACTATTTCTGTGCGGGCCGACCAACCCAGTTTTGACCTTTGTGCAGCTCTCTCGGTGCTGGATAGGCAGGGCAGAGTGATCCAACTGAGCACTGGCGTGGCGAGGACCCGGCAGCCAGCCGGTGAAAAATCGCTTCTACAAGTTCATTTGCAGCCCCTGTTAGCGGAACTCGCCCCCGGGGAAAGGTTGCGACTTTCCCTAGCGGGATCAGCCTGGCCTCTGATTGCCGTAAATCCGGGCGATGGCCGCGAGCCACTCGGGCCTGCTGGCCCGCACCATCGAGTGATCACGCTGGAACTCGAACTGGCTGCTGCCCAATTGCAGCTGCAGCCACTTATAAACGGCAAACTTAGGGCACACTAAACCGAACGTTTTTTAGATGACATTGCGCCGTCTGCGCTCTACTAATCAGCCCCAAGCCATCAACCGAATTGCTTTTGGCGTGCTTTGGCTTGCAACCGGGCTGAGCATCACCTTGGCCGCACTGCCAGGAACCCCAGGTAGTGTCTCCCTAGCTCAAAGCCAGAGCGGGGGCGTCGATAGCCCAGCCCTAGGCGTCGAAGCAGCCCGCGCAGCCGCTGATCGCATTTTGGCAGCGGTAAAAAGCCGCGATGCCAACTTGCGTTACAGCCAGTTCTCAGAAGAATTGAAGGCTGTCAGCAGCCCTTCAATGGTGGCGACAACAATGCGCGTCCAGCCGAAGTTATTGAGCTGAAAACTGCTTAGTGTGCAAGTGGGTCTGAGCAACACAAGCGTTGAGGCCAGCATCACAACAAGTGTGGGCTAGCAAGATCTATTCATCGTGCTCAACCCCCAAGGGGAACTCACTGGCTATCACATAGATGTCTCCGACGAGGCACCAAGTGTGGTTGCTAGAAAATTCGTCGTCGCTCTAAGCAGCGGACACTTCATTTCAGCTCGCAGCTTTTTGAGCCTGTCAATGCAGAAGGAAATCTCAGCCAACAGCCTGCAGGCACGTTGGCAGATGCTGCAACGTCAAACTGGGCAGTCTGTAAACATCCGCAAAGTTGTGGAGACCGAGGGTGGCGGCGACCAGCGTCTTGTACTCGTCAATATCGAATTCAATCGTCTTAGCGATTCCCTATTTGTGATCCTCAATGCCAACAACGACATAATCGGTGTCGACTTTCCGAGTGATCCGATCGCTCTCAAGCAGGTGCGCTGAGCCCTAAGCCACGTAAGCTCGCTTTCCGATCGCTGCTGATACATGTCCTTGCTCACCCTTAATTGGATGGCGGAGGATTTCCAGCGACTGGCTGAATGCCGGCACGACCACCCGTTTGCGGTACTAGGGCCCCAGCCCCTCCAAACAGGGGGTTGGGTGCTGCGCGTCTGGATGCCTGAGGCAGGGAGCGTTGAGCTCTTGATCGATGGTCAATCGCTGCCGATGACCAACCCGAATCATCCTTGGATTTTTGAGGCCCCTTGGGACAGTGATCCCGGAACTTCGTATCAGGTGCGGATAAACCGCGGCGGCATCGAACATGTGCAGTCAGATCCCTGGTCCTTTCGCCATGAATGGATGGGCGAATTAGATCGCCTGTTGTTTGCAGAGGGCAACCACCACCACATTTGGCGCCGAATGGGTGCCCACCTGGTGGAGCACAACGGCGTCAAGGGCGTTCAGTTTTGCCTCTGGGCTCCCAATGCCCGCAGCGTGGCGGTGCTGGGCAATTTCAACGGCTGGGATGGCCGCCACCATCCGATGCAGGCAAGGGTTGGCGGATCCTGGGAGTTGTTCATTCCCGGGCTTCAGCCAGGTGAGATTTACAAATACGAGGTGCGAGCTCAAAACGGGCACTGCTACCAGAAAGCAGATCCCTATGGCTTCCGCCACGAGATTCGTCCCAACAATGGCTCAATCGTTGAGTCATTAGCGGGCCACCAATGGCAAGACTCGGGCTGGATGCAGGAACGGGACAGCCGCAACCCCCTCGACCAGCCAGTTTCTGTGTATGAAATGCACCTTGGCAGTTGGATGCACGGCGCTGCTGACCAGCCCTACATAGAGGCCGATGGCACACCACGCTCACCAGTTCCTGCAGCCGACCTAAAGCCCGGTGCTCGCCTTCTCACCTATCCGGAACTAGCTGATCGGGTAATCCCCTATGTGAAAGCCCGCGGCTTTACCCATATCGAACTGATGCCCATCTCTGAGCATCCCTTTGATGGCTCCTGGGGCTACCAAGTTACGGGCTGGTACGCCCCCACTAGCCGCTTTGGCACACCAGACGAGTTCCGCGCCTTTGTAGACCGTTGCCACGCCGAAGGCATCGGCGTGATCCTCGACTGGGTGCCAGGCCACTTTCCCAAAGATGCCCACGGCCTTGCATTCTTTGATGGTGCCCATCTTTATGAGCATGCCGATCCGCGCATCGGCGAGCACAAGGAGTGGGGCACCCTCATCTTCAACTACAGCCGCAACGAAGTGCGCAACTTCCTTGTAGCCAACCTTGTGTATTGGTTTGAGGAGTTTCACATCGACGGCATCCGCGTAGATGCGGTGGCCTCAATGCTTTATCGCGACTATCTGCGTCCAGATGGTGAGTGGTTGGCCAATGAAAATGGCGGCCGTGAAAACACTGAGGCTGTCACTTTTCTGCAACAGGCCAACCACGTGCTGTTCGAGCACTTCCCTGGAGCACTCTCAATTGCCGAGGAATCCACCACCTGGCCCATGGTCACGGGGCCCACCAATATTGGCGGCCTCGGGTTCAACCTCAAATGGAACATGGGCTGGATGCACGACATGCTCGATTACTTCGAGTTAGATCCCTGGTTCCGCCAGTTCCACCAGAACAACGTCACCTTCTCAATCTGGTACGCCTTCACCGAGAACTTCATGCTGGCGCTAAGCCACGACGAAGTGGTTCATGGCAAGAGCAGCCTGCTGCACAAAATGCCTGGTGACGACTGGCAAAAATTTGCCAACGTGCGGGCACTGCTGGCATACATGTGGACCCATCCCGGCAAGAAAACCATCTTTATGGGGATGGAATTTGGCCAGAGGGCTGAATGGAACGTATGGGGCGATTTGCAATGGGATCTGCTGCAGCACGGCTCTCACCAAGGGTTGCAGCGTCTTGTCGATGATCTCAACATTTTCTACAAATCGGAGCGGGCTCTCTGGGGCGACGATTTCAGCGAATTCGGCTTCCAGTGGATCGATTGCAACGACAACCGCCACTCGATCATCAGCTTCATGCGGCGTGAAAGTGCTTCGGGCAAGTGGCTTGTGGTAATAGCCAACTTCACCCCCCAGAGCCATTCCCACTACAGAGTGGGTGTGCCGCTGAAAGGCTTCTACGAGGAGGCTTTCAATACTGATGCTGAACGCTATGGCGGCAGCAACCTGGGCAACCTGGGTGGCAAATTCACCGACCAGTGGGGGATTCATGGCTATGAACAATCGATTGATCTCTGCCTACCACCCCTGTCGGTGCTGGTCTTCCGTCGGGACGAGATCCGCAGCCAGCAGTTGGATGAAGACACCTGTGACGAAGCCACCGATTCCGGGGCCCTGCTCGGGTAAGTTCTCGCTTCGCTCTGTTTTCACCCATGACCGAAACCGCCCCCCTGCTGCTGCGCGCCGCCCGAGGTGAGCAGGTGGAGCGGCCCCCTGTCTGGATGATGCGCCAGGCAGGGCGCTACATGAAGGTGTATCGCGAGCTGCGGGACCGCCATCCAGGTTTCCGCGAGCGCTCGGAAAACCCCGATCTCTCCTACGAGATCTCGATGCAGCCTTTCCACGCCTTCAAGCCTGACGGCGTAATCCTCTTTTCAGACATCCTCACGCCCTTGCCGGGTATGGGAATCAACTTCGACATCATTGAGAGCCAAGGCCCGCTGATCCAAGAGCCCATACGCAACCTCGCCCAAGTAGGGGCTTTGCGAGCCTTGGAGCCAGCCGAGAGTATGCCTTTTGTGGGAGAGGTGCTCACACGCCTGAGGCAGGCTGTGGGAAACGAAGCAGCAGTGCTTGGTTTCGTGGGTGCTCCCTGGACCTTGGCCGCCTATGTGGTGGAGGGCAAAAGCAGCAAGAACTACGCCGTGATCAAGGCGATGGCGTTCCAAGAACCTGAGCTGCTGCACAGGCTTCTGAACCACTTCGCCGAGTCAATTGCCATCTACTTGCGGTATCAAATCGATTCCGGAGCCCAAGTAGTGCAGATGTTCGATTCCTGGGCAGGCCAGCTAAGTCCCATGGATTACGACAGCTTCGCGGCTCCTTATCAAAAGAAGGTGGTGGATCTGGTTAAGCAAACCCACCCCGACACCCCCTTCATCCTCTACATCTCCGGCAGCGCCGGCGTGCTTGAGCGTATGGCACGCACTGGGGTTGACATCATTTCGCTCGACTGGACGGTTGACATGGCCGAGGGCCTAGCCCGTTTGCCTGAGCACATTGGCGTGCAGGGCAACGTAGATCCCGGATTGCTATTCGGTACTCCAGCAGCCATCCAAGCCCGCATCGACGACACCGTGCGCAAAGCCCGCGGCCGGAAACACATCCTCAACCTGGGCCATGGCATCCTGCCGGGCACTCCAGAAGAAAACGGTCGCGCCTTCTTTGAAGCCGGCAAGAGCGTAATGGAGCGCATCGGAGCGGTGGCTTGAGCAGTCGCTCCGCGGGAGTATCCCTGCCCCAGCGAATCCTGATCACAGGGGCCAGTGGCTGCGTTGGCCAGTACATCACCGAACAGCTTTATCGCCACAGTGATGCGGAGTTACTGCTGTTGCTCCGTGATCCAGCCAAACTCAGGGTTGTGTCAGCTGATGATCCGCGGGTCACACTCCTGATCGGTGACCTACGGGAACTGACCCCACATGCCGGTGCAATCGCTACCGCCACTCGCGTAATTCACACAGCCACTGCCTGGGGCGACCCTCTGAGAGCTCAGCAGGTAAATGTTGATGCGGTCAAACAGCTGCTGGCTTTCACCAGCCCGGAATGGCTGGAGCAGGTGATCTACTTTTCTACCGCATCAATTTTAGATCGCCAGTTGCAGCTCCTGCCCGAGGCCGCAGAGTTTGGCACTGAATACATTCAAACGAAGGCAATCTGCCTGCAACAACTTGAGGCACACCCACTTGCCGCCAAAATTGTGGCCGTATTTCCCACCCTGGTATTTGGGGGTCAGGTGGGTCCGGGCGACCTACATCCGACCAGCTATCTAACCGCCGGGCTGCGGGAGGCAACCCGCTGGTTATGGCTTGGTAAGTGGCTGCGTGCTGAGGCCAGCTTCCATTTCATCCACGCCGCTGACGTAGCACTGGTGTGTGCACAACTGGCCACCCAGCCCCATCTGCCCAATCCTGAGCCAAACCAGGGAGCTCTGCGGCGCCTGGTGCTCGGCCAGGCGCCGACCAGCATCAATGCCACCGTGACCCAGCTCTGCCGTTGGCGCCGCAGCTGGCAGCCATCCTTTGGGATCGATCTGCAGGGCTGGCTGATTGAAGCCCTGATCAAGCTGCTCAGAATCGAAGTGAACGCCTGGGATCGCTTTTCAATTCGCCAGCGCCACTTCGTCCACGAACCGGTGAGCTCACCCGAACGCTTTGGCCTGGTGAGCTACGCACCAACGTTGCAAGCAATATTCGAAACAGCTGGTCTACCGCGCAGGTGATTAAGCACAAATTGCTTTGGCTGCCTCGTTTTACCGATAGGGCAGGGCAACGACGAAGAATTTTTGATGTTCTAACCCGAGCAGCTCTCGATCAAGGCCGTCGACAAGGCGCGCTTTGCAGTCCGCGGGCTGACCTCCACAACTTGATCGTCGCAGGCCATCCCTAATAGATACACGCACCCTCAGCCTCGCTGCGGCCAGCAGGGATGACCGCTGAAGTCAACGCATTAGCCCCTGGCTGATCCAACTAGCGACCCAACTTTGTGGCAATTGTTTCGAACCTGGTTGGCAGAGGTCACAGCTGCCCGGTTAACGGCTTAATTTTAATGAGTTGCCAATGCTTTTAAGCGCCCCCCCATGCGCCGTCTCTTCTCTCTGATTGCTCTTTGCCTGGCCCTAGTGCTAGGTGCTGCACCGAGTTTCGCTGCCGATGTGGCCCATGGCGGCCAGATCTTTTCCGCTAACTGCGCCGCTTGCCATATGGGTGGCGGCAACGTCGTTAATGCCGAGCGCACCCTCAAGCAGGATGCACTAACCGCTTACCTGGCTAACTACAGCGAAGGCCACGAAGCTGCCATTGCTTACCAAGTAACCAACGGCAAGAACGCTATGCCTGCCTTCGGTGGCAAGCTCAGCGAAGGTGACATCGCTGACGTTGCCTCCTACGTCGAAGACATGTCATCCAAGGGCTGGGCTTGATAGAGCCTCGCTTTTCCTGGCTAACCTGTAATTAAATCTTCTTTTAACCCTGGCATAAGCCGGGGTTTTTTGATGACATCTAGCTGAGGCAACTCAGCCTTGATTACGGCGTGCATCCAAAACTGCCAGATAGAGGGCCTCCGGCACCTCGCGAATGTCATATTCGCTTGGTAGAACCCCATGGGTATGTTGATGGACTGCCATCCAACAGTTGCGCTCTAGATCCTTGCTGGTGGATTCAAACTGCCGGGAAGCGTCTGCTAACTGTTCGATCAGGGCTAACGGAAACTGGGTTGTCACTGGATCAATTGTAAGAGCAAAGTGGATTTAGCTTGACTCAGAAAAATCGCATTAAAGCAAAAGCTAGCTTGCGATTTTGAATTTTAGCTGTTGACACAGTCTTGCCGAATCACACCAGAACCCAACTGACTAATCAGTGTTGGTGAAGGTCAGCAAAGTATCTGCAACAAGGAAGAATCGAGCCGGATCAGGGCCAGGCGACTGAAACAGCTGATTCCCTGCGATTGTACGGCTCCGAAACTGGGAATATCAGCTCCCGAACAACTATTCCCATCAGTTCGGCGGAGGACCGAAACGATCCGTTCGGTTCTCCTCGCTGTTGGATTGTGGCAGCGGGCATACGGTGATAACCAGCTCAAACGAGGGAAGTGTCCATGCATCCCACCGCCGAACTCTTCACCGAGAAAGCATGGTCTTCTGTGGTGGCCGCCCAGCAGCTGGCCCAACAAAAGCGCCAGCAACAGATGGAAAGCGAGCATCTGCTCGCCGCCCTGCTGGCTCAGCAGGGCTTGGCGAGCCGCATCCTGGAAAAAGCCGGCGTGGATGTGGGCACCCTTAGCCAAAAGGTGGAGATTTGGATCCTCTCTCAGCCAAGTCTTAGTGCAGCACCCGAAAACGTCTATCTCGGCAAGGGGCTCAATACCGTTCTTGAGCAGGCTGAGGAGCTCAAACAGAGCTACGGCGACAACTACATCGCCATAGAGCACATACTTCTGGCGCTAGCAATCGACGACCGCTGCGGCAAGCAATTGCTATCTCAAGCGGGCACAACCACCAACAAACTCAAAGAAGCCGTACAAGCCATCCGCGGATCCCAAAACGTGACCGATCAGAATCCAGAAGGCACCTATGAATCACTGGAGAAATACGGCAGGGATCTCACGGCTGCAGCTCGCGAGGGCAAGCTAGATCCGGTGATTGGACGCGACGAGGAGATCCGTCGCACTATCCAGATTCTCAGCCGCCGTACCAAGAACAACCCAGTTCTGATCGGCGAGCCCGGCGTGGGCAAAACCGCCATCGTCGAGGGACTGGCTCAGCGCATCGTCAATGGCGACGTGCCCCAGGCTCTGCAGAACCGCCAGCTCGTTTCGCTTGACATGGGCGCCCTGATCGCCGGTGCCAAATATCGCGGCGAGTTTGAGGAGCGGCTTAAGGCGGTACTCAAAGAGGTGACCGCCTCAGAGGGCCAGATCGTGCTGTTCATCGACGAGATCCACACCGTGGTGGGTGCCGGCGCCAGCGGCGGCGCAATGGACGCGAGCAACCTGCTCAAACCGATGCTGGCCAGAGGCGAACTGCGCTGCATTGGCGCCACCACCCTTGATGAACACCGCCAGCACATCGAGAAGGATCCAGCCCTCGAGCGCCGCTTTCAGCAGGTGTTCGTGGATCAACCCACAGTGGAGGACACGATTTCGATCCTGCGTGGGTTGAAAGAGCGGTATGAGGTGCACCACGGCGTGCGCATCGCCGACAGCGCTTTGGTGGCAGCAGCCATGCTCTCCAGCCGCTACATCGCCGATCGATTCCTGCCAGATAAGGCGATCGATCTGATGGATGAATCGGCCGCCCGACTAAAGATGGAGATCACTTCCAAGCCGGAGCAAATCGACGAGCTCGATCGCCGCATTCTGCAGCTGGAGATGGAAAAGCTCTCCCTAGGGCGCGAATCTGACCCTGCCAGCAAGGATCGGCTCGAGCGGCTGGAGAAGGAGCTGGCCGATCTAAGCGAACAGCAGAGCAGCCTCAATGCCCAATGGCAGGCAGAAAAGAGCTCGATCGATGAGCTTGGCGCAATCAAGGAAGAGATCGAACAGGTGCAGCTGCAAGTGGAGCAAGCCAAGCGCAACTACGACCTGAACAAAGCCGCCGAGCTCGAATATGGAACCTTGGCCGAGCTGCACAAAAAACTGGCGGCTAAAGAGGAGGCTCTTAATGCCAGCGGAAGCGATAAAACCATGCTGCGCGAAGAGGTAACCGAAGATGACATAGCTGAGGTAATTGCCAAATGGACCGGTATCCCAGTTACCAAGTTGGTCCAGAGCGAGATGGCGAAGCTGCTGCACCTTGAGGAGGAACTGCACACCAGGGTTATCGGCCAGCAGCAAGCCGTTACCGCTGTGGCAGATGCGATTCAGCGATCACGGGCAGGCCTCAGCGATCCCAACCGCCCAATAGCCAGCTTCCTCTTCCTTGGCCCCACCGGTGTGGGCAAGACCGAGCTCTCCAAAGCTCTGGCATCCCAGCTGTTCGATTCCGAGGCATCGATGGTGCGCATCGACATGAGCGAATACATGGAGAAGCACGCCGTGAGTCGCCTGATCGGTGCGCCTCCGGGCTACGTGGGTTACGAGGAAGGCGGCCAGCTCACTGAAGCTGTGCGGCGAAGGCCCTACGCGGTGATCCTTTTTGACGAGGTGGAGAAGGCCCACCCAGATGTGTTCAATGTGATGCTGCAGATCCTTGATGAAGGCCGCGTCACAGATGGCCAGGGCCGCACTGTGGACTTCACCAACACGGTGCTGATCCTCACCAGCAATATCGGCAGCGCCTCAATCTTGGATCTTGCCGGTGATCCATCCCGCCATGGCGAAATGGAGACCAGGGTGAATGAGGCACTTAGAGGTCACTTCCGGCCTGAATTCCTCAACCGGCTGGATGAATCGATCATCTTCCACAGCCTCAAGCAAGACGAATTGCGCGAAATCGTGGAGCTGCAGGTGCAGCGGCTGGCCAGGCGGCTGGAGGACAAAAAACTGGGGCTGCAGCTCAACGCCGATGCCCTCGACTGGCTTGCCGGTGTGGGCTACGACCCGGTTTATGGCGCCCGTCCGCTAAAGCGCGCCATCCAAAGGGAACTGGAAACGCCAATCGCCAAGGGAATCCTCGCTGGCGTATTCACCAGCGGCCACACCATCACGGTTGATGTTGCAACCGAAGGCGAGGCGCGTAAGCTCCGCTTTCAGCAAATTGCGCTGGCGAAATTACCCGTGTTTGTCTAATCAATCTAAAAATTGATGCAAAAATCGGCAGCGGACCTGGTTCACGAGGTCTATTAGCTGTTCAGGGGCTGCGGGCTGAAGCTTTCCATCTGCTACAGCTCGGTAGTGATCTGCCACCAACCAGGCGCTGGTGCGGGGATCGCCAGCAAAGCGGGGAATTAAATGAAGGTGCAAATGGGGTGCTCCCTCCCCAAATGCGATCGCATAAACCCTGTCACAGCCGATTTGCTCTTTCAGAAGAGCGCTGGCGTAGCGCACAGCAGGCCCCCAGGAGGCTGCCTCCTGATCGTTGAAATCAACCGGGCCAGCTACATG
>JAQCGH010000046.1 GCA_027620015.1 Cyanobacteriota bacterium
AGGGCAGTGCCGACATCACCACTCGCCAGAACCTGCAGCTTCGAGGTCTGCTGCTGGAGGACATGGCCCCCCTCCTGCGAGCGCTGGAGGCTGGGGGGCTGACCAGCCTTCAATCGGGTCACGACAACCCTCGCAACATCACCGGCAACCCCCTGGCGGGCATTGACCCGGAGGAGATTGTCGACACCCGGCCCCTTGTGCTGGCGATTCAGGCGCGGCTGCTGGGTCCCGCTGGCCCCCGAAACTTGCCGCGCAAATTCAATGTGGCTGTTGGGGGAGCTCCAGATAGCTTTTTGCTGCACAACGACCTGGCCTTCCTTCCGGCTGAGCACAACGGTGAGCTTGGCTTCACTGTGCTGGTGGGGGGCTTTTTCTCAGCCCAGCGCAACGAGTTGGCAATTCCCTTGGGTCTGTGGCTCCGGGCTGAGCAATTGGCCGACTTCACCCTGACCGTGTTGCGCCACTACGAGCTTCACGGCAACCGTGAGCAGCGCAACAAAAGCCGGCTGATGTATCTGATCGACCAGCTCGGGATCGACGCCTATCGGGCTGAGCTGGTAGAAGCGTTCGCCGAACCCTTGCTCCACCACGATGGAACCCATCTGGTAAACCGGGCCCCCCGCTCTGGCCTGGGTGTGCACGCCCAGAAGCAGGAGGGGCTCCACTGGGTGGGCCTGCATGTGCCGATGGGCCGGCTAGACGCGACTTCAATGCTGAAGATTGCTGGTTTGGCTCGCACCTATGGCAGCGGCGAGCTGCGTCTCACCGAGGCCCAGAACGCCTTGATCGTTGATGTGCCCGGCGATCGCCTCGAGGCACTGCTGGCCGAACCCCTGCTGCAGCGCTTCCGCCCCGACCCTTCCAACCTGCAGGCCGAAGCGGTGAGCTGCACCGGCAACGCCTACTGCAGCTTCGCTTTGATCCCCACCAAGGGCGTGGCCCAGCAGGTGCTCGAAGAGCTGGAGCAGCGCATCGAATTGCCTGAGGCGGTGCGTATGCACTGGACCGGCTGCCCCAATGCCTGCGGCCAGCCGTATATGGGTCAGATCGGGCTGATGGGGGCGAAGGCCCGTAAGGATGGTCAGATGGTGGAAGCAGCCAAGATCTATCTCGGCGGCTCCATGGGCGCCGAGCCCAAGTTGGCGGAGCTGTATGAAAAAGGCGTACCCATCAGTGATCTTGCCGATAAGCTTGAGCAGATGCTGCTGGAGCAATTCGGAGCCCGGCGCCGCGAGTCGGGGGGCTCCTGAACGCGGAGGGCGGTCTTGATATCTACTCAGCCACAGTGGGAGCCTGCCCAACTGCCGGAGTGCGGCTCCCCGGCTCGCTGGGACTGGCTGCAACAGCTGCGCCGCCAGTCCGAGCTGGATCCTGAACCCTGGCTGCAGGCGCTCGAAAACGGCAGTCTCAGCCTCGCCCCAGACCTGCTTTCTGTGCTGGCGGAGCGTCTGGATCCTCCTTCCCAGAGGCGTTTGCTGCGTTGGTGGCGCAAGCAGCCCGATCCGGATCCAGGCCTGCCCAGCCAAGTGCTGCGCCACCGGGATGGGGCTAGTGCCGACTTGCTGCTGCAGGAATTGGCGCCCGGCCCGGCGGCTCTTGGCTTGGCCTTACCCCATGTTGTGGCGCTTGCCCTGCTGCCTCTGCTTGGTCACCAGCGGAAGGCTGCGGCTTGGCCCGTTTTGCTGAGCTGGATGCGGGCCCCAATAGCTACGCCACTACGGCACGCGGCTCTCGAAGGGATAGCTCGTGGTTTGTCGGTGTGGCCCAGGCTCCAGTTGGTGGCTGGCCTTAGCGCCCTCGCCGTGGACCTAGATCCCCAGCTGGCTGCCCCGGCGGTGGATCTGCTGGCCCGTCTGCCCGGAGCCCGCCGTGCCCTGGTGCCCCTGCAGCGGTGTCCGCTCGATCCCGAGGTGGCCGAGCGCCTCGGCCGCCGCCTCGCTGCCACCCCCGCCCATCCCTTGCTTCTGGTGGTGCATGGCCGTTCAGGCGGCGAGCTGCCTGAAGAGCTGGTATCCCTAGCGGCTGAGCTGGAGCACCGCCGCGGGGCACCCGTTCGGCTACAGGCCCTTTCTGCTGTGGCGCCGCCGGAGCCTCAGCAGCTGGCGCTGGGCAATCAGCTGCTCACCCTGGTTCCTCTGCTGTTGCTGCCGGGCGGCCATGTGCGCCACGATTTGCCAGCGATTGTGCGCCATTGGTCGGCTTTTACTCGCGTGCAGCACTGGCCATTCCTGGGTGCCTGGCCCTGCTGGCATACCGCCCTAGCTACGGAGCTGGCTGGATTGAATATGCAGGCTTCCCGGCCCCTACTGCTCCATCACCCCCTGGAGGGTCCACTGGCAGCTCGTTATCTCGGCAGCCTGGAGCGACGCATCGGCGCCCAATGCGTCGCCACTCCATACAGTGCAGAGCATCTTGCGAAGCTAAAGCTGACCCTTGCCTCTCCAGCTTTGGCACTGGCTCTGGCCGCGAACCGGCTCACCGACGAGCTAGCTGAGCAGGTGGGTCCGCCATTGCTGCAGCGTCCTTGCCTGCGTCAGTTGCTGCTTGCCGAACTCGAGGCTCTGCCATGAGTGCATCGGCCCAGTTAGGCACGGTTTATCTGGTGGGGGCGGGCCCTGGCGATCCGGAGCTGCTCACCCTCAAGGCTCACCGGCTTCTGCGCCAGTGCGATGCCCTTGTCTACGACTCCCTTGTGCCGCAGGCCCTGCTGGATCTTGTGCCCCAGGGCTGCGAGCTTCACTTCGTGGGTAAGCGACGCGGTCACCATTCCGTGCCGCAGCTGAGCACAAATGCAGTGCTTGTGGAGCTGGCCAGCCGCCATCGCCTGATCGTGCGGCTTAAGGGCGGTGATCCTTTTTTGTTTGGCCGCGGCGGTGAGGAGGCCGCCCATCTGGCCGCCAGGGGCGTTCCGGTGCAGGTTGTGCCTGGCGTTACCGCTGGCATCGCAGCTCCGGCCTATGCAGGTATTCCTATTACCCACCGCCGCGCCGGCTCCAGTGTCACCTTCGTGACGGGCCACGAGGAAATCGATAAGGGCCGCCCAGGGGTGAACTGGCGCGGCTTGGCCCAGACCAGTGATGGCCTAGTGATCTACATGGGCTTGCACAACCTGCGCCGCATCGCTGAGGAGTTGATGGCGGGTGGCCTGGCGGCCGACACCCCAGCGGCGGTGATCCAGCAAGGCACCGTGCGCGGCCAGCGCCAGCTGGTCACGGTGCTGGGCGAGCTGGCTGACCGGGCTGAGGAGCAGGATTTCGCTTCGCCCTCAATCGTGGTTCTGGGCGAAGTGGTGGCTTTGCGTGTGCCGGGCTGTGCCCCTGAGCCTGCCGAAGTGGAAATGCCGATCCCTTTCTGAAGCCAGCAGCAGCCCACTTTGCGGTTTCCCGTCAAACCACCTGGGGAAGTGGTCTGCAGAAAGCCTGATTGGGTAGTCGATGCAACGCCTCTCTTTGGGGTCGCTGCGGTCTAGTGGACCATTGCTCGCGCACTTTCCGGCGCTCCTACTGATGGCCTCCACCCCCTTGCAGCAGGCGCCGATGTTCGAGCTGATTCCCTACGAGAAGTTCCGCGATACGCCTGCTGTTCGCTTCTTTGATATCACCGTTGCTAGCTCCAACGCCCGCGACCTGGTGATCCACGCCGGCCCTGCGGTCAGCCCTCCCGATGAGGAGAACACTGGCGCCTGGCAGTTTTACCTTCACCCCCACCAGGAGGACAACCTGCTGGCCCTGCATGGCGGGCGCACCTTTTATCTGGTCAACTTCGGCTGGAATTACCCATATCACATTGTTCGATTGGAAACGGGCGGGGACATCTTGAGAATTCCTCCCGGCACCTTTCATCGCTCCGTTTCCGATTTCGATGGTTCAGTAGTGCTCAACCAGGCTGTGCGGGATGAAGGGGCAAGCGTGCTGCGTGAATTTCGTGTCTACAACAGCCGCTTGATCCCCCGCTTGTTTGCCATCACATTCAAGACCGCGCCTTTGCCCAAGCTGCATGGGGTGAGCTGGTAGGTAGGCATATCTCTAAAGCCGCAGGTCCAGGCTGCAGGCTCCCGGGCTCGCGCCACGCAGAGGTTCTCCCAGAGCCTGGAATGGTCCATGAGGCAGTTCCACGAAGCCTTCTGCGTCCGTGTTGAGCACCCAGCTATGCAGGGCACTCCCGCTTTGGGTAAGCAGATCTAGCTGGAGAGGCACATCTACTGGTAAGCAGGGATGGAGGCAGGGGAAAAGTGCCTCCTGCCGGTAGCGCACCGCCACCGGTTGGCAGGGTCCGTCATCGCTGGGCAGAGACAGGGGCCTGCCCTGTAGCCGCAGGGCATAGCTCTGGCGCAGGTCGAGGTTGGTTACTACTTCAAAGCGCCTCAGCGAACTGTCTACGAAGCGGCTCGTGGTGCCCCCCTCCTCCGGCGTGTCGCAGAGTAAGGGCCAGGGTTCTAGGGCCTGGCGGATCTCCAGACTGGCCCCGTTCTGGTGCCAGTCGAGCAAGACCGGAAAGCGCCAGTTCCAAATAGCTCGGAATGGAGCCGCATCCAGTGCTAGCCCGTCGCTGGCTAGTTCGGCCAGCACCTTTTCCAGGTCAGACCAGAGCTGGCTGGGCAGCATGGCACTGTCGTGCAGGGTTTCTCCCCAAGTGAGCAGCTGCCTTGGCCGGTGGCCCGGTTCCAGCAGGTGAGTAGCGAGGGCCCTCCATAACAAGGAAATCGCTGAGGTCCAGTGGTGGTGGGGTAGGGATTCCATGGCGCGAAACTCGAGCAGCCCCTGGCAACCGGCGGCCCAGGCTGGGTTCCAGAATTTGTCGAGACTGATCTCGCTGCGGTGGCTGTTGCCGCTGCGATCTGCATGCAGGTGGCGCAGGGTTTCGCTAATTGCCACCCTTTGGTCGCCAGCCTCGAGTTGCTCGAGAGCCTGGTGGGCCAGCTCCAGATCCAGCAGACTGGCGGACCCCTCATCAGGGCGTGGGGCTTGGGAAGCTGGCCCCACGCTGCGGCCGCTGAATAGGTAAGCCAGGCTCGGATGGTGCTGCCAGTAGCGCAGGATCCCAACCAGCCAGTCGGGTCTGCTGAAAAAAGGATTGTGCTCCAGATCAGGCCCCCCCCAGAGCAGGTGGTTGCCACCGCCGGTGCCCTCGGCGCGCAGGCCCTTTTGCTTCCAAGTGCGCAGGCCCACGGCTGCGCCGGCCTGCTCCAAAAGGCCGATCCAGTCGGCGTATTCCTGCCAGCTGTTGCAAACCGGCAGATTCACCTCCAGCACGCCCGGATCGGCGGTGAGCCCCAGCACCTGCCAGTGTCCGGTGATATCTAGCGGCAAAACGCCACTCAGTTCCGGTAGCGCCCAGCGGTTGCTGTGCTTAGCGATCAGCCTCAGCAGAAGTTCCAGTGGCTGGCGTGGCAGGGGCGGTAGAAACACACCCCAGCCACTGGGGCTGCACTCCAGGGTGAGCACCTGACGCAGCGCTCCTTCCGGAAAGTGCTGCAGCGGCAGTCGCAACCCTGCCGGTCCCGGGGCCGGCAGCAGCTGGCGTAACGGTTCGTCCAGGTCCCAGATCAGGGTCTGCCAGTGGCCTCCCCCACTGGGGTTGCTTTCCTCCTCCCAAGAGAGGGGAACAGCCCACACCATGTGGTCAGCCTGCAGCGGATCTCGCAGGGGCAGGGGCTGGAGCGGGCAGCCCAGTTCATTGCCGAGGAGGTCGAGCAGCTGGCTCGCCTCAGCGCTCGAGGGAGGTTTTGCCGTGGAGGAATCGCTAGCTCCTGGCGCTAGCTGGGGCCAACTCACCAAAGGCTCTCCTTGGCAGCTGGTTATCAACCGCAGCACCCAGCGGGGGTTCACTTCGCCGTCGTAGCGCTTGCCAGGGCAATGGAGCAGGGTGCTGCCAGGCCATGCCCGCTGCTGCAGTTCCCGAGCCAGGGCATGGGCATAGCGGAGCTTGGTGGGGCCGTCGGCACTCACCGTCCATTCGGCTCCATCTGGCTGCAGTGGCACCAGTGTGGGCTCGCCGCCAATGGTGAGCGCGATGCCTGCCTCTTGGAGGCGTTTCTCTACTGCAGCAGCTGTGGCGGAGATCGACATGACGCCGCTAGGTATTTCTACTTCTTTCATCGCGCAGGTTGCATTGCTGCGCAGCACCAACGGCTACCAACCCTCAGAGGGGTTTATCGGATCTGGGCCGGTTCTTGAATATCGGCCTCAATGTTCCATTCGAATGCGCTCTCCACCCCATTGGGCCCGGAAAAACTGCCAGTAATTGCGGCCGTTAGTTCTGGCTTAGAAGATGTGGCCAGGGTGATGTAGCGATCGTCAACGATTCCCATGCCGCTCGGATCGAAGCCCCGCCAGCCAGCTCCGGGAAGGTACACCTCTGCCCAGGCATGCAGGTCGTAGCACTCGGGCTTGGGGTCTATTAGGTGGTAGCCGCTCACGAAGCGGGCCGGTAGACCCACGCAGCGGCAGGCCTCCACCATCAACATGGCCAGGTCTCGGCAGGAGCCAACCCTCTCCTTCAGTGTGCGTCCGGCAGGCCACGCAGGGCCCAAGTGTCGTTGGATGTACTTCACCCGGTCCTGAATTATCTCCACCAGCTGTTGCAGAAAAGTCAGCGCACTTTGGTCACCACCCATCAGTGCTTCCTGCGCCAGGTCTACGGCGGCTGGATCGTGTTGACCGTTAGGCAGCCAGCCTTCCAGGCTGCTGCTTAGGTCGCCATTCAAATGGCCTACTGGATAGGGCAGACGAAGCTCGTTTCCTTCCAGGCAAATCTGCAGTAGTGGTGCAGTTTCTGTCTCCACAAGGCTGTTAGCCCGCACGATGAAGGTGTCCGAGGAGCCATTGAAGCGAGCTCGCCAGATCTCATCGCCGCTGGCTGCTAGCAAGGGGTAAAGCCGACCAGGTTCAGGTGTTACAACGAGCTGGAATTCGAGCAGGCGCTGAAAACCATGGCCCCTTGGCTTGAGGCAGAACCGGTGAGGACCCAGCAGCACCGGGGCGCTGTAGCGGTAGGTGAAGGTGTGGGTTACGCGGGCACGCATGCTTGGTCGGCGATGAAGTAGCGCTGTTGGATAAGATCATGAAGCCGGTTTAGGTCGCTTTGCAGGTCGTCGATCGACTCGTGCAAGCCTCCGGCGATCAGTTCGTCGATGCGGCTGTAGCTCCACCGGGCCAGGGTGAGGCCGCTGAGACATTCGAGCTCATCTGGAGCTCCTGGCACCGCCTGGCCGCGCACGATCCTCAGGGTTTCGTGGATGCGCTCCAGGCAGTAACGCACCGAGCGAGGAAAGATTGGGTCGAGCAGCAGGAAGCTGGCCACTGCCTTTGGCTCGATCACCTGCTGGCGCGATTGACGGAACATTTGATAGGCCCCGGCGCTTCGCAGCAGCGAGATCCACTGCAGTTCATCGAGCACGCCGCCCACCTCATCAGGTGAAGGCAGCAGCAGGAAGTACTTCACATCGAGGATGCGGGTGGTTTTTTCAGCCCGCTCCAGCACCCGCCCCAGGCGGCTGAATTGCCAGGATAAATCTCGGCTGAGGGTGGCGTCTGTGATGCCATAGAAAAGTTGGCAGGCTCGGCGAATGTCCCGCAGCTGCTCCTGGGGAGGCTGACTCCAGAAGCCCTTGTTGTCGAATAGCGTCCAATAAATATCATTTAACTGCTCCCACATTTCGGTGGTTATTACATCACGGATCTGGCGAGCGTTTTCGCGGGCAATGGCGATGCAGTTCACCACGCTGTTGGGATTGTCCTCGGCCCGTACCAGAAACTCCACAACCTGTTGCGGGCGTCCTTCTGGATAAAGAACGTCGAATAGTTCTCGATCACCACTTGCATCAACTAGGGGCAGCCAGGGTTCGGCGCTGCCGGGTGGGCAGTCGAGGGCCATTGCTTCGCTCACCTCTACAAAGCGAGAGATGTTTTCGGCTCGCTCTACGTAGCGGTTGATCCAGTAAAGGGAGTCGGCGACTCGGCTCAGCATTTATGTTCACTCACAATCCAGGTGTCCTTGCAGCCTCCACCTTGGGAGGAGTTCACCACCAGGGATCCCCGGCGTAAGGCCACTCGGGTGAGACCGCCCGGGCTTACCCAGGCCCCTTTGCCGCGCAGCACATAGGGCCGTAGATCCACATGGCAGGGAAACAATTCGCCCTCGCTCAGAGATGGCACGGTGGAGAGCTCTAGGGTGGGCTGGGCTACGTAGTTGCGTGGATCGGCCTGGATCTTCACGGCAAATTCGGCGATCTCCTCCTTGGTTGCGTGAGGGCCAATAAGCATCCCGTAGCCACCGGCCTCAGCCACCGCTTTCACCACTAGCTCACTGAGGTGAGCCAACACGTAGGCCCGGTCGTCCTCCCTGGAGCAGAGGTAGGTGGGCACGTTTTCGATGATCGGCTCTTCGCCGAGGTAGTAGCGGATCATTTCCGGCAGGTAGACGTAGATCAGCTTGTCGTCGGCTACGCCGGTGCCGGGGGCGTTAGCTATTGCCACCCGGCCGGCCCGGTAGGCCGCCATCAGGCCCCGCACCCCCAGCATCGAATCGCTGCGAAATACGGCTGGATCGAGGAAGTCGTCGTCGATGCGCCGGTAGATCACATCCACCGGTTCGGGCCCGGCCGTGCTGCGCATCCACACCCGGTCGTCCTGGCAGATCAGGTCGCGGCCCTCCACCAGCTGGATGCCCATTTGCTGGGCTAGGTAGCTGTGCTCGAAGTAGGCGCTGTTGAACACGCCGGGGGTGAGTAGCACCACCTTGGGGGTATCGGTCCAAGGGGCTAGTTCCCGCAGGGTCTGCAGCAGGTGAGAGGGGTAATCGTCAATCGGTTGTACGGTTCGGCCGGCGAACAGACTTGGGAACATCCGCTTCATCACTCGGCGGTTTTCCAGGAAGTAGGCGACTCCGGAGGGACAGCGCAGGTTGTCTTCCAGCACTCGCCAAGTGCCCTGGCCGTCGCGCACCAGATCAAGGCCGGAGATATGGCACCAGCGGCCGAGGGGCGGCTGGAAGCCCTGAAGTTGGGGCCGCCAGCCCTGAGAACTCTCTACGTCCTGCCGCGGAATCACGCCGTCGTTGAGGATTCGCTGGGGGCCATAGACATCGGCCAGAAAAAGGTCGATAGCCTCCAGTCGTTGGAACAGGCCTGCTTCGAGGCGTTGCCAGTCGCCGCTACCGATCAGCCGCGGCAGGGGGTCGAAGGGCAAGATGCGTTCGCCCCCCTGGCTGCCCGAGCCATTGAGGCGAAAGGTGGCCCCCAGCCGACGCAGCAACACACCGGCGGCGGCGTGATTGCGATTTAGTTCATCTAGGCCCAGCTGACCTAAAGAGGAGAGCAGGGGCTGCAGGGTGCTGCGGGGCTGATCAGGGGCACTGAAGTATTCGTCGTAGCCCCGATTTGGTCTGTATTCGGTAAACATCTCGCGCCACCAGCCATCGCTGGATCATGTCCACCCGCTGGGGTTGGCGCCGGTGTGGGTTGATACGAAAGGTCAGCTACAGCAAAAAGTAGCGCTGGGCCATAGGCAGCACTTCGGCAGGTTCGCAGGTGAGTAGCACCCCATCTGCAAATACCTCATAGGTCTGGGGATCTACCTCAATGTTTGGTAGGGCCGTGTTGTTCTTCATTGAGGCCTTACCTATGTCGCCGCGGGTGTTGGTCACGGGCACGCAGGGGCGTTTCAGGCCGAGCTGGCGGGGTAGATCGGCATCGAGGGCTGCCTGGCTCATGAAGGTGAGGCAGCTGGGAGCCAAGGCGGCGCCAAAAGCGGCAAACATCGGCCGACCGTGCACCGGCCCGGGGGTGGGGATCGAGGCGTTGGCATCGCCCATCTGGGCCCACACGATTGAACCGCCCTTGATCACCAATTCCGGTTTTACTCCGAAAAAACCTGGCTTCCAGAGCACCAGATCTGCCAATTTGCCCACCTCCACCGAACCGATCTGGGAATCGAGCCCGTGGGCAATCGCTGGGTTGATCGTGGTTTTGGCGATGTAGCGCTTCAAGCGGGTGTTGTCGTTGCGGCTGGAATCTTCGGGCAAGTGGCCCCGCTGCACTTTCATCTTGTGGGCGGTCTGGAAGGTGCGAGTGATCACCTCGCCCACCCGGCCCATGGCCTGGGAGTCGCTAGCGATGATTGAGAAGGCGCCTAGGTCGTGGAGGATGTCTTCGGCAGCGATCGTTTCGCGGCGAATGCGCGACTCGGCAAAGGCCACATCTTCCGGGATGCGCGGATCCAGGTGGTGGCAAACCATCAGCATGTCGAGGTGCTCCTCGAGCGTGTTGCGGGTGTAAGGGCGGGTGGGGTTGGTGCTGCTGGGCAGCACGTTGGCCTCGCCGCAGATTTTGATGATGTCCGGGGCGTGGCCGCCGCCGGCTCCTTCGGTGTGGAAGGTGTGGATGGTGCGGCCGCCGATGGCGCGGATCGTGTCTTCCACAAAGCCGGCCTCATTAAGGGTGTCGGAGTGGAGGCACACCTGCACGTCGAAGCGATCTGCCACCGTGAGGCAGCAGTCGATAGCGGCTGGGGTAGTGCCCCAGTCTTCGTGCAGCTTGAGGCCGCAGGCACCGGCCCGCACCTGCTCTTCGATCGCCTCGGGGGTGGAGGCGTTGCCCTTGCCGTAAAAGCCCAGATTCACGGGCAGTCCCTCGGCGGCCTGCAACATGCGGGCAAGGTGAAAGGCGCCTGGGGTGCAGGTGGTGGCGTTGGTGCCGGTGGCCGGACCAGTGCCGCCGCCCAGCAGGGTGGTTACACCACTGGCTAGGGCCGTTTCAATCTGCTGGGGGCAGATGAAGTGGATGTGGGTGTCGATTGAACCAGCGGTAAGGATGTGGCCTTCGCCGGCGATCGCTTCGGTGCCCGGGCCCACCACGATCGTCACGCCCGCTTGGGTGTCGGGGTTGCCCGCTTTGCCGATGGCGCAGATGCGGCCGTCGCGCAGGCCGATGTCGGCCTTGACGATCCCCCACCAATCCAGGATCAGGGCGTTGGTTATGACTGTGTCCACGGCGCCTTCAGTGCGGGAGATCTGGCTCTGGCCCATGCCGTCACGAATCACCTTGCCGCCGCCAAACTTCACCTCATCGCCGTAGACGGTGAAATCCTTTTCCACCTCCAGAAATAGTTCGGTGTCGGCCAGGCGCAGCCGATCGCCGGTGGTGGGGCCGTAGGTCTCGGCGTAGGCGCGGCGGGAGATGCGGTATGGC
>JAQCGH010000009.1 GCA_027620015.1 Cyanobacteriota bacterium
TACGGCGCGACAGCCGCTCCTCGCCGTAGGCGTAGATCAGATCTGCCAGCTCGCTCTCGCCGGCACTATCAAGCAGCTCCCCAGCCGTTTGGCCGCGCTCCGGGTTCATGCGCATGTCGAGCGGCCCCTCGAGCCGGAAGCTGAAGCCTCGGGCCGCCACATCCAGCTGGGGACTGCTCACCCCCAGATCGGCCAGCACCGCAACAGCATGCTCAGCCGGGACGTAATCGGCGAAGTTGGCGGCCACGATTGTGACCCGATCACCAAATGGGGCGAGGCGCTCGGCGGCGGCGGCACGGGCGCTTGGGTCCTGGTCCAGCCCCACAAGTCGCAAGCCGGGATTGGCTTGCAACAGCAGGGCGCTATGGCCGCCGCCGCCGAGGGTGCAGTCGATCAGCAGGCCCCCGGGAAGGCATGCAAGGCCCGCTAGCACTGATTCGGCCAGTACGGGCTCATGTTTAAACAAGTCGCCGCTAGTGGCATCAGCCATGGCCATTCAGCGGCGGCGGCGGGGAGAAACCCAACGGGCTAGCAGCTGGCCTAAGCCATGCCGAAAGCGAGCCCACCAGCTGGACGCAAGGCCAAAGCGGCGACAGAGATCGGGCAGCTTCCGCTCCAATTCTGGGTAACCAAGCACATGGAGCAGGGTCTGCAATGGCGACAAGACTGGCACTGATCCCCCTGGGATCGGGTGCGCCATCCAGGTCCTCGCTGTGGCGTTGGGCATCGCTGAGGCCCAGGCTTTTGAGGCATAAGTAAAAAAGCTCCCATTCCTCCTGGTCAAAATCGCCATCGGCCAGGCTGAGGGCCCGGGCGCCCTGCAGGATCGCTAACCCCACCTGGCCGCTCTCCTCAGCGGAGGCAAGCACTTCCTTGAGACTTTCGTTGAGTTGTTGGCGCTGCTGGTCACCCGTAGTTGGTGTGGAGCCATGGTTTACGCGTAGGCAATAGTGCCTTTAACGAGCTTAGGAGCTGAATCCGGGGGCGCTGGTCCGATATTCGCCGTGATGGATCGTCTGGCGAGCTCTTCCTTCCTAAGATTCTCGCAAAGCGCTTAACACCTCGGCCCCATGACGCAGCTGGAGACGCGCACGGAGCCAATGGTGGTCAACTTCGGCCCCCACCACCCCTCGATGCACGGGGTGCTGAGGCTGGTGGTGACCCTCGATGGCGAGGACGTGGTGGATTGCGAGCCAGTTATTGGCTACCTGCACCGCGGCATGGAAAAGATCGCCGAAAACCGCACGAACGTGATGTTTGTGCCCTACGTGAGTCGCATGGACTATGCGGCCGGCATGTTTTACGAAGCGATTGTGGTGAACGCGCCGGAGCGGCTGGCCGATGTGCCAGTGCCCAAGCGCGCCAGCTACATCCGGGTGCTGATGCTGGAGCTCAACCGCATCGCCAACCACCTGCTCTGGCTTGGCCCCTTCCTGGCGGACGTGGGCGCCCAGACACCATTTTTCTACATTTTCCGCGAGCGGGAAATGATCTACGACCTCTGGGAAGCCGCCACCGGCCAGAGGCTGATCAACAACAACTATTTTCGCATCGGCGGCGTGGCAGCAGATCTGCCCTACGGCTGGCTGGAGAAGTGCCTCGACTTCTGCGACTGGTTTGGACCCAAGATTGACGAATACGAAAAGCTGATTACCAACAACCCGATCTTCCGGCGGCGTATTGAGGGTCTGGGGGTGATCAGCCGCGAGATGGCAATTAATTGGAGCCTATCGGGGCCAATGTTGCGCGCCTCTGGGGTGCCCTGGGACCTGCGCAAAGTCGACCACTACGAGTGCTACGACGATTTCGACTGGGATGTGGCTTGCGAGCAGGAGGGCGATTGCTACGCCCGCTACCGAGTGCGCGTACAGGAAATGCGTGAATCACTGAAGATCCTGCGCCAGGCCTGCGCCATGATTCCCGGAGGTGCCACCGAGCTCCTGGAAGCCCGCCGCATGGCGGAAGGCAAGGGCAGCGAATATGCCAGCTTTGATTATCAATACGTGGCCAAGAAAGTGGCTCCAACTTTCAAGATTCCCGAGGGTGAGCTCTATACACGCCTGGAATCGGGTAAGGGCGAAATCGGGGTTTACCTGCAGGGGAACAATGACGTCACCCCCTGGCGCTTCAAGATCCGCGCCGCTGACTTCAACAACCTGCAAATCCTGCCCCATATCCTTAAGGGGGCAAAAGTGGCAGACATTATGGCCATCCTCGGCTCTATTGATGTGATCATGGGGTCGGTTGATCGCTGATTCAAACTCCTGGCTGCTGCTCTGCCGCACCGTGCGCTTCGGAGATACGGACGCGGCTGGGGTGATGCATTTCCACCAGCTACTGCGCTGGTGTCACGAGGCCTATGAAGAAAGCCTTGAGCGCTATGGCCTGCCTGCTAGTGAAATCTTTCCCACCCCGGGCCATATCCAAACCGTTGCCCTGCCGCTCGTGCATTGCAGCGCCGACTTCCTCGCTCCTCTTGCCTGCGGCGACCCCCTAGCCATCCAGCTGAAACCCCGGCGCCTGGATTCCGGCAGCTTTGAGGTGCACTACAACTTCAGCAGCGGCGAAAGGTCCTCAGCAAAGGCTCTAACAAGACATCTAGCGATCGAGACGGCCAGCCGCCGACGCTGCCCATTGCCAGCTGGACTGCAGCTCTGGCTAGAAGCATCGAGCCTGGGTCAGGGCATCCAGCCTCTTTAGGGCCGGCTGAACACGTAAAGCAGCGCAGCCAGCTGCAAGGGGAGCAAGGCTGCCATTAGCGCCAGCGGATGCAGGCCGTCATGGGGGATCCCTGCAGCCAGGGCAAAACTGAGGGCACCAGCTCCAGACAAAAGCAATAAAACCGGGGCTCGGGATAAGAACTCAGAACCAATCTTTTTGGCCATCAAGGTATTCGGCTTTGAATTCAGCATTAGATTTTGTTAAATGAATGATGCCCTCAACAATGCCAATAACTTGAAAAATAAAATAACCAACCCCGCAGGTCAGCAGCGACACCGTCAACATGATTACGGCCGGCTTGGTGTAGCCAAGAATAAATTTATGCATCCCAAAGGCCCCCAGAAAAATTCCGGTAAGACCCGCCGCTAGTTTTTTATTACTGATTTCGTTCTCAGACAGGCTCGACATCGACTGACGCGGAAGAGACGACCTGAACTGTTTTTAGCTGATCAACCCAGGTCCGCCAACGATTTCGTTGCCATTTGCCCAGCTCCGATGGCTCCAGCTCCGGGCATAGCAGCCAACGACCTGGGCGCTCGGACGGTGGCCAGGAATCACAAATCTGCTGCAACGCCAACTGCAGCTCCTCCCAACCCTGCTTTGGCGAGCTGGGCCGCACCAAGGCCACCAGACGCTGGCCCCATTCTGAATCGTCGATTGGCAGCAGCAAAAGCGCCTGCAGTGTCAAGCCGGCGGCCTGGGCAAGGTGCGCCAGCCGCTGCTCAAGCAGCTCGGGAAATACGGTTTCACCGCCGCTGTGAATTGCCCCGTCGAGACGTCCCAGAAGTTCCAGCCCCGCTAGGCCCAACCGGCCAGCATCACCACTGCGCCACCAGCCATCGGCCGAGAGCGGCAGGGGCTGGAGCCGGCCAGCCTCCAGCCAGCCCGGACTGAGACGCCCACAGCGCACCTCAACGGCCTGCTCCTCCCCTAGCCGCAGCTCCACACCCTCCAATGGGACGCCGCAGCCCGAGGCGCCCGCCAGGAAAGCCTCCGGCGCCAGGGCACACACCATCGCCGCCGTTTCTGTGGCCCCATAGCAAGGGGCTAGCCGCAACCCGGCCAGCCTGGCCCGCTCCGCAAGCGCCGGTGGCAGCGGCGCACCCCCCACCCAGATCAACGCCAACTGCTGCAGCCAGCCCACAGTCTCGGCAGCAGCCAGCAGCCGTAGTAATTGGGTGGGCACAAGAGAAAGCAAGGCCGGGCGTGCGAGATCTAGCGGGGCCGCCGCCACAAGCTGGGCCGGATCGCGCATCCAGGCCGGATCGAGGCGCAGGTAGCCGGCACCCCATTGCTGGGCCCTTACCCAAGGCAGTAGCCCACTGACGTGGTGCAACGGCAGAGAGTTGAGGTGCAGGCAGCTCGCTGGATCCACCCCCAATCCCTCCAGCCAGAGGCCGGTGGCCGACGCCGAAGCCTGCAGGTGGGCCAGGGGCTGCAAACACCAGCGGCGACCGCCCGTGCTGCCGCCACTACCCAGCACCACCCCTGGCCCCCAGGACTCCTCCAGGTGGCCTAGGCCATCGGGCCCGATCGCCGCCGCCAAAGCCTGCTGCTCGCTGGGGGCCGAATCCGCCAAAGCCACCAGGCGGCCGGCTTCCCAGAGCTTTTGCAACTGCTCAGGTGTCATTGCAGCTGGCCTGCGGCGGCCCACACGGCTGCCGGATCGGCGCTGGCCAGAGCCCCGGGGGCTTGCCAACCCAGCGCCAAGCCAGGCGCCGCCGGCGTGGAGCCCTCGGCCTGCAGGGCTGCCAGATGCTCGAGCCAGCGGCGGCCGATGCCGGTTTCAAAGGCGGTGCTGAGTATCAGCCGAGAGGTGCCTCGCTCCAGAGCCGCCAGCAGTGCTCGAGGGTCCCCCTCCTGGCTGGGTCGGCGCACCTGCCAGCCCGGCCAACTGCAACGCAGGCTCGGATCGCAATGCAACGATTCATCCAAAGCCACGGGCACCTGGGTGGCCAAGGCCTCCAGTCCCGCTTGGTCGACCGGGGCTAGAGGCTGCTCCAGCCACTGCAGCCGTGGCTCGCCCGCGAGGCGATCAGCCCATGCCGTCGCCGTGGCTCGGCTCCAGCCGCCATTGGCATCAAGGCGCAGGCGGGCTGTTGCTGGCAGGCGCTGGAGCAGCTGCTCCAGCAGCTCGCGCTCCAAGGCATCGGCGCAAACGGCCAGTTTCCACTTGAACACCGGAGCCGGCCCCAGCTCGGGCTCCAGCTGCTCCAAAACCTTGATGGCGGCAGGTCCTGCCGGCAGCAGCCAGGCCGCAGGGGGCGGCGGCAGCCAACGGCGCTGCGGCAAGCCGGCCAGCTCGGCCAGGGCGGCCCCGAGGGCAAAGGCAAGGGTTGGGGGCAGCTGGCCTGCCTGCAGCAACCTCTCGAGTTCCGCTGTCCCATAGCTGGCATCCAAAGCAGCGAGGGCCGCCGCCAATGGCTCCAGCTGGCCATCGAGGGGCGCGGCCTCGCCCCAGCCCACATCGCCCTCAGGGCCCTGTAAGCGCAACAGCCAGCCGCGTCGCTGCTGCACGGTGCCTGCGGCCGTAACCAGGGGCTGGGGCAGGGCGAAGCCGAAGGGCCGCCACTGCAACTGCAGGAGGCCCCCCTGGCTCATCCTGGGAAGCGCCCCAGGGCCAGGCCCAGGGCTAAACCCAAACCATTAAGCGCCTGAAAGCGCAGGGCCAGAAATTTGCTGCCGCTAATCCTCCCAGGCTCGCCATGGTGGCGCTGCAACAGGGCGATCAGCTGACGGGCCGGCGGCAGGCCGATCACGCCGAGCAGAGCCGTAACCGGCCAATGGCCCAGCAGCACCGGCGCCCACTGCAGGGCCAGGCAGCCGGCCACAAACCAGGGCACCAACCCCGAGGCAGCCGCCGTACCCAGATGCACCACCGGCGAACGCTTGCCGTGAGCGGCGTCCTCATCAACCTGGTGGAAATGGGAGCAGAACAGCACCAGGGTGGTGGCGAGGGCCGGGCCACTACCCAACTCCACTGCCGTACGCCATGGCACCCCGCTATCACCCGCTGGAGCCAGGGCCAGCAGTCCGGCGGCGGTGGCCAAAGGGCCGAAAGCAAGCCAGCAGATCGGCTCACCCAAACCCCGGTAGCCCAACCGAAAAGGTGGACCCTGATAAACGTAGCCAAGGCCGCAACAGGCCAGCACCAGGGCCAGCACCGTCGGGCAACTGCGCCAGGCCACTAGCGCCATTAGAGCCAGCCCCAGCAGCAGGCAGCCGCTAGCCAGGCCACCCACCAGATCCCGCCGGCCGGTGAGATTCACCAGCGAATGGGGCTTGCCGTTGGCATCCACGCCGGTGTCGGCGTCAAAAACATCGTTGGCCAGGTTTTCCCAGGCCAGCAGCAGCATCGCCGCCAACAGAAACAGCAGCAGCTGGTCAAACCGCACCGGTAGGGCTCGGCCCAAGCGCCAGCCGGCTGCCAGCAGCACCGGCATCACAGCCACCGAGTACATCGGCCACTTGATCGCTGCCTGCCAGAGCCGGCGGCGATCAACGGAATTGGCGTAACGGCTTGCGACGACCTTGGGCTTAGTCATGGGGGCTGCAGGCGGCAGCCAATGCAGTGCCCATACATTTGAGCAGTTCTTCGTCGCGGTCTCGACCCTTACTGGTGCAGGCCCCTTCTTCCTTCACCGATTCAACTGGTGATTTATTCACCAGTCTGCTGGCAACCGCCGACGAGCAGGCGCGCCAACTGGAGGAGGAGGGTGTCTTGAGCCTGGCCATCCCACTGGCCAGCGGCGACCCAATGCGGCTGCTTCCCCATCTGGAACCCGAGGATGAACAGCTGGCCCCAGGCGGCGACAGCTTCCGCTTCTTGTGGGATGGGGCACCGGGGCTGTGCATCGCAGCCGCCGGACGCACCAATAGCCTCGAGCTCAGCGGTCCGCGCCGTTTTGAGCTGGCCCAGCGTTTTGCCAGCGCCTGCCTCAGCCGCCTTGTCACCCCGGAGAGCGGCCCGCCCCTAGCCCGTCCGCGGGTGCTGCTGGCTTTCGGCTTCTTTGAAGCGCCACTGCAGCCGGGACCTACCGCCATCCCCGGCGTACAGGCTGTGCTGCCGCGCTGGCAGCTGAGCCGCCAGGGCCAGCACTGCTGGCTGCGGCTGCAACGCAGCCTCGGCGGCGACGTGACGCCGCGCCAGCTAGCAGAAGAGCTGTGGGATCAGGCCCGCCGGCTGGAGCATCTGGTGCAACAGCAAGACGGGCTGGAGCCGAGGGCTGTTAGTCGAATTGGCATCCGTCGCAGTTCGCCATGGCAGGAGAGCTACCGCTCCGCAGTTGAGCGGGGCCTGGAGCGGGTCGAAATGGGCGAGCTGGAAAAAGTAGTGCTGGCCGTGCGCCAGGAGCTGCAGCTTGAGAGAGCGCCCCATCCCCTCGCCCTGCTGGCCCCCCTACGGCGCCACCAGAGCGGCAGCTGCCGCTTTTTATGGCAGCAAGCCCACGGCACTGCCCTGATCGGAGCCTCGCCCGAAAGGCTGCTCACAGTGCGCCAGGGGCAACTGCGCAGTGATGCCCTAGCGGGCACCGCCCCAGCTGGAGAGCAGGCAGTAGGGCTGCTGCAATCCTGCAAAGATCGCTATGAGCATGAGCTAGTGGTGGACACGATCACCGCTGTCCTGAGCCGTGCGGGCCTCAACCCACGGCGACCGCGCCATCCACGCCTGGCCCGCCACGGCCAACTGGTGCATCTGCACACCCCGATCACGGCAGCTCTGGGAGAGCACCAGCCCCTGAGCATCGCCGCCGCCCTCCATCCCACCCCCGCTGTGGCGGGCCTGCCGCGGCGAGAGGCGATGGCCTGGCTACGCAGCTTGGAACCCTTCGAGCGCGGTCACTACGCCGCCCCAATCGGCTGGATCGACAGCGCCGGTGACGCCGACCTGCGGGTAGCGATCCGCAGCGGCACCCTGCGGGGCGACCGACTTGAGCTCACCGCCGGTGCTGGCCTAGTGCGGGGTTCAACGGTGGAGCGGGAGCTGCAGGAAGTAGCCCTAAAGCTGGGTGTGCTGCAACAACAACTCAGTTGCGCCTCCGACCATCAAGCAGACAGCAGCCGCGCCATCGTCTGATCAGCCAGGGGAATCCGGGCCAGCCGCTCCACCTCGCGAACGCCGGTGGGGCTGGTCACATTGATCTCGCTGAGACGGCCGTCGATCACATCGATGCCCACAAAAAACAAACCTTCAGCCCGCAAGGCTGGCGCCAACTTGGCGCAGATAGCCCTCTCCGCCCCCGTGAGCTCCGTGACCTCCGGAGCACCACCCACGGCCAGATTGCTGCGGAACTCGCCACCGGCGGGAATGCGATTCACCGCTCCGAGGGGCTCGCCATCCACCAGCAGGATGCGCTTATCACCAGCGCTCACGCCGGGCAAGAAGGCCTGCACCATCACCGGCAGCTGCTCTTGGCCGGTTACCAACTCCAGCAGGGCTCTCAACCCCGGCGCTGCTGCAGAAGCAAACACCACCCCCTGACCAGCACGCCCCCCTAAGGGCTTGAGAACCACCTCGCCATGCTCGGCCGTAAAAGCGGCCAGCGCCGTCACCCGACTAGCCACAAGGGTTGGTGCCATCAGCTCGCTCCAGCGCAGGGCACTGAGTTTTTCATTCCAGGCCCGCAGCGAAGCGGGCTGGTTGAGCACCCGCACTCCCTGACGCTCCCCCAGTTCCAACAGATGGGTGGCATACAGATAGGCCTCATCCACCGGCGGGTCCTTGCGCATCCACACCCGCGGAAAGGCGGTGAGGGGCAGCAGCTGAGGATCGCCAAGTTCAAACCAGGGCTCGCAATTGACGGGGGTGGCCAGCACCCAGGCGCCATGACCTTGCGAGGGAGCTCCTGGAACTGCGGCAGCTGAAAGATCGGCGATGGTGCACATCCAAACCTGTTCGCCTGCTCGCTGTGCTGCCTGCATCAGGGCAACACTGGAATCTTTGGCTGGATTGAGCCGGGCGATCGGATCGATCACAAACAGTTGGGATGCCACCGCTCAGCTCGCCAGCAGAACGTCAAGCTGGCCAGAACGCTCGAGGCCATGCAAGTCGTCACAACCGCCCACGTGCTGGCCATTGATAAAGGCTTGAGGCACGCTGCGGCGCCCGCCGCTCTTTGCAGCCATCGCCGAGCGGGCCGCCTCGTCGCCGTCGATGACAAATTCGGCATATGCCACTCCCTTGCGGTCAAGCAGGGCCTTGGCGCGGACACAGAAAGGACAGGCCCGCCAGGTGTAGATCTCAACGGTGGCTGCCATCTAGACGGGTCCGGTCAGTTCCTACTGATCGTAGAAGCGGGCCAGGGAGCCTTTCGCCTAAATCAATTAGCTAAGCCAAGACTTAGCCAATCAACCAAACCCCCTACCATCCCCGCCCCCTAGGGGCGCAGCAGGCCGGCGCTGATACCGTCAAGCAAGTATTCAGCCGCACCGGTGCTCGATCTCACCGACTTCAAGCGCGACCTCTCTGAGCTCACTGACCGCCTGGGCAATGCCCAGGACTGTCTTTGACGTACCAGCCCTGAAAGCCCGCCAACGGGATCTGGAGCAGCTGGCCTCCCAGAGCGACTTCTGGGACAACCAAAAGCAGGCCCAGCTCAAGATGCGCCAGCTCGACGAGGTGAAGGCCCAACTTGAACAATTGACGAAATGGCAGGCCAGCGTCTCCGACGGGGAGGCCACCGTGGAGCTCTACGGCCTCGAGCCCGATGACGACCTACTTGCTGAATCCAATCAAGCCCTGCAGTCCCTCAAAGCCGACCTAGACCGCTGGGAACTGGAGCGACTGCTCTCGGGCCCCTACGACAAGGAGGGCGCCGTTATCAGCATCAACGCCGGTGCTGGCGGCACCGATGCCCAGGACTGGGCCCTGATGCTGATGCGCATGTACACCCGCTGGGCAGAAGACCACGGCATGAAAGTGAGCGTGGATGAGCTCAGCGAGGGGGAGGAAGCGGGCATTAAAAGCTGCACTATCGAAATCGAAGGTCGCTACGCCTACGGCTACCTGCGCAACGAAAAAGGCACTCACCGGCTGGTGCGAATCAGCCCCTTCAATGCCAACGACAAACGCCAGACGAGCTTCGCTGGTGTGGAGGTGATGCCCCAGATCGATGAGGATGTGAAGCTCAATATCCCCGACAAGGACCTGGAGATCACCACCTCGCGCTCAGGCGGTGCTGGCGGCCAAAACGTCAACAAGGTGGAAACGGCCGTGCGCATCCTGCACATACCCACCGGCTTATTTGTGCGCTGCACCCAGGAGCGCTCCCAGCTGCAAAACAAAGAAAAGGCGATGGCCCTATTGATGGCAAAGTTGTTGGTGATTGCCCAGGAGCAGCGGGCCTCCGAGATCGCCGACATCCGCGGCGACATTGTGGAAGCGGCCTGGGGAAACCAGATCCGCAACTACGTCTTTCACCCTTACCAGATGGTGAAAGATCTGCGCACCCAGCAGGAAACGACCGATGTTCAGGGCGTTATGGATGGCGATCTCGATCCATTTATTCAGAGCCTGCTGCATTCGGGCGTCGAGCTAGCAGGAGATAGCAGCAATGACTAACCCCCAGCCCAGCGAAAACCCCAGCTTCATCAAGCTGGCGATGCGCAACATGGTGCGTAAGGGCCGCCAAAGCCTTTTTCACTTTGGTCTCACCGCCCTCGGGCTCACGGGCTTCCTACTGCTGATCGCCTGGCTCGGCCGCCCCCAACTCCCTGGAGGCTGAGATGGCCGGCACGAAAGATCTTGACCTGGCCTTCAGCGCTGATCCCGCTCTGGAGATATCCCCGCAGCAGGCCGATGCCGATTATTGGCAGGCACTGCTGAGCGCCTGGCTACACCAACTGGCCCCAGAGCTCCCTCCTGCCCTCCAAGCGCCCGGCTACAGCATGGGACTGAGCCTGGTGGGTGACTCTGAAATTGCCGAACTCAATGCCGACTGGCGCCACAAGCAAGGCCCCACCGACGTGCTGGCCTTCGCGGCCCAAGACGAAGCGACAGATGGCACCCCGCCTATGCCTGCGTACAGGGAGTCGGGGCCTCTGGAGCTGGGCGACATAGTCATCTCCCTAGAAACGGCAGCCCGCCAGGCGCCAGAGCATGGCCATGGCATGGAGCAGGAATTGCTGTTTCTAGCCAGCCATGGCTTGCTGCACCTGCTGGGCTGGGACCACCCCGAAGAAGCCAGCCTCGCTGCCATGCTGGCGCGCCAGAAAGAGCTGGTTAAGGTGCCAGCGAAGTTATGACCAATCTGCGCCCCTTACCGACACCAGAAACCCGTGGGCGCCGCCTTAGGGCCAGGGCCTGGACTGTGGCCGGCGACCTACCCGCCAGCTTCCGGTATGCCGCCCAGGGCTTGGCCTATGGCTTTGCCAGCCAGCGCAATTTCCGAATCCACGTGATCACGGGAGCCGTGGTGTTTGGCCTGGGGCTGTGGTTGCAGCTGCCCACTTCCCAACTGGCAGTGCTCGTGCTCACAGTGGCGGCCGTGCTGGTGCTGGAGCTGCTCAACACCGCCACCGAATCGGTGGTGGATCTGGCCATCGGCCGCCAGTTCCACCCCCTGGCACGGATCGCCAAGGATTGCGCCGCTGCTGCGGTGCTGGTGGCGGCCCTGTCTTCGCTGATGATCGCCCTGCTGCTGCTTGTGCCGCCGCTGCTTACCCGGCTGGGGTTCTGACCAGTTTCCGATGCTTCTTGTTCTCGACAACTACGACAGCTTCACCTTCAACCTGGTGCAGTATCTGGGTGAGCTGGCCGCCAAGCACCCGATTGCCTCAGAGCTGCGGGTGGAGCGCAACGACGCCCTCAGCCTCGACCAGATCCGAGCACTGGCACCCGCAGCCATTTTGATTTCACCAGGCCCCGGCGATCCAAATCAGTCGGGGGTCTGCCTGGAGGTACTGCAGCAGCTCAGCCCCACAATCCCCACCTTGGGAGTGTGCCTGGGCCACCAGTCGATCGCCCAGGTATTTGGCGGCAGGGTGGTGCGGGCCAAGGAGCTGATGCACGGCAAAACCTCGCCTGTCCACCACAGCGAAGAGGGCGTCTTCGCAGGCTTGCCGAACCCCCTCACCGCTACCCGCTACCACAGCCTGATCGCCGAGCGCGAGTCTCTGCCCGACTGCCTCGAGATCACCGCCTGGCTCGAAGATGGCACGATCATGGGCCTGCGCCACCGGGAATTTTCCCAGATTGAGGGAGTGCAGTTCCACCCAGAAAGCGTGCTCACCCAGGAGGGTCACGCCCTGCTGGCAAATTTTCTGCGCCAAGCCAGCCAGCCAGCCCTAGCAAGTCAGTTGGGTTAGTTTCAGGGCGATTGCCGCCTCTCCATGCGCACGCTGCCCACCTTCAGTGCTCTCACCTTGAGTTCTCTCGGCCTGGGCGCCGCACTACTTGCAAGTGGCCAAGCCATCGCTGGCAACGGCGTGACGATAACCAACTACGGCCACAGCTCCTTAATGATCAGTGGCGGCGGGACCAGTGTGCTGGTGAACCCCTTTAAGGCCGTGGCCTGTGCTGCTGGCCTAGCTGAACCCCGGGTGAGTGCCACAGTGATTCTTGCTAGCAGCCGACTACTGGATGAGGGCGCACCGGTAGCTAGGGGCAAGATGCTGGTGGATCCAGGCTCCTTCAAATTCAGTGGTCTTTCGATCGAAGGAATTGCTGGACCCCACGATCGCGTTGGTGGACGCCGCTTCGGCCAATCCACCATGTGGCGCTGGAAGCAGGGCGGCCTCGACATCGCCCATCTCGGCGGCACTGCTGCCCGGCTCAGCCCAGCCGACAAGGTGATGCTTGGACGCCCAGACGTATTGATCATCGGTGTAGGTGGCGGAGCCAAGGTTTACACCGGCGCCGAAGCCGCCGAGGTGGTGCGCGAGCTCCAGCCCCGCCGAGTGATTCCTGTGCAATTTGTGAGCGGCAAAACCCCCAAGGACTGCGACCAGACCGCGCTGCAACCCTTCCTTGATGCCATGGCCGGCACCCCGGTGAAGCGCCCCGGCCGCACCCTCAGCCTGCCGGGCAAACTCGGCGACGGAATGGTGATCGAGGTGATGCGCTAATCGGCCTGCAGATAGGCAGCCAAGAAGCGCTGCATCTGCTCAGTAGTGCCAAGGCTCACCCTCAATGAGCCATCGATCAACGGCTTGCCCGCCATCGAGCGCACCAATATCCCCTCTTGCCGCAGTTTCTGGTCCACCTCCTCAGCCGGGCGCTCCGGCCAAATCAACAGGTAGTTACCACCTGCTGCGTGATGCCGCACGCCAGCCGCTTGCAACTGCTGCACCAGCCACTCGCGAGCCCGCAGCACCTCGGCCACGTACCCATCCACATATGGCTGATCAGCCAGGGCTGCGTGGGCCGCTGTCACTGCGAAGCTATTGATGTCATAAGGGCCTGTGACACGAGCGAGACGATCTACCACTGGCTCAGCGCCAATGACAAAACCGATACGCAACCCCGCCAGGCCAGCGGTTTTAGCCAATGAGCGCAAAATCAGCAGATTCGGCGTGGCAGTGAAGTCGACCAACGGCAGCGCGCTATCACCAGTGAAGGCCTCATAGAGCTCGTCCACCACCACAAGAGTGTCCGGCGCAGAGGCTGCCAGCTCCAGGATCAGCTCAGGAGCAAGTCGGGTGCCGGTTGGGTTGTTTGGATTGCAGATCAGCAAAATGCGTGGAGAGTCCTGCATTGCCACCCGCAGCTCTTCCAGCGGAAAGGCGAAATCCGGCAGCCGGTAGGGAAGCGCCTCAATCACCATGCCCTGCATCTGGGCGCAGGGGGTGTAGTAGCCGAAGGTGGGGCTGGTGGTGAGCAGGGTGTCACCGCGATCGCCATAGGCGTGAAAGATTGCGTGAATTGCCGCATCCGCACCGTTAAACAGGCCGATCTGGTCTGGCTGCAACGGCCGGCTCAGGCCAACGCCTGCCAAGTTGGCAACCACGGCCTGGCGCAAGCCGTCGTATTCGGGGTAGATGGCATATTGCTCAGCCGGAATGGCACGGATCGCCGCCATTACCCGCGGGCTTGGACCCATCGTGTTTTCGTTGAAATCAAGCCGCAGCAATCCCCGCCGCCCCTCCAGCGGCGCTTTGTAAGCCTTGAGGCTTTCCACCTCTGGACGAGCAACTAGAATCACCAAAATAGTATATAGAGCAAAGCAAGCTTGCCTAAAACTATCTCGCCAAGCCGAATTACTCCAAAGAAATTAGTAAATGACGCTACAAAGGCATTAGTTCTTGGCAGAATAATTAAATACCTGGCCAACTGTCTGAGGCCATTCTTTTATATTGATTTCTTTTTCAGGCCAACCAAGCGCTACCATATAAACAATAGAATCGCCCAGGGCGTATACAATAATATCTACCAGCAAAGTTTAATCCCTAGGATTATATGGCAAACAAATTATACCAACAAGGTAACTTTGCCAATGCTAGCAACAATTAAATTTAACCAAATATTTTCTCAAGGATATGAATATAGATATACATCAACTTTAGATCGCAAACTTTTTATCAAAGAACATTTTCCTGGAGAAATATTTGATTTGTATAGTCGATTGAATATTGGCGCGGCACAAGCCGACCTTTGGAGGCTCTTAGTTCTTTATAAATACGGCGGCGTGTACATGGATATTGATGCATATCTAGTATGGCCACTTGAAAAATTAATTAGCTCAGGCAGTAGTGAATTATTCTTACGTTATAAGTGTGGTCGATTTACAAACTATTTCATTGCGTCTGCGCCAGAAAGCAAAGTTCTGAAAGCATTAATCGGAGAGGTTCTTTTAAGGATTAAATCAGCTTCTCCTAATAGTGTTTATTATATCACAGGGCCAGGAGTGTTCGACTCGCTACTTCCAGCTCTACCTATTAGTTGGCGCGAAACGAACACAACTTGCAAGCAAGGTGATTTTTCCAATAAGTTTTTCCAATATATAGACCACAATGCAGGCCATTATTCCAAGGAGGAAATTCAGACTAAAGTTGTTTCCGATTGACAGTTCGCAAGGTCGCATACCTGCTTATATCAACCTAACTTTTAGCCTTATTTAAATAAAACTCTCTATTACATCCGACCCAAGGTGGGTATACCGAGCAGGCCCAAACCGAGGGAAAGGGTGTCGGTGGTGAGGCGGCACAGGGCTAAGCGGGAGGAGCGGAACGGCTCCTCGGCCTTGAGCACCGGCACTTGGTCGTAGAAGCGGTTGAACACCTGGCTGAGCTCAAACAGGTAGGTGCAAAGCCGATTCGGCAGCAGCTCCTGCTCTACCTCAGCAATCACCACATCTAACTTGAGCAGCTCCCGCACCAGCGCCCACTCCTGCGCTTCGCTGAAGGTGAGTGAAGCCACGGCACCAGCCCCCAGATCACCGCCCTTGCGGGCGATGCCGGCGATGCGCACCACCGCATAAAGCAGATAGGGCGCCGTGTTGCCCGTTAGGGCCAGCATCCGATCAAAGCTGAACTGATAGTTGGTGGTCCGGTTGGTGCTGAGGTCGGCGTACTTCACCGCCGCCAAGCCCACGGAGGTGGCCACCTGCTGAATGAAGGCCTCATCTTCGCTGCGCTGCTCATCGGCGAGGCGCTGACGCAGATCGGCCTCGGTGCGCTCCACCGCCTCATCGAGCAGGTCCTTGAGGCGCACCGTGTCGCCGGAGCGGGTCTTGAGCTTTTTGCCATCGTCACCCTGCACCAGGCCGAAGGGCACGTGCTCGACACTGCAGTGGGCGGGAATCCAGCCAGCCCGTTGGGCCACCTGGAAAACGCCGGCGAAGTGGTTGGCCTGACCCGCGTCGGTCACATAGATCACCCGGCAGGCGCCATCACCGGCCGGCGCAGAAGCGAAGCGATAACGAATCGCCGCTAGGTCGGTGGTGGCGTAGTTGAAGCCGCCATCGCTCTTCTGCACGATCAGAGGCAGGGGCTGGCCGTCCTTACCAATCACCCCCTCAAGAAACACGCAGCCTGCGCCAGCATCGATCACCAGCAACCCAGCAGCAATTAAGTCGTCAACCACCCCCTGCAGGTAAGGGTTGTAGAAGGATTCCCCTCGCTCGCTGAGACGTATGCCGAGCTGGTCGTAGATCTTCTGAAATTCGCGTCGGCTCTGGTCGCAAAGCAATCCCCAAGCCTTAAGCGACAACGGATCGCCGCCCTGCAGCTTCACAACCTCCTCACGAGCAGTGGCCTGGAAGACCTCGTCGTCGTCGAAGCGGGCCTTTGCCTGGCGATAGAAGGCCACCAAGTCACCAAGATCGACCGCGTCGGCTTTGGTGAGAGCCTCTGGCGCCACCTGCTTCAAGTGGGTGATCAGCATTCCAAACTGGGTACCCCAGTCGCCCACATGGTTGAGCCGCAGCACCGGGTGGCCGCGAAACTCCAGCACCCGCGCCAGAGCATCGCCAATGATCGTGGAGCGCAGATGCCCCACGTGCATCTCCTTGGCGATGTTGGGGCTGGAGAAGTCCACAATCAGCGGAGTCGGGACAACCCCGCCCGCCGCCAAGCTCGGCACGCCTAGGCGCGGATCGCCCAGCCGGGCCTGCAGCTCAGCTGCCAGCCGCTCGGGCCGCAGGGTGAGGTTGATGAAGCCAGGTCCTGCAATCTGGGGCTCCAGGCAAAGCTCAGCAAAGGCTGGATCAGCCGTAAGTTGCTCCACGATCGCCGTGGCAATAGCCCGGGGCGGCTGGCCCAGGGGTTTGGCCAGGGGCAGGGCGCCATTGGACTGGAAGTCGCCGAATTCCGGCTTAGACGCTGGCGCCAGCTGGGGATCGAGGGGCTGGCCCGCATCCGGAAAAGCCCGATCCATGGCAGCCAGTAGCTGGCCGTTCAGGGTTTGGGCAATGCTGAGCATGAAGGCGGGAGCGGGCTAGTTCATCTCTGATCATCCCTCGCAGGCGTCAAAGCGCATGCTCAGATCTAGCCAGGCGCTGCGGGTGATCGGCGCGCTGGTGGAGATCAAATCGATGCCTGTGGTGGCATAGGACCGCAACTGGTCGGGTTGAACGCCTGAGGCTTCCAATACCAGCCGGCGGCCGCCAGCCAGGCTGCGCAACTCGGGCACCAGCTGCCGCAGTTGGGCCGGCGGGAATTCATCCAGCAACACCCCATCAGCGCCCGCTTGCACCGCCGCTGCCGCCTCAGCCGCCGTTTCCGCTTCCACGATCACCAGGGCTGGCCAAGGAGCATTAGCCCGCACCGCAGTGATCGCCGCCTCCAAACCACCGGCCCAAGCCAAGTGGTTTTCCTTGAGCATGGCGGCATCATCGAGGCCCAGACGGTGGTTACTGCCGCCCCCGCAGCGCACCGCATACTTCTCGAAGCGGCGTAGGCCGGGTGTGGTCTTGCGGGTGTCAGCAAGACGCACTCCCGTGCCCTCGATCTCAGCCACCAAGGCCGCGGTGGCGGTGGCGATGCCGGAAAGCCGCATCGCCAGGTTGAGGGCCGTGCGCTCTCCGGCCACCAAGGCAGCGGCTCCACCCTCCAGCTCCAGCAGCCGCTGGCCTTCAACCACTGGCTCTCCATCAACTACCAGCAACCGCACCCTCACCGACGGATCGAGCAAGCGGAACAGGGGCTCCATCAGCACCCCGCCGCAAAAGACCCCGGGCGCCTTGGCCAGCCAGTAGGCCCGACCAGTGCGACCAGCCAGCGCCACCGCTGTGAGATCGCCGCGGCCGATGTCTTCTGCCAGCCAGGCGCGCAGCTGCAGCTCCAGCGCGGGGGTGAAGGGCAGATGGGCTTCAGACATATCCCCTCCGGGCCAGGCCTTCCCATGATGAGAGACCGTGGAGCTGCAGAGAGTGGCTCAACTGGACAAGAGCCCTACTTGCCAATACAAAAACGCGAAAACACCCGATCCAGCACCGCCTCGCTCACCGCCTCGCCGGTGATCTCACCGAGACCACGCACGGCGGCGCGCAGGTCAATCGTCCAAAAGTCCCAGGGCAGTTGCTGAGCCGCCGCTTCAAGAGCAGCCCCCAGGCTCAGGGCTGCTGCCGCGGCCAGATCCCGTTGACGGGTATTGAGTGCCACCTGTACCCCTTCGAGGCAGCTAGCTCCGCAACGGCGCAGCAGCTCCGCCACCAGCTCATCGCGGCCGGCACCAGTAAGAGCGCTGAAGCGCACATCTGCCAGCACCCCTTCCCCCGAAGGCACCAAACCCACCGGCAGACAAGCCACATCGGCCTTATTGCCTGCAACCAGCAGCACGACGCCCTTGGGCACCAGCTGACGCAGGTCCTCATCGGCCCGGGTCCAGCCAGCCTCCAGATCAAATATCAAAAGCACCGCATCGGCGGCGGCCAGGGCGGCGCGGGAGCGCTCAATCCCCAGCTGCTCAACCCGGTCGCTGGTGGGGCGAATGCCGGCGGTATCGAGCAGAGTGAGCGGCACTCCGTCGAGCACCAGCTCGCTTTCCAGCAGGTCGCGGGTGGTGCCTGGTAGGTCGGTCACGATCGCCCGCTCTCGCTGGCTGAGCAGGTTGAGCAGGCTGGATTTGCCCACGTTGGGCCGGCCCACAATCGCCACCCGCAAGCCACGGCGCAGCAGCTCCCCCTGGCGCGCCTCAGCCACCAGCTGCTGCAGCTCAAGCCGCACCGCAGCAAGTTCCGCCGTTACTGCCGCGCCATCTAGGGGGGGTAGGTCTTCCTCGAAGTCAACCCTCGCCTCCAGCTCCGCCAACTGATCCAGCAGCCGCTCGCGCAGATCGGCGATGCGCTGCTGCAGGCCGCCATCGAGGCCCGCCATCGCAAGTTGGGCCGCCCGGCGACTGCGGGCAGTGATCATCTCGCTAATCGCTTCGGCGCGGGTGAGATCGAGCCGCCCGTTTAAAAAAGCCCGCTGGCTGAATTCTCCCGGCAACGCCCGCCGCGCCCCAGCCAACAGCACTAGCTCCAGCACCCGCTGCACCGCCACCAGGCCTCCGTGGCAGTGCAATTCCACCACGTCTTCCCGGGTGAAGCTTCGGGGCGCCCGCATCAACAGCAGCAGAGCCTCATCGAGCCGCTCGCTATTGGACGGATCCACTACATGGCCATAAAGCACCCGGTGGCTCTCCCAGACCTGCTGGCCCGGTGCCACAAACAGCCGCTGGCCGATGCGCTCCGCCTCCGCCCCGGAAATTCGCACAATCGCCACACTGCCCTCCCCCGGTGCCACTGCCGTTGCGATGGCGGCGATGGTTTCACCGGTTTCAGAGTCGTTGAGGCGCATACCCCCATTCCAACCCCAAACCGCCCTTGGCTGACGGCACCTATTTGAGCAACGCCATTACCGACGTTCCCCCTTTCTGGTTTAACTACCAGCTCGGCTGCTGGAGCTTGGCCCGGGAGCGGGATTGCCTGGGGTCCAAAGCTCGCAAGACGGAATCATCTGGCATAGCAGTGGATCTTTAAAGGCGCTTGCTGAAGCGGGAATTCCGCCGCCGGCTTAAGGGCTGAACAGCACCTTTCAGGAGCTAGCCGAACCAGGAAACACCATTAGGTCGATATGACCGCCCACGGGATGGCGCCATTCGCGGAATTCCTCAGCCAGGGCGTGCTGCTCGTGGGGCAACGACTTGGCCTGCAGCTCCTGTAGCCGTTGGTGCACCAGGTCGAGAGTGTCGTCTATCAATTGGGCCGCCTGCTCGGACGTCATGGCATCGCCTGCATTAGGTACCCAGGTTCTAACTAGGCCTTTAAGGGCTCGTTGTAGCAGACGTCACGACCGCGCCAACCGCTCCTTGGAAGCCAAAAGCCCCAGCAGTGAGAGAATCAATTTCACCTCAGGGGAACTCGTGACCAATAGCAAGGGATCTCCGCGCTCAGCCCTGTCAACCCTGCTGCTTGGCTTCGGCGCCGCCGGCGTCTTGGCCCTGCTGGTGTGGCTGACGCTGGTAATGCTCGACCTCAAACATCTGAACACATCTGGCTTCACCCTGCCCTAACCGATGCCAGTACGCGCGATGTCGAGCACATCGGCCATGGAGCGAATCTGATTAATTGTGCTGGCTAGCTGGCTGGCACTCTCGAGCTCCACCCGCAAATCGATGCGGGCTGGCTTGCCAGGATTGGTGCGCACCCGGGCATCACTGACGTTGATGCGGTGATCTGAAAGGCGAGTGAGGATATCTTTGAGCACACCAACGCGGTCGAGCACCTCGATTCGCAGTTGCACTGGATAGCGGCGCGGGCGAGACTCGGAGGCGGAATTCCAGCGCACCGGCAGCCGCCTTTCGGCCGGCACTTGGTCCACATTGGAGCAGTCCTGGCGGTGGATCGTGATGCCGTGATTGCCGAGAGCTACTGCACCAAGAATTTGCTCACCGGGCAGGGGACTGCAGCAGCCCCCAAGCCTGTAGTCGAGTCCCTCAAGGCCGAGGATTGCGCTGGCGCCGCCACCACCCAAAGGCGCTTGATGCTCTCCCTGGGAAGCATGGGCAGCCACCTTGGCCGCCACCTGCTCGTTGCTGAGCACCGGAGCGGCGGCGGCTGTTGCCAGGCGCATTTCCTCACGCAGCCTGTTGAGCACCTGATGCAGGGTGACCCCACCAAAGCCGAGGGAGGCAAGCAAGTCTTCGGTGCAGGTGAGATTGCAACGGCGGGCCACCTTGGCCATTGCCTCACCATTGAGAAGGGCATCGAAACCATCGCGGCCGAGCTCGCGCTCGAGCATCTCGGTGCCGCGTTGGAGATTATCTTCGCGGTGGCTAGTTTTATACCAATGACGGATGCGATTACGGGCCGTGGGGGTGGCCACGAAATTGAGCCAGTCGAGACTTGGATGGGCCGTCTTAGCGGTCACAACCTGAACGAAGTCACCGTTTTGCAGAGGTGTGGCTAGCGGGCATAACCGATCATTGATGCGCACACCCTGGCAGTGATTGCCAATCTCAGAGTGAATGCGATAAGCGAAATCTACGGCCGTAGAACCCTTACGCAGGCCCACCACATCTCCATTGGGGGTAAATACAAACACCTCCTCATCAAACAGATCTTCTTTGATCGAGCGCAGGAAGTCGTTGCTGTCGGTGCCGCCGTCATCCTTCTGCCAATCAACTAGCTGCCGCAGCCAGTTGAACCGCTCGGCATCAGCACTCGAGGCGGCAGGGGAACCGCCCTCCTTGTATTGCCAATGGGCAGCAATCCCGAATTCGGCTACTTGGTGCATATCGGTGGTGCGGATCTGCACCTCGATCGGCCTATGCCGACCAATCACCGCCGTATGGAGGGATTGATAGCCGTTGGGCTTGGGCAAGCCGATGTAATCCTTGAAGCGCCCAGGGATAGGCCTGAAGGTGTCATGCACCACCGCCAGAGCCCGATAACAACTCTCGAAGTTGGGGCAGAGAATCCGCAACGCCGCCACGTCATAGATCTCGTGGAAGGCCTTCTGCTGCCGCTGCATCTTGCTCCAGATGCCATAGAGATGCTTAGGCCTGCCGCTCACTTCGCAATGGGCCAAACCCATGGTGGCAAGCCGATCGCGCAGCAATTGCACCGTGACCGCTAGGCGTTCCTCGCGGTCGCTGCGCTTGGTAGCTACTTGCTGTTGCACGTCCCGGTAGGCCTCGGGCTCGAGAATCTTGAAGGCCAGGTCTTCCAGCTCCCACTTCAACCGGCCAATGCCGAGGCGATTGGCCAGGGGCGCATAAATCTCCCGAGTCTCCCGGGCGATGCGCAATTGCTTTTCGGGCTTAAGCGCCGCGATGGTGCGCATGTTGTGCAGCCGGTCGGCCAGCTTCACCAGCACTACACGGATGTCGCTGGCCATGGCCAGAAACATTCGGCGCAGATTTTCAGCCTGGGCTTCACTGTGGTTAGTGAAGTGAATACCCCCGAGCTTGGTCACCCCCTCCACCAGCGCCCGCACCTCTACCCCGAAGTGCTGTTCAATCTCTTCAGGGGTTACGTCTGTGTCCTCCACCACGTCGTGCAGAAAGCCCGCAGCGATCACGCCAGCGCTGGCACCGATGTCGCGCAGCAGGTCGGCAACGGCGACCGGATGGGTGATGTACGGCTCACCACTGGCCCGGAACTGGCCCTTATGCAGTTGATAGGCAAAGTCGAAAGCGAAAGCCAGCAGTGCTTCGGCATCGGTGGGGCAGCTCACCACCTGCCCCGGTGGCACATGCTCTATGCAGCGCTGCAACCACTCAGGTAGGGGCACGCCGTAGTCAGCGGGAGTGCGGATTGGCTTGCGCACCAGAGCTGGAGCGGCCGCCACTGAAATGGCTAGGGCCGTTGCGTCCAGATTCGGGGCCGCCCTGAGCATTTCAGCCTGCGGGTTCGCCCCATCGTATGCAGGTAGGGCCAAGCTGGGGGCCATGACCAGCCCCGTGCTCTCAATTGAGAACCTGGTGGTGCGCTATCCCGCAGCGGAGCAGCCCACCCTCAACGGCCTGAACCTGACCCTGGCCTGCGGCGATCGGCTAGCCCTGGTGGGTCCTTCCGGCTGCGGCAAAAGCACGGTGGCTAGGGCCGTGCTGCAACTTCTGCCCCCGGGCAGCCAATGCAGCGGATCCCTGCTGCTAGCGGGTCAGAACCCCAGCCAACTGGGCCGGCCGGCCCTGCGCCAACTGCGTGGTGAAGCGGTAGGGCTGGTTTTCCAAGACCCGATGACCCGGCTCAACCCGCTGCTCACGATCGGCGCTCACCTAGCCGACACCCTGGCGGCCCACCGACCCCGCTGGCAGAGGAGCCACGTGCGGCAACGGGCGATGCAATTGCTCGAGCGGGTAGGCATCGGCCCAGAGCGCTACGGCAGCTACCCCCATGAATTCAGTGGCGGCATGCGCCAGCGATTAGCGATCGCCCTGGCTATGGCCTTGGAACCGCCGCTAGTGATCGCCGACGAACCCACCACAAGCCTGGATGTGGCCGTAGCAGGCCAGGTGATGGCAGAGCTCAGCAACCTCTGCCGCGAGGCGGGCAGCGCCCTATTACTGATCAGCCACGACCTGGCCATGGCGGGCCGCTGGTGCGATCAGATCGCCGTGCTGGATCAAGGGCAGCTGGTGGAACAGGCGCCAGCCCGGCAGCTGCTGCTGGCGCCTGCCTCAGCTCTGGCCCAACGGCTAGTGGCCAAGGCACGGGAGCGGGAAGGCGCCGAAAGTTTGCCGCCACCGCCAGCACCACTACTGCTGGAAATCGAGCAGCTGCGCAGCTGGCATCCACTGCCATCCCTGCTTTGGCAAGCCCGCTGGCTCAAGGCGGTGGATGGCGTCAGCCTGCGCCTGCAGCAAGGCGAAACCATCGGCTTGGTGGGAACTTCCGGCTGCGGCAAAAGCACCCTCTGCCGTGCCCTGATGGGGCTGGCACCCGTGCGGGGTGGCACGGTGCGGCTGCAGGGCACAAACCTGCTCAGCCTGCGGGGCCGAGCCCTGCGTCAGGCCAGGCGCGGCATCCAAATGGTGTTTCAGGACCCGCTGGCCTGCCTCAACCCCCAGATGGTGGTAGGTGAAGCGATTGCCGATCCCCTGCTGATCCACGGCCTAGCCAACCGCTCCCAGGCCCGGCAGCGCGCCCGCGAACTGCTAACAGCGGTGGGGCTTACTCCCCCGGAAGCATTTGAAAACCGTCTGCCCCGACAGCTCTCTGGCGGCCAGCAACAACGGATAGCGATTGCCAGGGCCCTAATCCTGGAGCCCCAGGTGTTGCTCTGCGATGAGAGCGTCAGCATGCTGGACGCCGAGGTGCAGGCAGAGGTGCTGGCCCTGCTGCGGGAGTTGCAGGAGCGTCTGGGGCTCGGGATGCTTTTTGTGACCCACGACCTCTCGGTGGCCAGCGGCTTCTGCCACCGGGTGCTTGTGCTGGAGGGGGGAAAGATCGTGGAGGAGGGCCCCGGCTCCCGGCTACTGAGCGATCCCCAAACTGAGATCACCCGAACCCTGGTAGAAGCCTGCCCGCGACTACCTAGAGCCGCCTGAGCACGGCCAGCAAACGCTCAAACACCTCCGGTAGCGGCGCTTCGCACACCAGTCGCTCCTGGGTGATCGGATGATCGAGCCCCAGCTGCACCGCATGCAGGGCCTGGCCGGGCAGCTCAATAGGCAGCTTGCGGCAGCGGGAGTAGGTGGGGTCACCAACGATCGGATGACCAACATGAGCACAATGCACTCGGATCTGGTGGGTGCGTCCGGTGTCGAGCTTGAAACGCAGCAGGCTGTAATCCCCCAGGCGCTCGATCAGACGCCAGTGGGTGCATGCATGGCGGCCAGTGGCGTCGTGGACCACCGCATATTTCTTGCGGTCGGCAGGATGGCGCCCGATCGCCCCGACGATCGTGCCGGAGTCGCCCACTGGCTGCCCGTGCACCACCGCCAGATACTGGCGAGAAGCGATGCGCTTCTGGATCTGCACCTGCAGCTTCACCAGGGCTTCCTGGCTCTTGGCTACGACGATGCACCCCGTGGTGTCTTTATCGAGCCGGTGCACAATCCCAGGCCGCAGTTCACCGCCGATGCCGGGCAGGTCTGGGCAATGGTGCAACAGGCCGTTCACCAATGTTCCGTCTTTGTTGCCTGGCGCTGGGTGCACCGTGAGCCCGGCGGGCTTGTTGAGCACAATCAGATGCTCGTCCTCAAACAGCACATCCAGGGACATCGCCTGGGCCACCAGATAGGGGAGCGGCTCGGGGGGCGGCATCCACAGCTCCACTACGTCGTTTGAGCGCAGCGGTGTTTTGGCCCGGCCGGTGATGCCATTAACCCTCACGTAGCCGGCATCAATGAACTTTTGGATCCGGGCGCGGCTCTGCTCCGGCCGCTGGGCCACTAGCCAACGATCCAGTCGCATCGGCAGCGGCTTGGGATAGGTGAGCGTGAGTAGCTCCCCTTCGCCCTCACCAAATTCACTCATGGCGTCGGCAGCACGGGCAGCTCAAGGGCAATAGCACCCAAACGAGCGCAGCGAAAATCATCGAGCAGCTTGGTGGCCATGCGCAGGCTGTCGCCGCTGGTATGGCGCTCTGCAGCGGTCACCAGCCAACCCTCAACATCCGGACCGCCGCCGGGCAACTCACCAAGAGGAATGCCATAGCGCTTACCCACGAGCCCAGGCGGCACACCAGCAGCGGGCTCGGCTTCAAGCAGGTTGAGCAGTTGCAGGAAGGCCCGGGCTGCGGCCTCGTTGTCGTAGGCCGCCTGGCCAATGTCGTCGCAGAGGGCTAGGCGCAGGGCTGCCTGCTGATCGTCAAGGCGGGGCGGCAGCACGCCAGGGGCGTCGAGCAGGTCGAGGTCTTGGCCCAGCCGCACCCAGCGCAGGCTGCGAGTCACACCGGCGCGGCGGGCGCTGTCTACGACTTTTTGGCGCACCAGCCGGTTGATCAGGGCCGATTTACCCACATTGGGGAAGCCCAGCATCAGGGCCCGCACCGGCCGTGGCTTCATGCCACGCCCAGCCCGGCGAACATTGAGTGCTATGCCAGCTCTGATTGCCGCCTGCTGCAGCTGCTTAACACCGGTGCCGACCTTGGCATCACACCACCAGCAGGTTTGCTCCTGGGCGCGGAACCAGGCGGTCCAGGCAATGCGCACCGGCGGCGGGATCATGTCTACCCGGTTGAGCACTAGCAGGTGTTGCTTATTGCCAATCCACCGCTGCAGCCGCGGGTGAGAGGTGGCCATTGGTATGCGGGCATCGCGCACCTCAATCACCAGGTCCACCTTGGCCAGGTTGGCGCTGAGAGCTTTTTCCGCCTTGGCGATGTGGCCTGGATACCACTGAATCGCTGGAGCGTTGACGCTGAGCTGGGTCACCTAAGGCACCACCAGCACCGGACAGGGAGCCAGCTGTATCACCCGAGCGGCGGTGCTCTGCTGATCACTCTCGATCGCAATGCCGCGGGTGCCCATCACGATCACGTCAGCATTGATCTCATCTGCCACATCGCCGATCACGAAGGCGGGCTTACCTTCCCGCTCGATCACCTGGCAGCTGACGCCGGCCTCCTCAAAGCGAGCGCGAGCTTGCTGCAGCAGTGCAGCAACCGCCGCTGGGTCATCCTGCTCCGGCTCCACTACCGACAGCAACACAAGAGTGCTGGAGTGCTGCTGGGCGAGTTTCAAGGCCACCGCAGCCGTTTCCATCGCCTGGCGGCTCCGGTCGATGGGGAAAAGAACGGTGTCAAACATGGGGCGAAATGCGGCTGGGCAGATACGAGCCCGTGGTTTCAGTTTGGGGGTCCCACCCTCGTAAGGCCAAGGCGGGCGGCAGGGGGGAATCCGAAGCAGGAATCGGCTGGGGGGTGCGGGGGCTAATCTCCCCCGGCAATTCAGTTATTCCATAACTCATGGCGAAGCGATCCCTGGCCAGCCTTTCGGCCGATGAGCTCCGCGGCAAGCGCGTGCTGGTGCGGGTCGACTTCAACGTACCGCTAGATGACGCCGGTGCCATCACCGACGACACCCGCATCCGAGCCGCCCTGCCAACGATCAATGACCTGAGCAGCAAGGGCGCCAAGGTGATCCTGGCGGCCCACTTCGGCCGTCCTAAGGGCCAGGTGAACGAAGCCATGCGCCTCACCCCCGTGGCTGCTCGCCTCAGCGAACTGCTCAGCAAGCCCGTGGTAAAAACCGACAGTTGCATCGGCCCCGACGCCGAAGCCAAGGTGGCAGCCATGGCCGAAGGGGATGTGGTGCTGCTTGAAAACGTGCGCTTCTTCGCCGAAGAAGAAAAAAACGATGCCGGCTTCGCCGCCAAGCTGGCCGCCCTTGCAGATGTCTACGTAAACGACGCCTTTGGCGCTGCCCACCGAGCCCACGCCTCCACCGAAGGGGTCACCAAGGCTCTGAGGCCGAGCGTTGCCGGCTACCTCATGGAGAAGGAGCTGCAATATCTGCAGGGCGCCATCGATGAGCCCAAGCGTCCCCTGGCGGCAATCGTGGGCGGCTCCAAAGTGAGCTCCAAAATCGGCGTGCTCGAGGCCCTAATCGATAAGTGCGACAAGGTGCTTATCGGCGGCGGCATGATTTTCACCTTCTACAAAGCCCGCGGCCTGGCGGTGGGCAAAAGCTTGGTGGAAGAGGACAAGCTGGAGCTGGCCAAAGAGCTCGAGGCCAAGGCGGCCGCAAAGGGCGTGCAGCTACTACTGCCCACCGATGTGGTGCTGGCCGACAACTTTGCCCCGGACGCCAACAGCCAGACCGTGGCGATCGACGCTATCCCCGATGGCTGGATGGGCTTGGACATCGGCCCCGACTCGCTCAAAGCCTTCCAGGAGGCCCTATCCGACTGCAAAACGGTGATCTGGAACGGCCCAATGGGCGTGTTCGAGTTCGATAAATTTGCCGCCGGCACCAACGGCATCGCCCACACCCTGGCAGACCTGAGCGGCAAGGGCTGCTGCACGATCATCGGCGGCGGCGACTCTGTGGCGGCCGTGGAAAAGGTGGGCGTGGCCGAGAAGATGTCCCACATCTCTACCGGCGGTGGAGCCAGCCTGGAGCTGCTGGAAGGCAAAGTGCTACCAGGCGTAGCAGCCCTGGATGAAGCCTGATCAAAGTTAAGGGTTGAGCTGGGCCTTATCGGCCACCACCAGCACCCGCTTGGTGGCACTAATGATCCCCTTGGGATGCACCAGCAAAATCGCCCAGGTTTGGGCTCCCACTGTGTAGGGAGCCTGCACCGACTTGAACAGGCCGCCGCCAGCCAATGCTCCCAGCTGCAGCTCTGGACTCTCAAAAGCATTCACCTGCTGGCCAGTGAGGGACACCAAACCACCCGCCAAGACCGCCCCCTCCAGGGGATCATCAAATAAGACGTCAACGTCATATCGCTGACCCGTGAGCACCGCATCCGGGATTAAAAGGCTCACGGGCAAATCGGCCTCACCGCTCCGCAAAAAGCTCTGCTCGCGAATCACGGTCTGGGAGTTAATGCGGCCACCGCTGCTGCCTAGAACAAGCTGTTGCTGGGTATCGAGCCGGTAGCGAGTAGAGCCGTCCTGCCGGCTACCGGTCACCTTGAGCTGCACGGTGCTGCGGCCATCACGCAGGGGCTTGCCCGTGGTGATCTGCCAGCTGGCATCGGGAAATTGCCTCAGCAGGCTGCGACGACGCAATTCCAGCAGGGTTACGTCGAGCCCAGGACCGTTCTCCATGGCGCTCTTGAGCTCGCCGGTGCCGTTAAGTGCCGTTTCAAGGTTCTGCAACTGGACCGCGCTGGGCACGGCGGCGGCGAGCGATGGCAGCGCGCTACCCAGCAGGACAGCCAAACCAGCCAAGTTTCGGGGCAGAAATCGGCCAAGAAGATGGAGACGCGGCATGAGGCGGCGGAAACCGCTTTTAAGTTAGGCACGCTTCAGCCCCAGCACCCATGCCCAGGCTTCTAATCGCTGCCAGCGGCACCGGTGGCCACCTATTTCCAGCCTTAGCGGTGGCCGATGCCATGCCGGCTGATTGGAGCGTGTCGTGGCTGGGGGTGCCAGACCGACTGGAACGCCAGCTGGTGCCAAGCCGCTATCCGCTGCACACGGTGCGAGCGGGTGGGCTGCAAGGCCGGGGCCTACGCAAGCTGATCAACCTGCTGCAACTTCTGCAAGCCATTCGATCGGTGCGACGGCTAATCCGGCGCGAACGCATCGCAGTGGTTTTCACCAGCGGCGGTTACATAGCGGCGCCTGCAATCCTGGCGGCCCGCTGGTGCAGCGTGCCGGTGGTGCTGCATGAGAGCAACGCTGTGCCTGGCAAGGTAACTCGCCTGCTGGGCCGGCTCTGCAGCCAGGTGGCGGTGGGCCTGCCCCAGGCCGCTGCCCGCTTGCCACGCTGCCGGCCCGTAGTAACGGGAACGCCGGTGCGGCAAATCTTTCTCGAGCCCGCCCCCCTGCCAAACTGGGTACCCAAAGGCTCTGGGCCCCTGCTGCTGGTGATGGGCGGCAGCCAAGGAGCAGTGGGTCTAAACCAGATGGTGCGTCCCCTGCTTGCAAAGCTCACGGCCGCTGGCGTGCGGGTGGTGCATCTCACTGGCAGCAACGACCCGGAGGCAGGCCAGCCCCTGCCAGCAGGGGTAGTAGAGCTTGCCTTCAGCGACGAGATCCCCGGCCTGCTTCAGCACGCCGCCTTAGCAATCAGCCGCAGCGGCGCTGGCGCCCTCAGCGAGCTAGCCGTATGCGGCACCCCGGCGGTGCTGGTGCCCTATCCTGCCGCCGCCGACAACCACCAGGAAGTCAACGCGGCCGCCGCTGCTGAACTTGGGGCGGCAGTAATCGTGTGGCAGCACGGCCCTGCTGAACCAGCTCTCGAGCGCAGCCTCTGGCGGCTGCTGGGCCCGCGCCTGCGGAGGGCCGCTGCTGCTTGTGATCCCCTCACTGGCATGGCGGCAGCTATGAGCGAGCTGGCGGTGCGCGATGCCGATCAGCGAGTGGCGGCGATGCTGATACAGCCCTAAATCCATTTAAAACAAGCTGGACAAAAAGTGGCAATTGAAACTACCTACAGCCAAGCCAAGTAAGGCTTGTAGGAACTTATAAATCATGCCTTGTAAGGCCGAGAGGTCGTGATGGTGAGGCTGCGATGTCGACCTAGTAGCTGCTCATGATGAACTTGCCGTCCTTCTGGAAACGGCCAATCTGCTGAGCTCAATCGGAGCGTTTTCTCACAGCTATAAACAGCGCTCGCGAGCAAAGCCTGCACCCGATAAATCTGACCGACCTTGTAATCAGCCTTGAAGGCTGATTAGTGATGCAAGCCACCTTGAAAGCCCCTTTTACATGCATCGGTAAACCAGAACCGCTCAAATGCTTGGGGCAGGGCGGTTGGTCTCGGCGGATCACCCAGGAACATCGCTGTGTTTATTTGGTTCAAAGCAGCCGGGTCGAATTTCTGCAAGGCCGATATCACTACATAGAGCGCCCCAATTCCTGTCGCAAAGCCCTCAGGATGCGGCGATTGTTGCGGTGGCTCTGATAGCCAATCCGCAGCCAGTTCTCCCCCAGACCCTCAAAAGAGCGGCAATCGCGCAAAAGGATGCGATGGCGCTGCTCCAGGGCTTGGCGCAACGGCACTAGCGAGTGCTCAGAGCGGATCAGCAGGAAGTTTGCAGCTGAAGGCAGGGGTGTGATGCCAGGCAGCTGGGCTAGCTGACGCTGCAACCAGGCACCCTCGCGGCCGGTCCAGAGCTGGACCCGGCGGCACCAACGCCCGTGGGCCACGGGATCGCCCAGCAACCGTTCGCCCACCGCCACCGCAAGACCATTCACCGGCCAGGGATCACGCCAGGAAGCCCACTGGGCCAGGCGCTCGGGGTGGCCAAGGGCATAGCCAAGGCGCAAACCCGCGATGCCGTAGAGCTTGGTGAGACTGCGGATCACCACCAAATTTGGGTGCGTAGACACCAGCGGGATAAGGCTCTGGGCCTCGCCGCCCGGCACCAAGGGCAGGAAGGCCTCATCGGCGATCACCAGGGCAAAGCGCTGCAGCAGGGGCTCCAGAGAGGCGCGAGTCCAAAGCGCTCCAGTGGGGTTGTGGGGGTTGGTGAGCCAAAGCACCTCGCCCGCCGACGGGGCCGGAAACGGCTGTGGCACCGAACCGTCCTGCAGCGTCAACGGCTGAGGCATCCAGACACCGCCCCAGCAGGCAAGGGCCCTCGCATAGTCGGCAAAACCCGGTTGGGCCAACACACTCAGCCCTGCCGCCGCCGCATCCCGGGCCGCCCAGGTGAACAGCTCGGCTGCGCCGTTACCCGGCAAAAGCCAATCGGTTTCCAGGCCATGCAGCCGGGCTAGTCCACCGCACAAACCTGCGTAGGAGCGGTCGGGATAGGCCCGTAGCAACTCCCCATAACCAACGCCAAGGGCTCCCCACAACAACGGCCCGCGCACAGCCCAGGGAGGCCCGAAAGGGACCAGAGAGGCGCTTGCATCAAGCAACTGGGAGGGCCGGCACCCAAGGCGCGCGGCGGTGGCGGCTTGATTGCCGCCATGGCGCTGAAACGACCCCATCGACATAAATGCAATTTAAGTGGCAACGCCGTAACAATTGTGTTTTTCACAACGGCACCATGCCCAGCGTCGGGCTGAAACCCCATTCAGCGCCAGGCCAGGCCCGTACCCACAGCTTCGCCGATATGGCTCAGGCCATGGCGATCCAGCTGGGACGCCAAACCTTCCAAAATCTGCGGCACCAGCGCCGGCCCGCCATAGATCCAGCCGGTATAAAGCTGCACCAGGGAGGCACCAGCAGTGATTCGCTCCCAGGCGCTCTCGGCCGAATCGATTCCGCCTACACCAATCAGGGGCAAGGCAGGACCCGCCGTAGCCCGCAGTCGCCGCAGCACCTCAAGGGCCCTACCCCGTAGAGGCGCTCCGCTGAGACCGCCAGCCTCCTCGGCCAGGGTGCGGCCCGTCTGCACCAGACGCCGCTGCTCCAAGCCAAGGCGCTCCAGGCTGGTATTTACGGCGATTACGCCCGCCAGCCCCTCCTCGTAGGCCATGCGGGCAATGGCATCAATGGCATCGTCTTCTAGATCTGGGGCGATCTTCACCAGCAGCGGCGGACAAGCCGGCAACCGCCGCAGCCGCTCCACCAGCCGCCGCAACAGGGTTTCCTCTTGCAGCTCCCGCAGCCCCGGTGTGTTGGGTGAGCTCACATTGATCACGGCGTAGTCGGCCAGGGGCGCAAGTAGCTCCAGAGAAGAGGCGTAGTCATCGGGGGCCAGCTCCAGAGAGGTGATCTTGGATTTGCCGAGGTTGATGCCTAGTACCGCCGGGCGCTGACCCGGCGCCGGCAACTGCTGACGCTCCAGGGTGCGGCGCAATACCTGGGCGCCTCCATTGTTAAAACCCATGCGGTTGAGCGCCGCCCGCTCGGCCGCCAATCGAAACAGCCTCGGCTTGGGATTGCCCGGCTGGCCGTGCCAGGTGACCGTGCCCAGCTCGGCAAAGCCAAAACCAAATAAATGCCAGATCCCTGCTGCCACACCATTTTTGTCAAATCCGGCCGCCAGGCCCACCGGGTTAGAAAAGCGGCAGCCAAACAGGGTTTGCTCCAACCGTGGATCGGGGCGCTGCAGCTCAGCGGCCAGGCCTGCCAAGGCACCACTCACCAAGGGCCACTGGCGCCGCAAAGAGGCCTGGGCCAAGGCCGTGAGGGTGAATGAACTGAGCTGCTCAGCGTCTGCACCGTCATCGCGGCTTAGCAGCGGAGCCACCAGCCGCTCATATAGGGCCCCTGTGCTGCTGCCAGCCCTGGTCGATGAGCCTGAATCCACCATCTCGCCGCCTACTCCCGCGCGCCTAATCCTCCCTCGTCCCGTTGCAAACGCCAGCGCCCTCCATCCAGGGGCAACACCTGCCAGTCGCGCCAGCGCCAGGGTCCACTGCGGCGCTCCAGTTGCTGGAGGGGCTGGTCCACCAGCTGGGCCAGCTCCACCAGGCTGAGGCCGTAGCCCTTGCCAGCAAAGCGGTCGGCAAGCTCACAACGGCTCAGCAACTGCTGCAAGGGGGCAGGGGCCAGATCCAGTGAGGGCTCATCCGCCTCAATCCTGGCGGTGGCGATCACATCGCCCGCCGCCATAGCAGGCATCTGACCCTTGGAAAAGGCCACGGCAATCGCATCACAGCGGTCGTTATCTGGGTCACCGCTGTGACCCTTGACATGCACCAGCGACACCCCCTCAAGCCGGGCCTGATCGAGCTGCTCCCACAGATCCCGATTGAGCACTGCGCCGCCTGAGGCGGTACGCCAGCCTTTGCGCTTCCAGCCCATGATCCACTTGCTGAAACCGTCGATCAGGTAGCGGCTGTCGGTGCGGATGCTGAGCTGGGCCGGTCGGGGCAGCTCCTTGATGGTCTCCAGCAAGGCCAGGGCTGCAGTGAGCTCCATGCGGTTGTTGGTGGTGGCGCGGTCGGCGCCACCCATCTCCTGCACCGAGCCATCCTCGAAGCGCAGCAAGGCGCCCCAGCCACCGGGGCCCGGATTGCCACTGCAAGCACCATCACAGGCGGCAGCCACCACTCTCACCGGCTTAGCCGCCACTGGACAACCCTCGAGAATTCGCTAGATAACTCATCTGCTCATTTGCTGCGCTCTCCATGGACCCATCCAAACAGGGCCCGACCAGTAGCCAAGCGGAGCGCCGAACCTACCGTCCCTGGCGAAACGCCCTGCTGACAGTTGCTGCAATGGCTGCCCTCACCCCCTGGGCAGAGGCCGCCAACCTTTTCAAGAGCCAGCCGCTCGATGCAAGCCGCTTCGCCGTACTGGCTCGGCCCCTGGGGCGCAATGACTGGAACCTGCTGGTGCTTGAGCAGATCCAACCGCAACCCCGCTGCTGGGAGGAGCGCCCCGACGGGCTGATCGACCCGGCGCTCAACCGATTCAACTTCACCGGAATCTGCAGCCGCTACTTAGACAGCAACGGCTACTCCCTGCGCATCGGCGATCAGGATCTAGTCAATAGCTACCGCCTGCAGCTACGCCAGAGCGGCAACGAACTGCAGCTGCAGGCGAGCACACCCAGCGATCCCACCACCCTGGTTGTTGCCCGGGCCCAGGTGCCCCTCAGAGACAAGGATGGGTTCGTGGTCCTGAAGCTCGAATTCGGCTGGGAGCTGCAACGCCGCGCCTTTGGCGCGCGGACCCTCAATCACCTCTACTTCGCCAACGCCGCACCTCTGCCCCAGCTGCTAGCGGCAACCAGACTAGGGGCGCAAATAAGCCTGCCGCCCCTGGTCCCCCCCCCAAGCCTGCTGGCCCAGGGCCCTATTCGCTTGCCAGTGATCCCCTTCCGCGATTGAAGCCCGGGTGCCAGTTGCCAGAGAGTCCTAGTCCAGCTAGCCGATCCCAAAGCCAGCCATTAAGTTTCTGGGGTGTGAGGAGTGAGAACGCTCTTCCGGGGTCGAAACGAGGACAGACTCCCTGAATCGTTCCAGCTCAGAGCCCTGCCTTCGGCGGGGCTTTTTTATTGATTTCACCATCAAAAAACCGGCCCTGAAGGGAGCCGGTCTGGTGGCCATGAATGACGTTGTCAGGATGGTGTGAGGGCCCCGAAGGGCCCCAGCGATCACTTGATCGACACCTTGCCGCCAACTTCTTCCACAGCTTTTTTGATGGTTTCGGCTTCGCCTTTGGCGATGCCTTCCTTGATGGCGCAGGGAGCGCTTTCAACCAGGGCCTTGGCTTCGCCCAGGCCGAGGCCGGTGACTTCGCGGACGGCCTTAAGAACCTTGATCTTGGCAGCGGCGTCAAAGCTGTCGAGCATGACGTCGAATTCGGTCTGCTCCTCGGCGGCTTCAGCAGCAGCAGCGGGAGCCGCAGCCATCACCACACCGGCGGAAGCGGCGGCGGACACTCCGAAAGCCTCTTCGATCTGCTTGACGAGCTCGGAAGCTTCAAGCAGGGAGAGAGTTTTCAGTGACTCGAGAATTTTGTCGGTTGTAGCGGACATGGTTGAGAATCAGCAACAGATCTGTTTGTGAACAGTCGGATCGGGGGAGCTCAGCTGTCGCCTTTGGCGTGCTGTTGGAGCGCCCGGGCAAGACCGGACGGAACCTCGTTGATACCCACGGCCAGCTTGGTAGCCACGGCGTTGATCGCACCTGCGATCTGGGCCATGAGCACCTCCTTGGAGGGCAGATCCCCGATGGCCTTGATGTCTTTTTCGGAGAGGAGTTTGCCTTCGAAAAGGCCACCCTTCACCTCAGACTTCTTCGTGTCCTTCTGGAAGGACTGCACGGCCTTCACCGCACCACCTACATCGCCTTTAACAAGAACGAAGGCGTTGGTGCCGGTGAGTAGGGAATCGAGATTCGACCAGGCGGTATTTCCATCAATGGCGCGGCGCATCAAGGTGTTTTTGGTCACCTTGCACACCCCTTTGCTGGCCTGCAGACGAATCCGCAGATCAGACATCTCCTTGATGGACAAGCCCTTGAAATCAAGGACAAGCGCCATTTCGGCCTCGCCGAGGAGCCCCTTGAGCTCATCGACGATCTGTTGCTTGCTCGCCAGAGTGCGGCCCATAGGAAAGGAACGGATCAGGGGAACAAGCCGGGAACGCGGCCCATGACGCTGACTTTTCCCAAGGGAAAGGTCAGCTCGAGGACGCTGCACGTTCCACAACCCTTCCGGACGAATCCTTCCTGGTGCCAAACCTGTCGCGATCACCTCGGCAGGACTTACGGACCGAAATCCACCTGCTGTCTGGGGTAGGGCGCGTGCCCTTCTGGACTAAGCCAGGAGGAAAATCTACATCACGAGACTCAAGCTTCTTGCTTGATGTCCTGCAGGGCCGAAAAGTCGACTTCCACCGAAGGGCCCATTGTGGAGGTCACATAAAGGCTCCTCCAATAGCGGCCTTTGGCGCCGCTGGGCTTGTTGCGATCGATGGTCTCCTGCAGGGCCTTGAGGTTGTCGAGCAAGTTGGCCGCAGTGAAGCTGGCCTTGCCAAAGCGCACGTGCACGATGCCGCTGCGGTCGGCGCGGAACTCAAGCTTGCCTGCCTTGAACTCTTTGATGGCACCAGCTAAATCGGTGGTGACGGTGCCTGCCTTGGGATTAGGCATCAGGCCGCGTGGTCCAAGAACCCGGCCCAGCTTTGCCACCTTGGGCATCATGTCCGGGGTTGCGATCAGTAGGTCGAAATTCATTTCGCCCTTGGCGATCTGATCCACCAGATCGTCGTCACCAGCGAGGTCGGCCCCGGCAGCCTTGGCGGCGGCCACTGCTTCACCGCGAGCGATCACGGCAATGCGGATCGCCTGGCCGGTGCCGTGGGGCAGAGCCACGGTGGTGCGCAGCTGCTGGTCGGTGTACTTGGGATCTATCCCGAGGCGCACGTGGGCCTCCAGGGTTTCGTCAAACTTGGCGTTGGCGTTGGTCTGAACCAGCTCAATGGCCTCAAGGGGGCTGTAGCTGCGGTCTTCGACCTTGGCGCTGATCGCTAAAAAGCGCTTGGAAATTTTAGGCATGATGAGGATGGGGTACGGGCGATTCAGGACGTGGCTGTTGAGCAGATGAACTGGTCAAGGCTGCCTGGATCTCCCCCGGATAAGGGGTGGAATTAATCGTTAACGGCGACGCCCATATTGCGGGCGGTGCCTTCAATGATGCGCATAGCCGATTCAACGCTGGTGCAGTTGAGGTCGGGCAGCTTGGTTTTGGCAATCTCCTCGAGCTGGGAGCGGCTGATGGCACCCACCGAACCCTTGGCAGAGGTGGCGGCACCCTTCTCGATACCGGCTGCTTTGGAGATAAGCACGGAAGCGGGTGGGGTCTTGGTGATGAAGGTGAAGCTTCGGTCTTCAAAGACCGAAATTTCAACCGGGATCACATATCCAGCCTTCTCCTGCGTTCGAGCGTTGTACTCCTTGCAGAACGCCATGATATTGACGCCGTGCTGACCGAGGGCAGGGCCCACCGGTGGTGCGGGGTTGGCTTTGCCGGCCTGGAGGGCCAGCTTGATAACAGCAACGACTTTCTTGGCCATCGTCTAAAGCTACGGGGCGAATCTGCGGATCACCCCCATAGCCGGGGATGTGAACTGAAACGGCCGCCCTCCGCAGGGAGACGGCCGCTGAGCAGGGCCTGAACCTAGCTCTGCTTGCTGATCTGGGAAAACTCGAGCTCTACCGGGGTTTCCCGGCCAAAAATCGAAAGCAGGGCCTTGAGCTTGTTGCGCTCGCCGGAAACCTCGATCACCTCGCCCTGGAAATCTTTGAAAGGACCAGCCGTGACAAGGATCTGATCGCCTTCGGTGAGATCCACCTTGACGACTGCCTTCTTTTCTGCAGCTCGCTTGAAGATGCGATCCACTTCCGTGCGGCTAAGCGGACGGGGCTTGATGTGGCCGCGGGCCTTGGATGTTGCACGCCGCTCCTCTGCCCCCACGAAATTGATCACGTTTGGGGTGCTGCGCACCGCCATCATCGTGTCTTCATCAAGCACCATTCGCACCAACACATAGCCGGGAAACACCTTTTCCTCCGTGCTCTGGCGCGAGCCATCTTTCTTAAGCTTTATCCCTGGGGTCTGGGGGATCTCGATCTCGAGGATCCGGTTGTCTACACCCAAGGTGACAGCTCGCTGCTCGAGAGTGGCCTTCACCTTCTTCTCACAACTGGAGGCCACCTGTACGGCGTACCAGCGGGCCACCTGCATCTTCTCAACTGGCGCAGGCGCTTCGAACACTTCTGGCGCAAGCTCAGTGACTTCGATTTGGCTGTCGGTCAGGGACTCAGACACGGGGCTTAGGAAAGAAACGGGATCAACGGACGGGGGATCGACTACAGATCGGCTCAACGGAACACCTGATTGGCCCCCCAGCCATAAAAGCGATCGACAGCTGCGATCGCTGCCGCCGAGAGGCTCACCATCAAGATCACAGCCACCGATTCGCTGAATAGCTGCTGACGGCTGGGCCAGACGACTTTGCGGAGTTCCGCCAGGGTGGCGGCAGCAAAGCCTTCAGGCACCGCAGAAACTGCGGCAGGCGAGATGGACGAATCGGGGCTGGGTTCTGCCTCTTTGGAGTCGGATGTTTGGGGAGTTGGGTCCACTGGCGCTCGCGCACGGGGGCGTCCGCACGTACCGGCAAACGAACACCCTAGACGAGGGGCACAAACGTCAAGGGATTGCCTGGCTCTACACGCACGCCCCGAGCACCAGTGAAGTGCTCCGCCAGCAGTTCGGTGGCCAGGGGATTTTCCAGCTGGCGACGCAGCACTCGCCGCAGGGGCCGGGCGCCGTATTCGGGCTCATAACCCTGCTCAGCCAGGGCCTGTACCACCGGCTCCGGTACCTCCAGCTCCAGGTGCTGCTCAGCAAGCAGCCGGGCCAGCTCGGCCAGCTGCAGGCGGACGATCCGCTGCAGATCCGCCGGTTCAAGAGTGCGGAAGCGGATCACCTCATCAATGCGGTTAAGAAATTCCGGCCGAAACTGGCTTGCTAATGCCTGTTCGATTTGCTGGTCGAGCCAGGTCAGCTGATCAGGCTCCACACACCCTTCCCTTCCTGCCCGGGCACTGTCGAGAATGGCTCGGCTGGCCAGGTTGCTGGTCATGATCACAACCGTGTGGCGGAAGTCCACGGTGCGGCCCTGCGAATCGGTGAGGCGGCCATCGTCGAGCACCTGCAGCAACAAATTGAACACCTCCGGGTGGGCCTTCTCCACCTCATCAAGCAAAAGCACCGCGTAAGGCCGGCGTCGCACCGCCTCGGTGAGCTGGCCGCCCTCCTCGTAGCCCACATAGCCAGGGGGTGCCCCCACCAACCGGGCGACAGCGTTGCGCTCCATGAATTCGCTCATGTCGAGGCGCACCAGGGCGTCGTCCTCATCGAAAAGCGCCGCCGCCAGAGCCTTAGCCAGCTCGGTTTTACCAACACCAGTGGGACCCAAAAACAGAAACGAACCCACCGGGCGCGTCGGCGACTGCATACCCGCTCGGGCGCGGCGGATCGCCGCCGCCACCGCCGCCACCGCCTCTAACTGGCCCACCACCCGTTCACCGAGGAGTTGCTCCAGCTCCAGCAATTTCTGGCGCTCCCCCGCCAGCAGGCGCTGAACCGGAATGCCTGTCCAGCGGGCCACCACGTCGGCGATGTCGCCCTCTTCAACCTGTTCGCGCAGGATTGTCTCCCCTTTCAGTTCGGCCTCAAGGGTTTCGCGGCGCTGCTGCAGGCCGTTTAGCTGGTCGTGCTGCAACCGGGCTGCTTCCTCGTAATCACCCTCCCGCTCGGCATCGGTGATGGCGTGGCGCAGGTCTTCGTCTTGCTGCAACAGCTCCCGCAGCTCCGCCAGCCGCTCCCTCTCCGCCTGCCAGCGCTGCTGCAGCACCTGCAGGGCTTCGGTGGCAAGGCGGCGCTGCTCCTGCAGCTGCAGCCGCTCCTCCAGCGGTGCCGCCTCGGCCGAGAGCAGGGCCAGCTCCACGCGGCGCAGCTCGGCCTCGGCTGCTTCCACCAGCTGGGGTTTGGAGGTGACCTCCATGCGCAGCTGGGCGGCGGCCTCATCCACCAAATCAATGGCCGAATCGGGCAGGCAACGATCGGTGATGTAGCGGTCGGCTAAGCGGGTTGCCGCCACCAAAGCTTGGTCGGTGATTGCCACACCGTGGTGCAGCTCGTATCGCTCCTTGAGACCACGCAGGATCTCCACACAGGTGTCTAGGCCGGGCTCCTTGATCAGCACCTGCTGGAAGCGGCGCTCCAAGCCCGGATCCTTCTCGATGCTGCGGCGGTAGTCCTCAGCGGTAGTGGCGCCGATGCAGCGCAGGTATCCCTGGGCCAAAGCAGGCTTGAGCACGCTGCCGGCATCGGCGTTGGAGCGATCACCGCTCACCACCGTGTGCAGCTCATCGATAAACAGCACCACCCCGGCAGCTCCCGCGACGGCATCGGCGTCGCGCACCTCCTTGAGCACGGCCCGCAGGCGTTCCTCAAACTGGCCGCGAAATTTGGCACCAGCGATCAAGGCGCCCAAATCCAGGGCCACGAGGCGCAGACCCTGCAGCGAGTCGGGCACCTCGCCAGCCACGATCCGCTGAGCGAGCAGCTCGGCCACGGCAGTTTTGCCAACACCGGGCTCGCCTATGAGCACCGGGTTGTTCTTGCTGCGGCGTGAGAGCACCTGAATCAGGCGGCGCATCTCAAGGTCGCGGCCGATTACCGGATCGAGTTCGCCAGCTCGGGCCGCTGCGGTGAGATCCCGGCCATAGCGATCTAGGGCGCTGGGTTCGGGCGGCTCATGCTCCAGTGGGGCAGCAGCTGACTGAACAGGCTGAGGCGGGCCCGCATCGATCCAAACATCAGGTGAAGGGATAGAAGCCGGCGGTGTGACTGGAGTCGGTGGAGCTGCGCCGGCGGGGGCGCCAGGCCGAAACTGGCGTTGCAGCAAGTCTTCGCTGAGCCCCTCAGCCGCCAGCAGTGGCGCCCCGATCCGGGAATCACGCACCAATGCCACCAGCAGGTGGGATACGTCTAAAAACGGATCCCCCCAGGCAGCCCGGCAGCGATCCCCATCTTCGAGCAGATCCTCAAGGGCATCGCCTATGTAGAGCTCACCGCCGGCGCTGCCGGGCTGGTCGACGCAGAAACTCTCGAGCTGATCGAGCACGCGATCGGGCTCAAGCGGCAGAGGATCAAGCCAGCGCGCGAAGCGTCTCTCCAGCAGCAGGGTCTGCAGCAGGTGCTCCACATCCATGGCGCCGTGGCGCCAGCGACGAGCGGTGTCCTGGGAGGCCAAGAGCAGCTCCCAGCCGTCTTCGCTGAAGCGATCTGGTTCGCTGGTGAGACTTGAGGGCATGGGCTTAGCGGTCAGCCGCGGGAGGAGAGCTGGATCAGTTCAACCTTGTAGCCATCAGGATCTTCCACAAAAGCAATCACCGTGTTGCCGTGCTTCATCGGGCCGGGTTCACGCACCACCTTGCCGCCCTTAAACCGGATTGCATCGCAAACCGATTGGATGTCCTCCACCCCTAGGGCTATGTGGCCATAAGCCTCACCAATTTCGTAGTGACTGGTATCCCAGTTGTGAGTTAGCTCCAGCACGGTGGTATCCCGCTCCTCGCCGTAACCCACAAAGGCGAGGGTGAAACGACCTGAGGGATAGTCCTTACGGCGCAGCATCCGCATCCCCAGCACCTCGGTATAGAAGGTGAGCGAGCGCTCGAGATCACCAACCCGGAGCATGGTGTGAAGCATGCGCATCAGCGGATCAGGCCAGGCATCACCTGGGCACAACTAATTCCATTGTGGCGAGCAACCCCAAGGGCGGTACCCATCAGCACAAATGGGTAGATGGGGGTGACCCATAGGATCTCAACAAAGAGCACTAGTGGCACGTCAACGTGATCGATTCTCTCGACCTTGTTATTGACACCGTGGTGGCGCGAGAGGTGCTCGATTCCCGAGGCACTCCCACGGTGGAGGCTGAAGTGCTGCTCGAGGGCGGTGCTAGCGGGCGGGCGATCGTGCCCAGCGGCGCCAGCACCGGCGCCCATGAGGCCCATGAGCTGCGCGATGGTGGCAGCCGCTACTTCGGCAAGGGCGTTATCAAGGCCGTTAATAACATCGAAGAGCGAATCGCCCCTGCCCTTTGCGGCATTAGCGCCCTAGACCAGTGCGCCGTGGACGGTGCCATGGCCGAGCTCGACGGCAGTGACAACAAGTCCAGCCTCGGTGCCAATGCTGTGCTGGCCGTAAGCCTGGCCACCGCTCGGGCAGCAGCCAACGGCGTCGGCCTGCCTCTCTACCGCTACCTAGGCGGCCCACTGGCCAACCTGTTGCCGGTGCCGCTGATGAACGTGATCAATGGAGGCGCCCACGCCTCAAACAACATGGATTTCCAGGAATTTATGTTGGTACCCCATGGTGCCAACAGCTTCCGCGAAGCCCTACGCATGGGCGCTGAGGTATTCCACACGCTCAAGGGGTTGCTGAGCAGCCAGGGCCTCGCAACCGCCGTTGGCGATGAGGGCGGTTTCGCTCCAGACTTAGCAAGCAACGACGCAGCCGGCGAGCTGCTAATGCAAGCAATCGAGAAGGCCGGCTATCGCCCTGGTGATCAGATCTCCCTAGCTCTGGATGTGGCTAGCACGGAGTTTTACAAGGACGGCCGTTACAGCTTCGGCGGCGGCAGCTACAGCAGCGCCGAGATGGTGGACCAGTTGGCCCAGCTGGCCAGCCGCTTCCCGATCGTTTCAATTGAAGACGGCCTCGCCGAAGACGACTGGGATGGCTGGGCCCTACTCACCGAACGCCTCGGCAAAACGGTTCAGCTGGTGGGCGACGACCTGTTTGTGACCAACACCAGCCGGCTACAGCGAGGCATCGATTTGGGCATAGCCAATTCGATTTTGATCAAAGTGAATCAAATCGGCTCACTCACCGAAACCCTGCAGGCAATCGATCTGGCCGGCCGGGCTGGCTACACCAGCGTGATCAGCCACCGCTCAGGTGAAACGGAGGACACCACAATTGCCGACCTGGCCGTGGCCACTCGCGCCGGACAGATCAAGACCGGATCACTAAGTCGCTCGGATCGGGTGGCTAAATACAATCAATTGCTCAGAATTGAAGACGAGCTCGGCAGCCAAGCGATCTACGCCGGCGCAGAGGACAGGGGGCCACGCGGAAAAGCCTGAGCCTCCCCCCCTCAACCCACGCCGGGGAATTGGTCAATCCGACCGTCGCGCTTAAGCCTTCCCTGCAGCTTGATCCAGCTGAGCCCCACAGGCAGGCTGGCCACCAGGGGAATGATCACTAAGGCTGGCTGAGCGCTCACCGCCAGCAGGGCTGCTGCAACTGCCAAACCGGCTAACAGCATCGACTGACCCGCAGCCTGCTGGGCCAGGGCCATGCGCCTTAGCAGGCGATCCGTTTCGCCGGCGCGAATTTGCACCTGCAGGTCACCCTGCTCGATGCGAGCCAGGCTTTCGTCTAGTCGTTTAGGAATGCCCAAGGCGCGGCTGCCTACCTCTGCCGCCTGGCGCGAAATTTCGTTAAACAGGTCGTTTGCACTGCCGCTACCGCTTGAGGTCATTAGGGGGAGTAGGTAGGGGCGTGCAATCGCTACCAAACTAAAGCCGCTATCAAGGCTGCGGCCGACCCCCTCAAAGGTAGAAAGGGCCCGCATCACAAAGATCAGCTCTGGGGGCAACCTGAAGGGTTGTCCATAAACAAGGTCGTAAAGGTCGCCCGACAAGCGCTCAAGCACATTGGCGGAGAAGGGAGGCGTAAGCGCCTCTTCAAGCATCACCCGCACCAGACGCCGCACCGGCCCCGGATCAACGCCTGATGCAATCACTCCCGCCAGCTGCAGCTCCTTGACCAAACCAGCGGCGTCTCGGCCAGCCGCTGCCCGCACCATGCTGCCGAGTCGGCCCCGCAAGCGGCTGGAGAGCTGACCCATCATGCCGAAGTCGTAGTAGATGAGCGCCCCATCGGCGGCAACGGCGAGGTTGCCGGGGTGGGGATCGGCGTGGAAAAAGCCAAAACGCACCAGCTGTTGCAGGTAGCTCGCAGCGCCCTTTTCAGCTACAGCAGCTGGCACGATTCCAGCTTCCAGTAGAGCCTGGCGATCGGTGATCTTGATCCCGGGCACATAGTCGAGGCAAAGCACCCGGCGGGTACTTAATTCCCACACCACAGCAGGAATGCGGATGCCCGGATCGTCGAGAAATTGCTGGCGGAAGCGGGCCGCATGCTCGGCCTCCAGACGAAAGTCGAGCTCTCTTAGCAACACCCGCCGGCACTCCTGGGCAATGCCGATCCAGTCGCGGCCTCGACCCCATCGGGGATGGCGCTGCACAGACGCCGCCACTTGTTGCATCACCTCAAGGTCAAGCCGAAAGATACGCTCCAAGCCAGGGCGTTGAACCTTGAGCACCACCTGGCGCCCGCTGCGCAGGCTGGCGCGATGCACCTGGGCCAGGCTGGCTGAACCAAGTGGCTCATTCTCCAGATCAATAATTTCGGCGCAGCGCTCACCCAACTCCTGCTCCAGCAGGTCTTGCACGACGGCAAAGGGGAAGGCTGGCACCCGGTCCTGCAGGGTGGCTAGCTCCTCTACCAGCTCAGCGGGCAGCACGTCAGGACGGGCTGAAAGCAACTGGCCCAACTTGATAAAGGCTGAGCCAAGCCCCAGGAACTCCTGGGTGAGCCAGCGAGCCCGGCGGCGCTGACGGCCCCGCTGACGCTCCGGGGTGACGCCACCCAGATAGCTCCAAACCTGACCATCCCACCAAAGACCGAGCAGCAGGGCTAAGGCCAACCACCAGATGCGCAGCGGCCGAAGCAGGATCACGAATCCTGGTCCAATCGGCGCGCCATGGCAGCAACCCGGGCTCGCAGAGCATCTATTTGATCTTGGATATCAACAGCCGGCGCCGTGATGGCTACCTCAGGCTCATCGTCCCTCTCGATCCGGGCAGCTTCTGCCTCCACCTCGTCCCAAAAAAGCTGAAGCTCCTGTCGCAGCCGATCTGGAGCGTCTTGGGCCAGCAGAGCCAGGCTGGCGGCAGCATCAACTAGGCCGCTACCAAAGCGGGCCCCCAAGCGCTGCAAAGCAGCCTGCACTAGTGATTTTGGCGCACTCATTGGGGCCCAGTAGCAGGTGTGGACTGTGGCAGATCAGCGCCTGGCAAATCGAGAGGAGGCGGGGCATCCAGGCTTGGCGCGTCAGCCTGGGCATCCGGTTGTAGAGCCGTCGAGGGCAATGGCTGCAGCAGCTTGGCTTCGCTGGAGGTGGGGGCAGCTGGATCGGGCTGCTGGTCTAACTGCAAAAGATCGGCATCACCACGGATCTCTTGGCTTTCGGCGCCAAAGCGCAACCGCAGGCTTTCCAGCGAGGTGCCCGGGAACGGCCGTACATCGAAACCCTGACCAAGACGGATAAGGGATGGCAGCTGAAGGGCAAGCAGGCGCTGGGTCACTCCATACCCGAGGCAGAAGCAAAAGCCCAGTAGCAATGGCACCTGCCACTGGGGGCGTTGGTGTGATGGCGAAGCTGCTGAAAGTGAAGCCTTTTGTGCCATAGATGCCAAACCTAAGAGAAGGAGCTTTCGTGAAGGGAGTTCCCAGCTAAGTGCAGATGGCCCTAATTCCCCGCTGGCGTTTCATGAACGACGAAGCAAAGGCTTTGGCAAAGCGCACAGCGGTTTCGTTGCTGGTGGTGCTGCTGATGGCAGTTGCGTTTCGATCCCTTCTGCCATGGGCACTACTGGGGCTGGTTATTTGGTGGATTTGGAAGGAGTTCAACAAATAAAAGCCAATAAAAAAGCGGACCTCTCCGGGACCGCTCGATGACCAAGTTCAAATATATCACAATTTGTAACGGGCCAACTCGCCCTCTGTCAGGCGGTCTGTTGATCCTTTGACCAGGCAAGCTCAAGGGAGGCCCTGAACTGCTCAGTACTGGACGGGGTGTCAATTAGGTGCCTGCGGAACAACTTGGTCAAACGCCAAAATTTAATTCCTGCCGCGATTGCAAAAACCACCCAGGGCACAAGCATCCAAAGGGGGTTGTGCATCACTTCTTGATACCTTCCTGGCTGGTTTCAGAGATGTTCTGGTGCCCCTCCAGGTGCTTCTCGCAGGCACTTGAACCGTTGACCACTAAGAGGGTGGTGGCAGTTAAAGCAAGAAGCAGCAGGCGTTGCATCAGGTCTTGGGGAGTGGTCTCAATATATGGGAGGAGGTACTTCTGATGCTTGAAGTGTTGTCGGTTGGTGACAGGTGCTTGAAGTTTGCACGATTGCCTCTAGCAATGCGCCTTTTAATTGTACAGTCTTTTGCTAGCCAAATTACTGCAGCGGAACCCATCACAACTCACGTCAAACGACTGAAAAGATAATCCCTTTACCCCAAAATAATGATCTTCCATATCAGAAACTGGCTACAAAGAGATCCCCGAACAGAATTTAGAGGGATCATCTGATAGAGACGTTGATTAAAGCAATGATGGCAACCTGGGTAAGAAATAACTCTAACAATCAGCAAAAGTAGTGGCCAAATCAGGAGTACTCTTTGCTTGGTAATGTTTGCGTAACTTCCTAATAACTTTCGCGCTGAGGAGAAGGATTCTAAACACAGCACTAAAAATACTTGCGATAGCTCTACCGAGAACGCTAAAAGCACTTTTGTCACTACGAAGCAAAGAGGCCGTCGGAGGCACTGAAGGAGGGGAAATAGCGCACAGCTTGAACAAGCACTCTCACTCTTTCATTTGCTACGAAGTGAAAAAAGATTTGTCACCAATATGCAACAGGAATGACACTCAACGTATCAAGACTCAACGTATCAAGGACTACATTTTAAATTTATTAACTACCCAGCCTTGGGTATGCATTGCACCATAAAGCATTTTCATCATCACGATAATACATTAATTTTAGCCTATGCTCTCAACCAATCCTAGAGATATACTAGTCGCCTTTTGCGGAGCGTTGAACTCTAGCGGTGAGTTACAAAAAAGAGTAAAAGCGGCAGTTTCTCCCCAGGAGATAATTGATATTGCTGAATCCATGGGTTATAAAATTTCCACTCAAGACTTGCGGTCATTCTCTAAAGATTTAGTTGCCAGTTATTTCCCATGGTCAGCAAAAGGAAATCAATTCCGTCGTGACTTCTTCGACAATCAGGATTAGTTGCTATTGGCAATACGACATCAATAGCAATCTACGCAAATAACTACTAAACCCATCGATATCTTGACACTAATTTAACACTTGCAATTTGCCACGACTAGAACCCAGTCATGCCAGAGAGTTTGGGGTCACGTCGTGTAATCGGCGTTAATGCGGACATATTGAGCCGAAAGGTCGCAGCCCCAGGCAACACCTGTACCCGGGCCATCGCCCATCGCTAGTCGAATGATCACAGTTTCGCTCTGCAAATAGATGCTGGCGGCGGCGCGATCAAAAGGCAGGGGCTGGCCAGCGACCATCAGCTGGTACTCACCAATCCACAGGGCCACCAGATCAGCAGCAAAGGGCACGCCGGCCCGGCCGGCGGCGGCCACGATCCTGCCCCAGTTGGGGTCGCGTCCATGCACGGCACATTTCACCAGCGACGAACCGCAGACGGTGCGTGCGATGGCGCGAGCACCGGTGTCATCCGCCGCGCCCGCCACCTGCACCTCGATCAGGCAGGTGGCGCCCTCGCCATCACGGGCGATCGCCTTGGCCAGGTGTTGCGACACCGCCGTGAGGCCAGCCTCCAGCGCTTCGAAATGCTCGGGGCTTAGGAGCTCCCCGGCTGCAAAGGCCAGGAACGTGTCATTGGTGCTGGTGTCGCCGTCCACCGTGATCGCATTAAAGGAGCGATCCACCGCCCGCCGCACCATCGACTGCCAGATCTCGGCGGGAACGCCCGCGTCGCAGCTGAGATAGCCCAGCATCGTGGCCATATTTGGGTGGATCATTCCCGAGCCCTTGGCCATGCCGCCGATGCGCACGCTGCGGCCACCCAGATCAGCCTCCAGGGCGATCTGCTTAGCCACCAGATCGGTGGTGAGGATGGCACTAGCTACCGCGGGGCCACCCTCGGGACTGAGGGCCGCCACCAAGGGATCAAGACCTGCCAGCAAGGTACCCATTGGAATCGGCACACCAATCACACCGGTGGAGCAGATCAGCACCTCCTCTGGCGCTAGGCCCAACCGATCGGCGACGGCCTGGGTGGCCCGCAAGCTATCGATTAGCCCTCGATCGCCCGTGCAGGCATTGGCCTGGCCGGAATTAGTGAGCACCGCCCGGGCGTAACCGCCGGAGGCCGCTAGGCGATCAGCGCAGAGGTCCACGCAGGCGGCTCGCACCACCGAGGTGGTGAAGGTGCCAGCACACAACGCACCTTCTGGAGCAAGCAGCAAGGAGAGATCTGGCTTGCCGGAGGCCTTGAGGCCTGCGGTGACTGCAGCGGCTTGGAAGCCAATCGGGGCGGTGATGCCACCGGGGATCGGATGCCAAGGGTGGGTCACGGGCTGCTGCTGCTGCGAACCTGAGCATGGAATAGCGCCACGCCCCTTCTCAACCCATGGTTGCTACGCGCCGTATTGGCCTTACCGGCGGCATCGCCAGCGGCAAAAGCAGCGTGGGCCGGCTGCTGGCGGTGCGGGGCCTGCCGCTGCTTGATGCGGATGTGTACGCACGAGAAGCCCTAGAGCCCGGCAGCACTGGGGCCAGCTCGGTGCTGGAGCGCTACGGGGCTGGGGTCCGGGCGCCCGGAGGAGAGATCGATCGCGCCGCCCTGGGGCAGATCGTGTTTGGCGATGGGGCCGAGCGGCAGTGGCTGGAGCAGCTAGTGCATCCGCTGGTGCGTGAGCGCTTCGCAGCCGAGCTGCAGAAGCTGGGGGCAGAGCCGCTAGTGGTGCTGGTGGTGCCGCTGCTATTTGAAGCGGGCCTGGAAACCCTCTGCAGCGAGGTGTGGCTGGTGGACTGCGACGAGAGTCAGCAGCTGCAGCGCTTAATGGCCCGAGATGGCCTGGGCGAGGCTGATGCCATAGCCCGCATAGCCGCCCAGTGGCCGCTGGCGCGCAAGCGCCAGTTGGCAGATGTGGTGCTCAACAACCGGGGCGAGCCCGAGCAGCTCGCCGCCCAGGTGGAGCACGCACTTAGCCGCTGAGCTTCTGGATCAGAATCTGATTGGCGAGCTTGGGGTCGGCTTTGCCACCGGTTTTTTTCATCAGCTGACCCACAAAGAAGCCCTGCAGCTTGGTTTTACCGCCGCGAAAGGCTTCCACCTCCTCGGGGTGAGCAGCAAGCAACTCCTCCACAATCGCCGTAATCGCGGCTGGGTCGCTAATCATGCCAAGGCCACGCTCCGCCACCATCGCCTTGGGGTAGCCGCCCTGCTCAAGCAACTCGGGCAGAATCTCTTTAGCAATCTTGCCGCTAATAATTCCGCCCTCAATCAGCTGCACCAACTCAGCTAGCTGCTCCGGCTTAAGGGGCAATTCGGCGATAGCCAGCCTGTTGGCATTTACATAAGCAGCAATATCGCCGGTGACCCAGTTGGCGATACCTTTGGCGTCGGCGCCGGCGGCCACCGCGGCCTCGAAGTATTCGGCCATTGAGCGCTCGTCTGTGAGCACTCGGGCATCGTATATCGACAAGCCCAGCTGCTCGGCATAGCGGTGCCGTTTAGCAGCGGGCAACTCGGGCAGCTCGGCTCGCCAATCCTCCCGTTGAGCATCACTCACCTCGATCGGACCAAGATCTGGATCGGGGAAGTAGCGGTAGTCGCTGGCACCCTCCTTACTGCGCATGCTCTTAGTGAGCTGCTTGGATTCGTCCCAAAGGCGGGTTTCCTGCCGCACCGACTCTCCCGCTTCGTAGGCCTTAATCTGGCGCTGGATCTCGTAATCAATCGCCTTCTGAATAGCCGAAAAGGAATTCATATTCTTAATTTCCACCTTGGTCCCAAAGGCGGCATCAGGTCCTCTCCTCACAGAGATGTTCACATCGCAGCGCAATGAACCCTCTTGCATATTGCCGTCACTCACACCCAGATAACGCATGATCCGGCGAATCTCCGATGCGTATTCCGCCGCTTCGCGGCCCGTGCGCAAATCAGGTTTACTAACTATCTCAGCCAGAGCTACTCCAGCGCGGTTGTAATCAACTAAGGAATGGGTAGAGCCATCTAAACGATCACTACCGGCATGCACCAATTTGCCGGCGTCTTCTTCCATATGCAACCTTTCAATACCTATACGCTTTAGGTAGGTTTCTTTGCCTTTTTCGGCCACCTCTACTTCAATCCAGCCATCTTCAGCAATTGGCTCATCAAATTGGGAGATTTGATAATTCTTGGGAAGGTCTGGATAAAAATATTGTTTTCGATCAAACTTGCTGTGCTTAGCAATATGCAGATTGAGGGCAAGTGCCGCCTTCACTGCATACTCGAGCACCTTTTGATTAAGCACTGGCAATGTGCCCGGCAGGCCACACACCACCGGGTCGATGTGAGTGTTGGGGGCATCGCCGAAGGCGGTGGAGGCGCTGGTGAAAATCTTGCTGGCGGTGCCCAGCTGCACATGGGTCTCCAGGCCGATCACCGCCTCCCAAGGGGCCTGCTGGGATGTTGCTGGTTCTACTGCCGCGCCTGCCATGGCCTGAATCAATGCCTCAGCCGATCCTATGAGGAGGGACAGGGGGCTCCGGGAGCGGATAGCGATTTGCACTGGTTAGCTAAGCTAAAACTAAGCCCAGTGGTTTTGCAGCCATGACCTACCCGCCATTTGCCACCGAGCCAACACCAAGCAATGGGCCCCAGCAGGTGAATGTGCATGAGGCCAAAACCCAGCTCTCCCGCCTGTTACTCCTGGTGGAGCAGGGCGAGGAGATATGGATCGCCAGAGCAGGCAAACCAATAGCCCGCCTAAGTGCCTGGGTGCCCACTCCCAGCGCCGCCCAATCGCCTGGGGCCATGCGCCACGCGATTGCTATCGCCGCCAACTTCGACGCACCTTTGCAATGAAGCGCCTACTACTCGATACCCAGGTGCTGCTCTGGTGGCTGGCCGACGACCCGCGCCTACCGGCCTGGGCCGTTGCCGCCGTGCAGGCGCCGGGAGTCGAGGTGTTCGTGAGCCAGGTGAGCCTCTGGGAACTAGCCCTAAAGCAACGCCAAGGCCGGGTGCAGCTCGACCTGGCCCGCCTGGAGCAGGAGGTAACCCGTCACCATTTCCAATGGCTGCCCTTGCGCAATGAGCACCTGCTGGCCCTGGCCGAGCTGGATAGCAGCACCGCCCCCAGCGACCTCTTCGACCAGCTGTTGCTCGTGCAAAGCCGCCAGGAACCACTGCTGCTACTCACCGCTGACGCTGCCCTGCGCTCCTGCGGGGCCACAGTGCTGGGGCTGGAGCCAGCGGCGCCTGCCCAGCCATGACTGCAGCCAAGGGGTCAACCATCACGGTGCTGGGGGGCGGCCTGATGGGTTTAGCCATGGCCCACCAGCTCGCCCGCCGCGGCGAGGCGGTGCGGGTGCTGAGCCGGCGCCGCAACGAGGCCGCCGGATTCGTAGCCGCCGGCATGTTGGCGCCCCACGCCGAGGGCCTCACGGGCGATCTGCTCGCCCTGGGGCAAGCCAGCCTGCAGCTCATCCCCTCCTGGGTGGCCCAAATCGAAGCCGACAGCGGCCTGAGCTGCGGTCTGCGGCCCTGCGGCATCGTGGTGCCCTTCGCCACCTCGGCGGAGCGGGATGCCTATCCCACCGCCGCCTTCGGCCAGCATCTTGATCGCAGCGGCCTAGAGCAAGAGATTCCCGGCATCGGCGAGCTCTGGCAGGCGGGTTTGCTGTTTGAACAAGACGGCCAGATCGACAACCGTCGACAGCTGATGCGCGCTCTGGAGCGGGCCTGCGTGGAACTCGGGGTGACCTTTCAAGAGGGCAGCCAGGTGCTGAGCCTCGATCGCGACAGGAGCGGCGCCCTCAGCGGGGTGCGTCTACGCAGCGCCGAGGGCGAGGAGCACCATCTCACTGCCGAGAGAGCGGTGCTTGCCTGCGGTGCCTGGAGCGCCCAGTTAGTGCCCCAGCTGCCGATCGCTCCGGTGAAGGGCCAGATGCTCTCGCTGCAGGGGCCGAGGCAAGCCTTACGGCGGGTGATTTTTGGACCCGGCACCTACGTGGTGCCGCGACAAGATGGCCTACTAGTGGTGGGAGCCACCAGCGAGCCAGAGGCCGGCTTCAGTGAAGGCCTCACCCCCGCCGGTCAGCGCCAGCTGCACGAGGGGTTGGCCAGCCTGCTGCCTGAAGCAAGCTCTTGGCCTCCGATGGAGCGCTGGTGGGGCTTTCGGCCCCACACCCCAGACGAAGCACCCCTGCTGGGGACTAGCCCCATCCCGGGTCTGTGGCTGGCGGCGGGGCACCACCGCAACGGCGTGCTGCTTGCCGCGATCACCGCCGAATTGGTGGCAGGAGCAATCCTCGGCGACCTGGCAACCACAAAACAGAACCAGCTGAATTGCTTCAGCTGGCGGCGATTTGAGCAGACCTAATCAGCCCTCGACGCGCCACACCTGGTCGGCAGGGCTCCAATCGCTCAGCTCTGAGGGCTGGAACCACAAGCCGATTTCAAATTCAGCGGTTTCGGGGGCGTCCGAACCATGGATCACGTTGCGACCGATGTTGATAGCAAGATCGCCGCGAATTGTGCCGGGCTCTGCCTCAAGGGGCTTTGTGGCGCCAATGAGCTTGCGGGCGCTGGCAATGACGCCATCGCCTTCCCACACCATCGCCACCACTGGACCAGAGGTAATGAAATCCACCAGGCCAGCAAAGAAGGGGCGTTCGCTGTGCACGCCGTAGTGACTTTCAGCCAGTGCGCGGCTGGGGGTGAGCTGCTTAAGGCCCACCAACTTGAAGCCCTTGCGCTCGAAGCGGCCAAGGATTTCACCAACCAGACCGCGCTGGACGCCGTCGGGCTTGATGGCAATGAAAGAGCGTTCGGCGGCCATGGGAAAGAAGTCGATCCGGCTCATCGTCTGCGGCGGCCCTGCCCGTTGGCAAGCACAGTGGTGCCGTGATCACCGCCCCCCACCTGCCCCCTGCCGTGAGCGCTTCGAACAGCGACACCTGGACTGCCTCCGATGGCGCCGCCCTTTACGGGCTGGATCGCTGGGGTGACCCGTATTTCTCCGTCAACGATCGAGGCCACGTGATGGTCCAGCCTCAGGGCGATCGGGGCGACTCCCTCGACCTGATGGAGCTGGTGCAGGAACTGCAGGGCCGCGATCTGAGCCTGCCGCTGCTGATTCGCTTCGATGACATCCTCGAAGACCGGCTCGAACGCCTGCACGGGGCATTTGATCGGGCCATCGCCCAGTACGGCTACGCCGGCCGCTATCAGGGGGTGTTTCCGGTGAAGTGCAACCAGCAGCGCCACGTAGTGGAGGAACTGGTGAGCAGCGGCCGCCGCTGGCACTTCGGCTTGGAAGCCGGCAGCAAGGCAGAGCTGCTTATTGCGTTGTCGCTGATCGACGACCCCGAGGCGCTGCTGATCTGCAACGGCTACAAGGATCAGCGCTACATGGAGACGGCAATCCTGGCCAGACGCCTGGGGCGCCAACCGGTGGTGGTGATCGAGCAGGCCGATGAGGTGGAGAGGATCATCACTGCCAGCCGCGAGCTGGGGGCGGCGCCCCTGATCGGCATCCGCGCCAAGCTCTCGGCCCGCAGCACTGGCCGCTGGGGCAGCTCGGTGGGGGAGCGGGCGAAATTTGGCTTGGGCATCCCCGATCTGCTGGCCACGGTGGAGGCACTACGGGCCGCCAATCTGCTGGGCGAGCTGCGCCTGCTGCACTTCCACGTAGGCAGCCAGATCAACGACATCGCCGTGCTCAAGGACGCCCTGCAGGAGGCCGGCCAGATCTACGGGGAGCTCACCCGCCTCGGTGCACCCATGGGCTACCTAGATGTGGGCGGCGGCCTGGGCATCGACTACGACGGCAGCCGCACCGCCAGCGCCGCCTCCACCAACTACTCCCTGCAGAACTACGCCAACGACGTGGTGGCCACGGTGAAGGAGTGCTGCGAACCCCACGGCATCCCCGTGCCCACCCTGGTGAGCGAAAGCGGCCGGGCCTTGGCCAGCCACTTCTCGGTGCTGGTGTTCGACGTGCTCGGCGCCGGCAGCCTTCCCGGTGCCGTGCCCACCCCCCAAGAGGGCGAGGCCCTGATCATGCGCAACCTGCGCGACACCTACGCAGCCATCACAGCGCCTGAGGCCAGCGTGGAAGCCCTGCAGGAGGCCTGGAACGACGCCCTCAAGTTCAAGCACGACGCCCTAGCCGCCTTCCGCCTCGGCTACCTGAGCCTGCCGGAGCGGGGCCTGGCCGAGCAGCTCACCTGGGCCTGCTGCCAGGCCATCGCCGAGCGGCTCAAAGGGCTGCCAGCGGCCACGGTGATCCCGGAGCAGCTACGGGCCCTGCCAGCAGCCCTGGCCTCCACCTACTACGCCAACCTCTCGGTGTTTCGCTCGGCCCCCGACACCTGGGCGATCGACCAACTGTTTCCGGTGATGCCGATTCACCGCCTCGACGAAAAACCAGAAGCCCTGGGCAGCTTCGCCGACCTCACCTGCGATTCCGACGGCAAAATCGCCCGCTTCATCGATCCGGCCGGGCACTCGGGGAGGGGCCAGGTGAAACCCCTGCTAGAGCTGCACAAGCTGCGACCCGGTGAGCCCTACTGGATCGGCATGTTCCTCGGTGGCGCGTACCAGGAGGTGATGGGCAACCTGCACAACCTCTTCGGCAGCACCAACGCCGTGCACCTACGCCTCAAGGCCAGCGGCGGCTACCAGCTCGATCACGTGGTGCGTGGCGACACCAACGCTGAGGTGCTGGAGGTGATGGAGCACAACCCGGAGCTGCTGCTGGAGCGACTGCGGGTGGCCAGCGAGGCAGCCATCGGTAAAGGCTCACTGGGCATCAGCGACGCCCGCCGGC